>WNDP01000018.1 GCA_009912575.1 Acinetobacter bereziniae
TTTGCAAGACGTTCAAAATCTTGTCTCAAAATGGGTTTGAGTAATTGATGAAATACGGTATTCTGATGTGACAAAACCTGAGTCCTTATAGTTGAAGTGTTTGTTCGCACTTATATTTTAACTATTTAGACTCAGGTTTTTTTATTTAATTTAAACTATGGGACAGTAGTGCCCTTAAGGGCGTTTTTTATTGAGCTAAAATATTGAGCAGAAATATTATGCAGATTTTTTAGCTTGGTCTTGTGTTGTCAACATATGACCTATTTCTTCGAAGTTACAGTGCCAAGAAAGTGCTTCACGAAGAATATGAGGTGTTTGACCGCCTTTTTCACATGCACGATCAAAGTAGTCATTTAACGCATCACGATACATTGGATGAGCACAGTGATCGATTACAGCACGAGCACGTTCACGTGGTGCTAAACCGCGTAAGTCAGCAAGACCTTGCTCAGTAACCAGAATATCAACATCATGTTCAGCATGGTCGATATGTGATGCAAATGGTACAACAGAAGAAATATCACCACCTTTTGCAATTGATTTGGTCACGAAAATTGCCAGATGCGCATTACGTGCAAAGTCACGTGAACCACCGATACCATTCATCATCTTAGTGCCACAAACGTGTGTTGAGTTAACATTGCCGTAAATATCGAACTCAAGTGCAGTGTTGATACCAATGATACCGAGACGACGAACTAACTCAGGATGGTTTGAAATTTCTTGAGGGCGTAGAACCAATTTGTCTTTGTATTGTTCAAGGTTATTAAATACTTTTTCACCATACTTCGCAGAAAGTGTAATTGAAGAACCTGAAGCGAATTTCATTTTACCCACATCGATCAATTCGAAGGTACAGTCTTGAAGTACTTCTGAGTACATCACCAAATCTTCAAAGTTTGATTCTTTAAGACCTGTTAATACTGCGTTAGCAATAGATCCAATTCCTGCTTGTAAAGGGCCAAGATTGGCAGGTAAACGGCCATCTTCAACTTCTTTCTCAAAGAATGCGATCAAGTGGTTTGCAATTGATTGTGTTTCATCATCAGGTAAAGTCACTGTTGATGGAGAATCATGGAATTCACTGTTAATCACGATACCTACAATTTTTGCAGGGTCGATATTGATTGCAGGCGTACCAATACGTTGATCAACTTGAGTTAACGGAATAGGTTGGCGCGTTGGACGATAAGTTGGGATATAAATATCGTGTAAACCTTCAAAAGCTGGGCTTAAGTTGGTGTTGATTTCGACAATCACTTTTTCAGCAAAAATAGCAAAGCTTGCTGAGTTTCCAACGGAAGTTGTTGGGATAATGCCACCATCCTCAGTAATTGCAATCGCTTCAATCACTGCAACATCAGGTTTTTTCAGTTGAAGATTACGCATTTGTTCAACAGTTTCTGACAAATGCTGATCGATAAACATCACTTCACCTTTATTGATGGCTTTACGTAATGTGTTATCAACTTGGAAAGGTAAGCGACGAGCAAATACACCAGCTTCAGTCAATTGTTTGTCTAGGTCATTACCCAGGCTAGCACCCGTGATCAGTGTAATCTTAAGCGGATTCACTTTGGCTTGTTTAACCAGTGCTAAAGGCACAGCTTTCGCCTCACCTGCACGAGTAAAACCACTCATCCCTACAGTCATGCCATCTTGGATAAAAGTTGCAGCTTGTTCTGCGTTCATGACTTTGTCATGGAGAGATGCTAAACAGATATACGATCTAAAGACATGGTTTACGCTCAATTCTTGTTCAAAACTAGACGGATTGTACCGCCCTAAAACTAAATTGTGCATGCCTCTAATGCTAAGGTCTAATTTTTTCAATAAATGTAGGTATAAATTATTGTGATGGTTTTTAAGTTATTATTTATTAATAAAATAATAGAGCCTGTGTGATTAATAAACAAAGTTGTTTGGTGGTTTATTGAGCGATCATTAAAAATGATCACTCAAGGTTTATTTAATCTTTTGAATCGGGTTGGTAGGTGTCGGTTATTCCTCAACTTTTATGGAAAGTGGAAGGGCGATGATGGCTTGTAGGCCACCTTCAGGACGGTTGGAAATAGACAGTTCACCTTGATGGATATCCACAATCCGTTTCACAATAGCCAGTCCTAAACCACTTCCTTGAACTGTACGGGCAGCATCTCCACGCACAAAGGGTTGCATTAAACCTTCAATTTGGTCTTCTGGAATTCCTTCACCATTGTCGGCAACACAGATCTTAAGATGATCGCCCTTTAGAGAGGCACTGAGTTCAATCGGTTCTGCACCATAACGTTTTGAGTTGTTGATCAAGTTACCAATCAGACGTTTGAGTGACAGTGAACGAGCGATAATGACGGGTAATTCTTGTGGGGTAAAACGGATATCTAAGGGCTTAAATTGAATGATGAGTTCTTGCAATAGGCTGTTGATATTGGTCTCTTGTATTTCTTCATCAGAACCATCTCGCATATAAGAGATAAATTGGCTCAAAATCGCATCCATATCATCTACATCATAAATCAAACCTTCTTTGAGGAAATCATCATCTGACATCATTTCGGCACTTAATCGAATGCGAGTCAATGGTGTTCTTAAGTCATGAGAAATACCTGCAAGCATAATTTGACGATCACGTTCTGTCTGCTCGAGGGTATAGACCATATGGTTAAATGCTTGGTTAACCTCTCGAATTTCCTGTGGACCGTGATTGGTTTCAAGGTAAGGTGCTTTGCCAGACTTACTGTAGTTATTTGCTGCATGTTGCAAACGACGTAAAGGACGATTTAGCTGTCTGACCAGCGTCAAAATAATGACAGCGGCTATGAGCGGAATACCTAATAACCATCCTAAAATGAGCTCAGGACTGTAGTTTGCATAAGTGCTTAATGGCTCACGCACCCAGTTACCATTCATTTCAGGGGTTTGTACCCAAATACGTGGACTGGGTTTAAATTGAAAGTAAACTGTCACATCTTTAATTTTTAACTCTTGAGCCAATTGTTTTTCAATACGATTGGTAAAGAAGTCAGCAATAATTTTTTCTTTGACATTTGGGTATTCTTTGGGATCTGTCACATATTCTACGCCTACACGCTGTTTTAGCCATTCATCAATATCCAATTGAATATCATCATGATAAATTTGTAAGCGCGGATTATTGACCATTTCCAACTCAACCGCCAAAAAGCGTGCATGTTGCTGAATTTCAGGTAAGTAGAGCGTTTTCCAGAAAAACCACAGTGACATAAACAGGCTAAAGAACACAACAAAAACCACCAGTACAGTGGTGCGCATTGCTGCTGAACGAGGCTTAATTTTATCGAGAAAACGTTCCCAAGGCGTGCGTTTGCGTTCCTTGTAGGCAACAAAGTCGGTAAATTCTTGTGGGTCTATAGGTTCTAATTTCACAGATTGATCCTGTTACTCGACAATATCGTGTGATGCAATGATTTTAGTTTAATCAATGATGAATTTATAGCAATAATAAAACTGTGATTTTATCCATACTTGACTGAGCACTTCTGATTTGAATCTACATAAATTCATTAAAAATTAATCTGACCTAACTTTTTGATTATATTAAATAAGAAAGCATGGATCTTACGATGACTTACAGGGTTTATTATTTTTAGCGGTCAATTCTACACCATAAAATATGGGTGGCATTCCTTATTCAAAAATGCCACCCATAATTCAATATCTCATTTTAGCGCGAATATAAATATCGTATGAGATATTCCTTATTCAGCACCATCTGGAACGAAAACATAGCCGACGCCCCATACAGTTTGAATATAACGTGCGCGTGCTGGATTTTCTTCAATAAGACGACGTAAGCGAGACACTTGAACGTCAATTGAACGTTCCATAGCACCCCATTCACGGCCACGTGCAAGGTTCATCAACTTGTCGCGCGTTAAAGGTTCACGTGGGTGTTGTACCAGTGCTTTTAACACGGCAAATTCACCAGTGGTTAACGTCACCACCTGACCTTCACGGGTCAAGGTACGTGTTGAAAGATCTAAAGACCACGGACCAAATGAAACCACTTCAACATTTTGACTTGGTGCACCCGGAACTTCACGGACTTGGCGGCGTAACACAGCACGAATACGTGCCAATAGCTCATTTGGGTTAAATGGTTTTGGCAAATAATCATCTGCGCCAGCTTCTAAACCAGCGATACGATCAGAGTCACTGCCTCGTGCTGTGAGCATGATGACAGGTGTATCAATATTGGATGCGCGTAAGCGTCTACAAATGCTTAAACCATCTTCTACAGGAAGCATGAAGTCTAAAACGATGAGTGAGAATAACTCACGTTGTAGTAGACGGTCCATTTGTGTTGCGTCGTGGGCTGTCTTAACAACAAAGCCTTTGTCTTCAAGAAAACGCTGTAAAAGGGTACGTAAACGCACATCATCATCGACCACTAAAATGCGTTCGACGCGGTCAGTTTCGTTTTGTACGACATCTGTATTTTCAGCAGGTACAACCAAACTCATGATGTACTCCCTTAATGTTGTAAATTATAAATATTCATCAATCTCAGTATAATGCCTAAGCGTTTGTTAAGACTATGTATCAAATTGCTCAAAAATACAATTTTCGGGCTGTTTTGAAACCAAAAGACAACATCTATAAATATTTGAGATCATTCTATGTTTATAAATAAAATAACATACCATTTGCAAATGAAACTTTTATGTATTTTGACAATAAGTTTATGTTTAAGTGCATGTATTAGCCGATTGTCACGACCTGAGATCTCTGGACAAGTGGTTGATGGGCGTGGACAACCGATTGCAGCAGTTCAAGTGGCTGAAACTCAAACCGATCAGCATGGATATTTTCAACTGAAAGAGCAACGCTATTCTGCTTTTTTACTGAAAGAAATCATGTATATGGAAGCACCACCTGTATTTTTTCAAACCACTGTCATCAAACTTGGTTATCAACCATGTTATTTACACTATTTCAATCGTTTTGGTGGTGGACAGGGAAAAGGTGCACAATGGAAGCTCGGAAAAATTATTTTACAAAGCAATTTGAACGCCCAAGGTCAGCGTGAAATTGACGATTGCACTGTAAAAACTCAGGAAAAATGAACTTTTATCACTTTTTTCATTACTAAATTGCAAAACAATTGTGGATTTTATGGTCTCGGTCTTTATAATCACTAACTTTTAGTCCTTATCCTTGTGGAATTAAACACGATGACTGACTTAGTTCAGCAGTTGGCAAGTGAGCTTGCCGTACGTCCAAACCAAGTAGAAGCTGCCATTAAACTGATTGATGAAGGCTCTAGTGTTCCATTTATTGCACGTTACCGTAAAGAAGTAACGCAGGGTTTAGACGATATACAATTACGCCAACTTGACACACGCCTTGTTTATTTACGTGATTTATTTGAACGTCGTGAAAAAGTAATCGAATCTTTAAAAGAACAAAATAAGCTTTCTGATGATTTGTTAGCCCGTGTAAATGCCGCTGAAACAAAAAATGCTTTAGAAGAACTTTATGCACCGTACCGTCCAAAACGTACCAGTAAGTCTTTTAAAGCTAAAGAAGCGGGGTTAGGCCCAATTGCAGAAAAAGTGCTTGCAGAGCAAGTTGATCCGACTGAAGCATTGGCTGGGTTTAGTCATGAGGAATATCCTGATGTTGAAAGCCAATTGGATGCAATTCAACACATCATCATTGATGACTGGGCGCAAAACATTGCATTGACTACAGAGCTTAAAGCCACTTTTGCCAAAACTGCTGTGTTAAAAAGTCTGGTTGCGTCTGATGAGAAAAAAGAAGTCGGTAAAAAATTCCGTGATTACTTTGATTTCTCTGAAAACTTAAACAAAGTGCCTTCACATCGCTTATTGGCGATGTTGCGTGGTCGTCAAGAAAACGTATTGGGACTTAAAGTTGATGGTGAAGATCATGCACCATTGGCCCGTATTGAAACTGAATACAATCTTGAAACAGTTCAACCTGAATCACGCCAAACGTTTATGAAACAGACTGCGAAGCTTTTCTGGTTGGGTAAAATACGTCCGACCATCGAGCATTCATTGTTAACTGAAAAGCGCCTTGCTGCTGAATCCGAAGCAATGAACGTATTTGCAGAAAACTTACGCCACTTGTTACTTTCAGCGCCTGCGGGTTCTCGTACCACGCTTGGTGTTGACCCTGGCATTCGTACAGGTGTGAAACTTGCTGTGGTTTCAAACTCAGGGGATGTGTTGGCACATAGTACAATTTATCCTTTTGCACCGAAAGAAGATAAGGCGGGTTCAATTGCAGAACTGGCGAGACTGTGCCGTGAATTCAATGTAGATCTAATCGCCATTGGTAATGGAACAGCAAGCCGTGAAACTGAAGCAGTTGTAGCTGAAATGATGGCTGAAAATACAGACCTCATCTTAACTCGTGTTTCAGTCAGTGAAGCAGGCGCATCGGTATATTCTGCTTCAGAGTTGGCTTCTGCTGAACTGCCTGAACTTGATGTTGCCATTCGTGGTGCTGTGTCTATTGCACGTCGTTTACAAGATCCTTTAGCTGAGTTGGTGAAAATTGATCCTAAATCAATTGGTGTAGGTCAATATCAGCATGATGTAAATCAAACCAATTTGGCAAAAACATTGGATGCAGTGGTAAAAGACTGTGTAAATGCTGTGGGTGTGGATGTCAATACAGCTTCTTCAGCAATCTTGGGGTATATCGCTGGCTTGAATAAAGCAATTGCCCAACAAATTGTTGATTATCGTAAAGAAAATGGTCGTTTTGAAAATCGTCAAGCGTTAAAGAATGTACCACGTTTGGGCGAACGTACATTTGAACAAGCGGCAGGTTTCTTGCGTATTCAAGATGGTTCTGAACCTTTGGACGCTTCATCTGTTCATCCTGAATCTTATGGGTTGGTCAACAAAATTGTTGAAGCAAAAGCAACCACAGTGAAAGATATCATTGGAAATACTGAAATTATTCGTCATGTAAACGCTGAAGAGTTCGTTGATGATCAATTCGGTTTGCCGACCATCCAAGACGTTCTTGGTGAGCTCGAAAAACCAGGTCGTGACCCACGTCCAGAATTCCGCACGGCTAAATTCCGTGAAGATATTACCGAAGTGGGTCAATTGACTGAAGGAATGCAGCTCGAAGGTGTCATTACCAATGTCACGAACTTTGGTGCATTTGTTGATGTTGGCGTACATCAAGATGGTTTAGTCCACATCTCTGAACTTGCCAATGAATTTGTTGCAGACCCGCATAAGGTGGTAAAACCAGGTCAAATTGTACAAGTTCGTGTATTGACTGTAGATGCTGAGCGCAATCGTGTGAATTTGTCGATGCGCCCTGAAGGTTCTGAAGCACCTGCTAAAGCACCTCGTCAAAAGCGTGAGTTCAATAACAATGAGCAACGTACTGAGCGTAAACCTCAAGGTAAGCGTCCACAGCAAGGGCGTCCAAATCATGACAATAAGGATAAAGCGCCTCGTCATGACAAGAAGCCTCAAGCAGCAAAACCTCAAGAAAATAAAATTGGTGGTTTAGGTGCATTATTATTACAAGCAGGGATCAAAGGCTCTAAATAAGTCTTGATATCTTAAAACCGCCGAAAGGCGGTTTTTTTATGGATTAGACAATTGTGGAAATATCACAATCCTTTTTAAATGGGCAAGCTTCGCCAATCACGAGATTTTCAAGCAGATTCTGCATGTTTTGCAACTGTTGAATTTTTTCGCGAATGGCACTGAGTTTCTCTTTTAAAATGTGCTGAAATTGCGCTGCTGGAATTTCACTAATATTGACCAAATCTAAGATTTGCTTGATTTCAGTTAGTGTAAAACCTAAGTTTTTTGCTGTTTGAATTAGCTGTAATTGCTGAAGGTTTTGCTCCGAATAATCCTTATATCCATTATTTCTTACCAAAGGTTGAATCAGCTCAAGTTTTTCGTAAAAGCGAATGGTGTCTCGACTGAGGCTTATTTTTTTGATAATTCGCCAATTAACATTTAATTCTCCACTTTTTCATTTTATTGCTAAGAAACGCTTGACCGTGGAGTGTACTCCATCCTTTAGCTTAATTGTGAGTATGAAGGAGAGTATAGTGTGATGCAAAATAATCAAAGCAGCGAAAGGATTGTCTTGGTGGTGGGAGCAACAGGATTTATTGGTAAATTTCTGGTGGCGCAATTACTTCAAGACAATGATCATGTTTTTGCGCTGTGCCGCAATCTTGGTCAACAAGAAGCAAGTTTGAAAGCTTGGTTAGAAAAGCAAGCAATAGATCATCAAAATTTAATATGTATACAAGGCGATATCATTTTGCCTGACTTGGGTGTTTCAGTTGAGGATTGGAAACAGCTTGCAACGGTCACTCATTTACTGAATACCAGTGCATTATTTGCATGGAATCTTTCAATGCAGCAAGCAAGAGAGGTAAATGTTAAAGGTGTAATTAATTTACTTCAATGTGTGAATGAGCATTGCCAACTGAAACGGGTAATCCATCTTTCTGGCTATATGCTGACACTCACTCAGCACTTGCAAGAAGCAGGTATTTGTTTGGAAAATATTGAAACAACCAATTGGACAGCGGTGTACCAAAAATTGGGTGCTTATGAGGCTTCTAAAATTGAGGCTCATTTTGCTTGGATGCAATGTGCGCAGCAGCTGAAGATTGATTGGACAGTGATACATCCTGCAACAGTGATAGGCGATGAAAATTTTGGAGAAATTGAAGAAAATCAGCCGATTGCTCATCTTATTAAGCAGCTAAAACGGGGTAAAATGACTGCAATACCTGCAACTCCTCAACACTATTTACCCTTGGTTTCAGTGACTATGTTGGTCAATGCAATTTGCAAAGCATCGCATGATCAACACGCAATCCATCAAGAAATATTGATCGCTAATCCAAGCCAAATTTCTTTGCAAGCACTGATTCAACAAGTCGCTCACACGTTAAGCCTTCAACCACCACAATATTTTGTTTCTCTTCGCATCTTAAAATTAATTTTAAAATGGAAGTGGCTTGCTCGACAGTTAGATCTATCTGTTGAAATGTTGAGTTTTATTCGTACTGAGCAATTAGATATCAATCAATTTTTAGCATTCAATCAAAAATGGCAAATACCAGAAACCAATCTCAAGCAGACGATTGAACTGACCACTGAATGGATCAGTCAAAATCATAAGCTCTAGCGATGCAGTACCCATTTAAATCAATGGGTACTGATCATGGTCAAGCTTATCGTGTTGTATAACCGCCATTGGCAAAAATGGTTTGTCCTGTAATCCACCAACCTTCTGTGACTAAGAAGCGTACCAAAGGTTCAATGTCTTCAATTTGAGTTAAACCTCCAAGAGCCGAGGCTGATTTGTGATACGCCACAGCTTCGGGAGCCTCTTGACCATAGAAGAATGGTGTATCCATTGGACCTGGTGCAACCGCAGTGACAGAAATACCACGCTCTCCATACTCTTTCGATGCCGCTCGGGTATAGTGCTCAACAGGTGCTTTCAAGCCTTCATAAGTTGAATACAAGCCTGTGTAGGCTGCCAAAAGGCTGGTGACGATAGAGCAAATTTTTCCACCATTGTTTAGATGTTTGCCAGCAGATTGAATGAAGAAATAGGCAATTTTATTGTTGATGTCGTTCATTAAGTCGAATTCTTGTTCAGTTGTTTCAACCAAAGGTTTTTTAAGGACTCGACCTACTGTATTGATTGCAATATCGACACCACCAAAGACTTCTTTGGCTTTGATGAATAATGTTTCGATATTTTGAATATTTGAGAGATCTGCTTGTATCAAAGTCGCATTGGCACCGAGTTGTTCAACGGCTTTGAGTGTTTCTTCTGCATCTTTCTGAGTTTCTTGGCTGTTGTAGTGAATGATCAGATTTGCACCTTGTTGTGCGAATTTACGTGCAATCAGACCACCTAAGTTTTTTGCTCCACCTGTAATAATGACGGTTTTATCTTTTAATTCATGCGACATCATTTTTTATTCTCCAATACTCATAAATGATGCTGAAATTCTAAAAGCTATTTTTTGTTCTAAATAGTGATTAGAATCGAATAGATTGTTTGAAAAAGTTGAATAATAGATGGACAAAATTGAACGGCTTAAAATCTTTTGTTTGGTTGCAGAAAAGCATTCTTTTGCACAAGTCGCAAAAACCTTGGATTTACCTCGTTCAACGATTACCTATGCTATCCAAGCTTTAGAAAAAGAATATGAAATGTTGTTATTTAACCGAACGACCAGAAAAGTGAATTTAACCAATGATGGTGTACATTTCTTTCAGGAAGTGAAGCAATTAATCCTACAGTCAGAACAACTGAATAAATTCAAACTGAAAAATCGTGAACATACAGGGCAAATTAAAATTGGTTTGCCGATTCGTATAGCAACACAATATTTGATTCCATACCTTGATGAATTCTATGCAAAATATCCAAATATTAAAGTCTCGATTTATAGCCATGACCACTATTCAGACTTAATTGAACAACGTCTGGATTGTGTACTTCGTGTAGGTGATATAGATGATGAAAACTTGATTGTCAGGCCGATTGCCAATGTTGATTTATATACCTTAGCTTCCTCAACTTATCTTAATAAGTTCCAGCAGCCATTGAGCTTGGGGCATTTACAAAACCATTGCCTGATTGGGTATCAAATCAAAAATTTAGAAACTGATTTTGAGCGTTTGTATTTTAAAAATAAACAGATCGATCTTCCTTACAAACTCTGCGTAGAAGACACGGAAAGCTATTTGCATGCTGCTTTAGAGGGGTTGGGAATAATTCAGATTCCTGCTTTCGATGCAAAGCCTTGGATTGAACAACAGCGATTAATTAGACTGTTTGAACAAGAGCCGTGTTTAAAAATCCCGATCAATTTTTTATTTTTAGAAAGAAAGTATAGACCTGTATATTTTCAATTTTTTATAGATTGGTTTGAAATGTTACTTAAACAAAAACTGGTAATCTAAGGTAATCCTTCAAAGCTGATCCTGTTATTTGGTCATTACCTGATGTTTATTGAGAATCAAGACCTAAACGATGGAGATAGTTCTGCTTAAGGTCGAGTTGTTGCAACAATATTGGTCCTGTATTGTGATTGTTTTTAAGGATTTCGATATCTGCTATGGTTTGCGAGATCAAGGCCTGAAAATCCTCTGTTTGAAGTAAATGTTGTGCCAGTATAATAATACCATCTGTTTTAAAATCAGAAGCCAGACTGATTTTCTGTAGCATATTTAATGCAAATGGCGGGCAAAGGAGGGCGTCTACAACAAGATGACTGAATTTCAAATTAGACAAACACAAATTTTTGCGTTGTAAAAATACACAGGCAATACTGATGATATTTATGCTATAAATCAGCACAATTAAAATGGCCATATATAAATAATTCCATTGGCTCAATAACGCCATCGGAAATAAAATCAACATGAGCAATGCGTTTAAGAAGATTAAAGCCTGCAAGGGTTTTAAGATTTTTTGAATGTGTAGAATATGATTAATTTCTTGTTGTATAACTTCATTATGTTGGTCGGTTTGGGTCAATTGCCAACGCACGATAAAACATAAATATTGTGGGGAAAAGGGCGAAGGAATCATCAGGAATTTTTTTAAAATACTCAGACGATTATTCTGTAACTGTAGTTTAAATTTTGCACTGAAGCCTTTTAGAATGAAAAACTCATTATAGAAACAAAGTTTAGCCGAATCATATAGATAAAATCCGACTAAACCCAGAATGATAAGATACTCGAATGCGATCATTATTCTTTGTTTCTTTTAAAAATTTTCCCAATAAATCCAAAGAGAGCAGCAAATCCGACCAAAATAAACTTCCATGTTGCAGCAAAGAATGCTGCAATCATTGCCCAAAAGCCTTTTTTCGTTGCAACTGCAGCTACACCACCTACGACTAATGCAGCTAAACCATATTCAGCAACCTTATCACCTGCTTTGAACTCGGTATAACGTTGACCAGTATTGTATTCAAATCCTTGAATGGATTTCTTAAAAGCTTGAATGTTTTTATCTAAATTTTCAGGATCAGAAACCAATGTTGCACTCATAACACCTGTGCGACCTAATAGGCGAACTGTATAGTTTATGGTTTCAGTATTGTTTGCACTACGAACTTTTAAAGCCCATTCTAAGTGTTTGGAAACAGGATCATATTTCGGGGCAACCGCCCAGCTATCTGTATAGAGCTTTTCTAAACCTAAACGGACTCGTTCATCATTGGCAGCTTCGTCATAAGATTTCAATTCTTTTAGTAAAGCATCAGCATCAATTTTTTCATCGTCTTTGACATAGCCCGAAGGGTCAAAATCAAAAGTTGCCCACCAAGAATCATCTTCTGCAACCAGAATATTGGTTGTGCCTGAGGTGAGATTCCCAGACAACTCTAAAAATTTATCAGAATTTGAATAGTCTAGAAAACCATCTCCTTTGATGGTATTTAAGGTTGCAACATTGGCAATATTTTCTTTCTTCGGGCCAATTTCCCAATTGAGTTGAGCATAGGGACTTTGTTATTGAGCTGAAGTATTTTCACTGTTTACAGGGCTTTGTTCAGCAGTTGCGGTTTCTGCATAACTATAGCTTGGAACCAGCATGGGGGTACTTAGACTGATACAAAGTAAAACAGCTTGAGCAATCGGGTTTTTTTGTTGACGCAATGGTTTTTTTAACATGGTGTTCTCATTTTTTATTGGTTATGTTTCTGTGGATGTATATTGCTGTGTATTGTTATTTTATTTGTTAGTGATTTTCAATACCTTATATCTGAACTGATATTTCAGCAAGGAGAATATCAGTTCAGTGGTGCAAATTACCAGTGTTCGCCTGGGAATAAGCGAGCATAGGCACGTTGTACCAGATTCAGTTTCTGTGGTTCACCTACAGAAGCAGTAGAGCTTGGGAATAAATTAAAGCCAATCGACATCAATTTGTTGTTGATTCCTGGTGCGATAGAGTAGGTAATTGAAGCTAAACGACCTAAGTTGGTTGCGACTTTCTTTGGACGTTTAACAATCGCATAAGCCACCAGATCTGCAGCTTGTTCTGGAGAAAGTGTTGGAACATATTTATAAATTTTGGTTGGTGCAATCATCGGTGTACGAACCAAAGGCATATAGACAGAGGTAATCGCAATTTTATGAGAATGTACTTCTGCGGATAAACAACGGCTAAACGCATCTAAAGCAGCTTTTGAAGCAACATAGGCAGAGAAGCGAGTTGCATTGGCCAAAACACCGATTGAACTGATATTAATGATATGACCATCTTTGCGTGTCATCATTTGCGGTAAGATGTTCAATACTAAGCGTACAGCACCAAAATAATTGAGCTGCATGGTACGCTCAAAATCGTGGAAACGGTCTACTGACTCATGTACAGCACGACGAATTGAGCGTCCAGCGTTATTAATTAATATATCAATATGATCAACCGAAGCAATGATTTGCTTAGAGACGGTATCAATTGCATCCATATCATTTAAGTCGCACGGAAAAATGTCCGCTTGACCACCTTCTGCTTGGATTTCTGCTTGGACTTCTTTAAGTGTTTCTTCTGTACGAGACACTAAAAGTACATGCGCTCCTGCCGCAGCAAGTCTTTTTGCAACCGTTAAACCAATACCACTAGACGCACCTGTAATGAGTGCAATTTTACCTTGAACCTTTTCTTGAAAAAGTTGCTCCAATTTCTGATTCATAGCTATTTTCCTGATTTTGCTAAAATGAATATATGAGCTGTATTTTTAGTTTCTGGGTGAAGCTATCCCTGTATAAAAGATAGTCAGTTTTATTGGGGGCAATAATATACAAAAAAAATAAAATTACTAGTGATTAAACCACTGAATTTAAAAATATTTTTAGAGTAATTGCTCTATTGTTTTTTTGTTTATTTAGTGATTTTTACCATATTGAAGCAAAATTTAAAAGCCTCAATAATGACAGTTTGATTGAAAAATAAGCAAATAAATTCAGTTGGATATTTAAGCAGGATTGAGCAATAAACAGCGTTGATTTCAACCCTGTTTATTGTTTAATAAATACAATATTTTTAACATAATTTATGAAAAGGCAAGTTCATCATAGGCTTTCTTTAACTGTTCTTTTGCATGAAGATGACCTTGGTGAGCCGCTTGTTCGAGCCATTTTTCAGCATGGCTATAACTGCGATCTAAGCCTAATTGTCCATTTAGGTAGCTAAGTCCCATTTTGTACTGAGCTTCTTGATCTCCACGTAACGCTGCTCGGAGATAACACCACATAGCATTACGATTTGCGATTTCATCTGAGCTTAAATGTTGATCTTCAAAATCATGTGCCTGCGCTTTTTCGAGCGTGGCTTCAGAAGCATTTTGTTCAAATGCTCTGCGAGATGTTGAATCTCCTAAAAAACGGTTAAAAATATGCACCAACATATAAAACCTCCTTGCTAATCCATTAACAAAGTAAAAGAGATTGCTAATCATAAAAAATTGATTAGATATAAGTAATCTAGCTGATTTTATAAACTTTGCAAATTATTTAATGTAATTTGTCAATTGCGTTTTATATATTTTTGTTGGTGTAAAAATGATAAATATATTGTTTAGAAAAAATGAAAATTACCATACTGTAATTTTATTGCACCAGCAAAGTTTGTTATATTCAGCGTGTATTTTGAGGATGAGTCGAATCTGTGAAGCGTTCGGGTATTTTTATCACAGTCTTGCTGAGTTTGTTCATGTTCCAAAGCCTTTGGAATGTGGCGGCAGCTTTTTGTGATCATGAAAAAACCACGACTGTATCTCAAAAATTAGCGAGTCAGCATTTCGGCCATCACAATGCACCAGATTGTGATCAAGATCAGCAACAGCATCCAACACTAAAAGATGCTATTGGTGGGGCAGATCATAGTGTTAAAAATGATGCACAGGCTCAACAACAATCGATGCATCAGCATGCTGTCGACGCTAAGGAATTTCTCAGCCATTTGAATGATGATCATCGCGATCATCTACCATCGCTATTTCATTTTATTGTGGTTGGGGATCAACAACAGGCTGAGCGACCGAAATTCATCGCCTACCTCGAAACTGCCTTTTTAGGCTGGAATAATTTATACCAGTCACCTTATTTATATTTTCCTAACCCGCCTCCTCTCTTTTCCCCGCTATAAGGTGGGGTAGCTGAAAAACAAACTCACCGCTAATAATTTAATTTAGTGGAGCATACTTATGCCTAAAAAAATATGTAAAGCCATTCAAAAGCCAAAATTTAACCTAAAGCGCTCTCTGATTGGTACTTTGATGCTGAGTGTGATTGCATCAGCAACTTGGGCGGATGAAGTAACACAGTCTTTAACTTTGCAACAAGCAATTGCAAAGACGGAGCAATATCAGCAAACACAAAATGTATGGCAAACGCAGCAGCAAATCGCTGATGCAAATATTAAACAAGCCAAACTGTGGGCTAATCCTGCATTATCGGTACAGCAAACAGGTTTTGGCTCAACAGATGAAAAAGAACTTGCGATTGGGATTTCTCAGCGCTTGGATATTTTTGGTGAGCGAAAATCAGCTCAAAAACTGGCGCAGATTTCTAAAGATCAAAGCACGCTAAATCAACGTATTTACCAAGCTCAGCTTGAGTTGGCAGTCAAATATTTATGGTCGCAGCTGGCAATTTTTGAACTGGAACGCAATGTGGTTCAAGAGCAGCTCAAAGTCAGTGAAGAAAACTTAAATGCGATTCAAAAACGTTATCAGGCGGGTGGGGTTGCACAGGTAGATGTTGATCGTGTGCGGTTGAGTCATGTCGAAAATGCACGCTTATACCGCCAAGCCGATTTGCAAGTTCAAGTTGCCAGACAGCAATTGTCAAACTTATGGGGGGATTCAGACAAATCTATTGGTATTGGTTTAGAACCTCAATCGTTATGGCCTGCATCTACCCATCAACAAGTACAAGAATATTTATCTGATAATTTATTTGAAAAATCACGCCGTTTACAGGTATTACAAGCCAAGGCTACGGTCGATCAACTAAAAGCTTCAGCACGCCCAAATCCAACCGTAAATTTTGGGGTGAATCGTACACGATCTCCGCAAACGCCTACTGATAACGTGCTTGTCGTGGGTGTATCTATTCCGTTGAATATTTTTAATCGTCAGCAATATGGTGTCCAGATTGCACGCGCCAAAGAAGATTTATTGGATAAACAACAAGAGTTTTATCTTCGTCAAAATGCTCTACAGGTGGGAACGTTATTGACGGAGTTGCAAGGGTTGGAAATGCAGTTTAATGCCGTAGATCAATCGCAAATTCCACTCGCAGCACAAGTACAACGTAAAACTTTATTGGGTTTTACGGTGGGTAAATTTGCCGTCACAGATGTGCAACAGGCGACTTTACAGTTGCAAGACGTGCGTTTACGTAAGGTGCAATCATTAAAGGATGGATGGCAACGTGCTATTGAGGCGGAGAGTTTGAGTTTGGGGGTAGAGCCAAGTCAAATCATGGCCAAAGATGCTATCGCACAGATTAATCAAAATTTATGGCAAGAGACACAAGCATTACCAGTGATTGGTGGGGGAAATTAATATGCTAAATCAATTCAAATCGTTTCAGCATCAGCAGGGCAAAATTTCTCAACGCCTACTGATTATCATTGCTATTGTCGTGACTGCACTAATCGCGATGGGCTTATTCTTTTCAAACAAAAAAGCTCCAGTAAAAGAAGAAGCAAAGGGTGAAGAAGGTCATGGTCATGAAGAGGGGGCCGGTGAAAACGCCCAAGACCATTCAAAAGAAGGTGAAAAAGGTGGTGAGGAGGAACATGCAGAGGCGATTAGTCTGACAGCAAAACAGTTGGCAGAGCAAGGTGTACAAATTGCTAAAGCTGAAATGGGTGCTGTGGTCAAGTCTGCTTCGTATCCTGCAAAATTAATCGTCAATACAGATCGTCAGGCGCACGTATCACCAGCATTCAGTGGGCAAGTGGTTGCCGTAAATGTTGAGCTTGGGCAACGTGTCGAAAAGGGACAGGCCTTGGCAACGCTTGTCGTGCCAGACTTGGTTGATCAGCAAGCAAATCTGCAAATCGCACATACTGCAATGGAATTGGCGCAACAAGATTTTGAGCGTGAACGTCAATTGTGGTCACAGGGGATTTCAGCTAAGCAGGATTATCAACGTGCATACAATGCTTATAAACAAGCACAAATTCAGGTGCAAGCAACAAAGTCTAGATTGTCCGCTTTGGGGGCTTCCTCTAGTAGTAAAGGGCGCTATGTATTAACAGCACCCATTGCAGGCATCATCAGCAAAAAAGATCTGGTCATGGGTGAGAATGTACAACTCGCCAGTCAGTTATTTGTGATTGATCAACTTGATCAATTATGGCTTGAATTCATTGTTCCAAGTTCGGAGTTTTCATCCACAGCACCTAATCAGCAGCTTGAATTTAAATCGTTGCAGACGGGGAATATGTTTAAAGCTCAAATTCAGAGCTTAAACAGTGAGGCTGATATGCAAACTGGTCGGTTACAAGTTCGTGCCAAAGTGCTTTCGAATGCTGCTGAATTACGCCCAAACTTAATGGTGAATGTTCAACTTAAACAACCAGGCTCAGCTCAAGCCTTACGTGTATTGAAAAGCGCGATACAACAGGTTGAAGGGAAAGATATTGTTTTTGTCGCAAGTGAGCATGATAAGAAAATGGAGTTCACGCCACAACCTGTGGTGCTAGGTCAGGTCTCTAGCGATGGTCAGTGGATTGAAATTCAGTCTGGTTTAAAACAAGGGCAACAGTATGCCGCTCAAGGAAGCTTTTTACTCAAATCTGAACTAGAAAAGGGGGATGCGAGCCATGACCATTAATGACGCTCCTGATTCAAAGCGAGATTTAGACAAAGATGCTGAATTACCAAAACCTGAAGGGCTATTTGATCGACTGATTCAATTTTCGATTAAAAATGCCATTTGGGTGATGCTATTTATCGTGGCTTGGATTGGAGTCGGTGTTTATAGTTATCAAAAACTCCCCATTGATGCTGTACCCGATATTACCAATGTACAAGTACAAGTGAATACACAGGCGGCTGGCTTTACTGCGTTAGAAGTTGAGCAACGCATTACCTATCCGATCGAAACGGCGATGGCTGGTTTACCTAAATTGGAAATGACCCGCTCCATTTCACGCTATGGTTTATCGCAAGTCACCATTATTTTTAAAGATGGCACGGATATTTATTGGGCTCGACAACAAATCAATCAACGTATCCAAGAAGCCCAAACCGCGCTTCCAGATGATATTTCACCCACCATGTCTCCTGTATCGACAGGTTTGGGTGAGATTTATCAGTGGGTCGTCAAAGCTGAACCTAATGCCAAGAAACCTGATGGTACACCTTATACCGCAATGGATTTACGTGAAATTCAGGATTGGATCGTGCGCCCGCAATTACAGCGTGTGCCGGGTGTGGCAGAAGTCAATTCCATTGGTGGTTTTAATAAAACCTATGTGGTCACGCCTAATTTAAACCGTTTGCAACAATTACAGATTCCTGTGAGTGATTTGCAAAATGCTTTGACATTGAATAATGAGAATCGAGGTGCTGGATTTATCGAAACCAACGGACAGCAATTGACTGTGCGTGTTCCTAGAATGCTGAGTAGTATTGAAGATATTCAAAATGTCAGCATTGGCACTAAAAATGGTTTCCCAATCCGTGTCGCTGATGTGGCAACAGTGGCCATTGGACACGACCTTCGAACAGGTGGTGCAACCTATAACAGTGAAGAAACTGTACTGGGCATCGCTATGATGATGATGGGAGAAAACAGTCGTACTGTGGCACGTGCTGTAGATGCCAAAGTAAAGGAGGTTCAGCAATCATTACCTAAAGGAATTGTGATTGAAACGGTCTATGACCGAACTGATTTGGTTGAACGAGCGATTAAAACTGTACAGAAGAACCTGGTCGAAGGGGCGATTCTGGTCATTGTTATTCTGTTCTTATTTTTAGGAAATTTCCGTGCTGCTTTAATTACTGCCTGTGTGATTCCATTATCCATGTTATTCACTTTGGCAGGTATGGTTGAACAAAAAATTAGTGCCAATTTGATGAGTCTCGGGGCATTGGATTTCGGGATTATTGTCGATGGTGCTGTGGTGATTGTGGAAAACTGTATTCGGCGATTGGCTGAAGCACAACATGCCAAGGGACGTTTACTGTCACGATCTGAACGCTTTAAAGAAGTTTTTCTTGCGGCTAAACAAGCACACCGTCCATTGATTTTTGGTCAATTGATCATTCTTGTAGTGTATTTACCCATCTTTGCTTTGTCTGGGGTCGAGGCTAAATTATTCCATCCAATGGCAATGACAGTGGTCTTAGCACTTCTTGGTGCAATTATTCTGTCGATTACCTTTATTCCTGCGGCAGTCGCTTTATTTGTCAATGGTGAGGTGAAAGAAACAGAAAGTCGTTGGATGTTGTGGTTAAAACAGAAGTATGAAGCAGTGTCGAATTTGGCTTATCAGTTCAAAATGTTAGTTATCACACTTGCATTGTGTATTCTATTTTTGACAGGACTTCTTGCAACACAGATTGGTAGTGAATTTGCACCTACACTTAGCGAGGGAGATTTTGCAGTACAGCAAATGCGTTCGCCAAGTACAAGTTTAGAACAACCTTTAAGAATGCAGGAAAACACTGAAAAACTGCTGTTAAAAGAATTTCCAGAAATTAAAGCAATCTTTGCACGTACTGGTACTGCGGAGGTGGCGACCGATGTAATGCCACCGAATATTTCGGATGCAGTGGTGTTATTAAAACCACAAAAGGAATGGAAAAATCCGAAAGAAAGCATTGATGAGTTACGTCAACGGATGATTGCTTTTCTGGCAACTTTGCCGGGCAACAACAGTGAATTTTCGCAACCGATTGAACTACGCTTTAATGAATTGATTTCAGGTGGACAAAATGTTGGGCAAATTTTACAAGGAGATCGTCGCTTTGACTTTGTAATCCGTTTGGATGATGCACAACGTACTCCAGAACATTTGGCTGTGCTGCCTATCCAAACGCCGAATGGCGGTTTGATTCAACTGCAAGATGTTGCCAAAGTTGAGAATATTTTGGGTATCAATCAGGTTAGCCGTGAAAATGGTAAACGTCGGGTTGTTGTGACCACAAACGTGGAAGGGCGTGATTTAGGTTCATTTGTTACAGAGCTACAATCCACCTTATCTAAACAAGAAATGCCAGCAGGTTATTGGTTGAGTTATGGGGGACAGTTTGAAAACCTCACTTCAGCTAAAGCACGAATGCAATTGGTGGTTCCATTGGCATTGATTACGATTTTTATCTTGTTGATGGCTGTTTTCCATAACTTTAAAGAAAGTCTACTGGTCTTCACTGGTGTTCCATTTGCCTTGTGTGGTGGTTTGATCGCATTGTGGTTGCGAGGAATCCCGCTGTCTATGTCTGCGGGTGTCGGCTTTATCGCGCTCTCTGGTGTTGCCGTGCTGAATGGTTTGGTCATGTTGACATTCATTAAAGAATTGCGTCAGCAACTCGATGTCTATCATGCGACTTGGCAAGGTGCAATTTTACGTTTACGACCTGTCTTGATGACAGCCTGTGTTGCCTCTTTAGGCTTTGTTCCGATGGCTTTAGCGACAGGGACAGGTGCTGAAGTGCAACGTCCACTGGCAACTGTGGTCATTGGTGGGATTATTTCATCAACCTTGTTGACTCTGGTGATATTGCCTGTGATTTATCGTTGGATGAATGAGCCTAAGATGAAAAACCAGTAGGTACCTAGTGGTGTTATTTGCGCTTCAAAAAAGCCCTCGTCCTTGAGTAAACAAGGAGAGGGACTTTTTTGAAGCAAATGTTTATTTGTTTGTCGCAGATACGCCCAAGCTAATGATGGTGTAGTTTTGATTCACTGGTTTTGCTGTTTTATTGATCACTTCACTGACTTCAACAAGATATTGTCCTGAGTGAGGGAAGTTAAGTGTAGCTGTGCCATCAGCAGCAACAGGGACATTCAAAGCTTGTTTGTCGGTTTGGCCTTGAGCACGAACCAATAACTCGGCATTTTTGAGAGCTTGTCCTGATTTTGTAATGAGGATTTGTACTGGTTGCTGTGCATGAATGTCATTGGGATGAGTTTTAAATTCAACCTGTATGATTGCACCAGTTTTGTTTTGAAAAGTGGAGGATTTGTCTTTCGAAATATAGCTTTGGATTGACCATTCACGCTGAATGCTGACAGGTACAGGTGCTTTTTTAAAGTCTCTGATGGAACGACATAGTCTCGTTCAGAGATGTTTCCTGCTTTTTCTGCTGGCACATCGAAAAGCATTTTCCATTCTTTGTTATGTTGAACATATTTGAGTGGAAATGAAACATTACTGGTTAATTGATAAGTCCCCGATTGTGGTAAAGCCAAGTCGAAAACAGTCGCAGATTTTAAAGTACTGGCAGGTTGAACTTGTATTTGGCTTTGATCAGGCTGAATGACTGTTAAAGATGCTTGTTTGAGCGCATGCTCAGCATTGAGCGCTTCTTCTGCATAACCAGCAATGACAGGAATTTGTGTATTTGCAGTGAGGTAACTCAAAGGAGCAACATAGGGTTCATGTGCATGGCCATAAGAGCAAAATAGTAAAGCAAGGCAAAGATATTTTTTCATTGTAGACATCCTGTTAGAAGGGGTATTGTCAAAACTAAAAATGTTGTGCAGGCATTATATAGAGAAAAATCATTATTGATAATAATTATTATTATCAATAATTGGAAATAACAAATGACCAATTCATTTTATAAAATAAGCAGAGGTACAAAATGAGTGAACAGTCAGGACATGACCATAGTCATGCGGTTGTGACAGAATCGAATGCAAAAAAACTAAGTTTTGCTTTGGCGATGACCAGTACATTTTTAATTGTTGAAGTAATTGCAGGCTTTATGACACAAAGTTTGGCCTTGTTGTCTGATGCCGCTCATATGTTTACAGATGCTGCTGCATTGGCGATTGCTTTGGTGGCGATTAAAATTGGTAAATTGCCTGCGGATGATAAACGTACATTTGGCTATCAGCGTTTTGAAATTTTGGCGGCACTGTTTAATGCGTTGATGTTATTTGTGGTCGCAATTTATATTCTTTATGAAGCTTATCAACGCTTTAGTCAACCTCCTGAAATTCAAAGTGTAGGTATGATGATAGTGGCAGTCATCGGTCTAGTCATTAACTTGATTTCAATGAAGATTCTATTTTCAAGTGCGAAGGAAAGCTTGAATATCAAAGGAGCTTATCTAGAGGTACTGAGTGATGCACTTGGCTCTGTCGGGGTCGTTGTAGGTGGTGCGATTGGATGTGGGTCGATACAGTAATTGCTGTGCTTATCGGTTTTTGGGTTTTACCTCGAACTTGGATTTTGCTGAAGCAAAGTATCAATATCCTGTTGGAAGGTGTACCTGAGGAAATTGATATTGAGAAATTACGGAATGATCTGTTGTCTGTAGAGGGTGTAGAAAGTATTCATCAACTTAAAGTCTGGGCAATTACTTCTAAAAATGTTCATTTAACAGTTCATTTATATGCACCTGAAGCAGATAGAAACCAGTTATACCAACAAGTAATGGAAATGCTCAGTCATGAACATGGGATCACTGAAATGACATTACAAATCGAGGATGATGCATGTATGGTGCATTCGCATAGTTCAGAAGATCATGATGCATCAACACCACTAGAAAAAACCATTCACATTAAGATGAATGGTTTAATTTTTCAGAATGGATTTTAAATTTGCCATTCGTGGTTACAATCACGGCATTTCCAATTTTTATTGGCTTGCATAAAAGACTGCATAGAAATTTTAAAATCTGGAAGGTCTCGCCAAAAAAGAACACCAGCAATAACGGTTGCAATAAAGACCACAACAGTTGCAATTTGCACTGTTTGACCTGCACCATTGCTAAAAATCCACATCACAATACTGGTCACAACCAAAAGCAATAAAACAAATAGTAGTGGAATCAAAAATACCAAACTCTTCGGTACAACAGGGCGAGCAGCAGGGGTATTACCATTTGCAACAGGGAGAATTTTCCGACTTTGACACTTTGGACATTGGTATTGCATGATGACTCCATATGAATGATCTCAGCATTATTCTAATCGTTCTAATTCAGAATGCAAAAAAGCTGGATGAGTAAAATCAATAAACATTTAGGCAATAAAAAACCCAAGTCATTATGCTTGGGTTTTTTACAAAGATGTCACCATCTTGAATATGGCGTCCCTACGGGGATTCGAACCCCGGTTACCGCCGTGAAAGGGCGATGTCCTAGGCCTCTAGACGATAGGGACAGATGAGGCAACACAGGTAAAACAATTTGGTGGAGTCAAGGAGGATCGAACTCCTGACCTCTACAATGCCATTGTAGCGCTCTACCAACTGAGCTATGACCCCCAGTCTGTGTGAGCGCAATATTAGGGATATTGCACGCTCACGTCAACAAGAAATTGAATTGTGCGTCGCTGATTGAATCATTTTTCGGCAATTTAATGCTTTCGTTTAATTTTTCCCAAACTTTTGCTTCTTTTTTGCTCGGACCGCCAACAATTTCAAGGGCGTGGCGTAAGCGTGCAAAAGTTAAGTCTGGACCAATCGTGACCATAGACTGCATCACAGGTGTTGAAGAGGTTGAACCTGCAATTGCAATAAAGAATGCCGGCATGAAATCACGAAGTTTGATTTCCATTTGATTTGCCAAATCCATGAGGGTTTGGCTTACGGTATCATTATTCCAAGTAAATAGGCTTTCTAAACGCCAAATTGAAAATTGTAAACTTTGACGTACTTGTTCTTCGCTGAGTTTCTTACTTTCAAATTGCTCTTTCGACAAGCTTGGGAACTGGTTGAAATAGAAACCTGCCCAATTGACTGCCTCAGAAAGCAAGTTGATTCGTGGTTGAATAGCTGCGGCAATGTCTTCAAGCGTATTGCGGTCAGATTTCCAAGCAAGCAAAGTATTTAATAGCTCGGCAGGTGTGAGTGCCTTAATCCATTGACCGTTTAACCAATTGAGTTTTTCAACATCGAAAATTGGACCACCCAAAGAGACACGTTGAATGTCAAAATGCTCAATCATTTCAGCCAAATTAAACTTTTCTCTTTCGTCTGGCATTGACCAACCCATACGACCTAAATAGTTTAACAGTGCTTCAGGGAGTACACCGATGTCTTTGTAGTAGTTGATTGAGGTTGGATTTTTACGTTTAGATAATTTTGATTTATCTGGATTACGTAACAAAGGCATATGGCACAATGTTGGCATTTCCCAACCAAAATATTGGTAAAGCAACTGATGTTTTGGCGCAGATGGAATCCATTCTTCGCCACGGATGACATGGGTAATATCCATCAAATGATCATCGACCACATTGGCCAAATGATAAGTGGGTAATCCATCCGTTTTCAGCAAAATTTGCATGTCGACTTGTGCCCATGGAATCTCAACTTCACCACGGAGTAAATCGTTAAATTGACAAATTCCTTGTTCTGGAACTTTCATTCGAATGACGTGTGCTTCACCTGCTGCAAGACGTTGTTGAACTTCTTCTTGAGAAAGTTTCAGACCACGACCATCGTAGCGAGGTGTTTCGCCACGAGCTTGCTGTTCTGCACGCATTTGATCAAGTTCTTCAGCAGTTGCAAAGCAGTAGAAGGCATGACCTTTTTCAACAAGCTCTAATGCATATTGTTTATAAATACCCATACGTTCGGATTGGCGATAGGGTGCATGTGGACCACCAATATCTGGCCCCTCAGACCAATTTAAACCTAACCAACGCAATGAGTCTAAAATCATTTTTTCTGACTCAGGTGTAGAGCGAAGTTGGTCAGTATCTTCAATACGAAGAATAAATTCACCACCATACTGTTTTGCAAAACATAAGTTAAACAAAGCAATATAGGCAGTCCCTACATGAGGGAAACCAGTTGGAGAGGGTGCAATACGAGTACGGACTTTCATAACTAAATATTATTCAGAATGTAAATTGAAACTATTATAACGAAAAAGCCCAATCGCTTAAGGGTTAATTCACCAATAAACGACTGGGCTGCTAAATTCTTTTGAGGAGTTCGGAATTTAGTTTATTAAATCAAAAAATTATGAGGTATGTGGCTGGAATATCGCTTGTACAAAACGTGAAAACTTTTGATGTTGTTCAGCCAAAAAGTTTTGTGAAGCCGTCGTTTTAATTGAGGTTAAAACTTTGATTTGGTCTTTATCTGAAAGTAATTTACTTTCACCACGTTTTTGCTGATTAAGCGCCTTTTCAATTGGCGATTGTTTATCAGACACAACAATCAAAGATTGTATTGGTCGGCTCGTGTCTTTAATGACTGCACTATGTCCTGTTTGCGACATTATGGTTAGTCCTAAACTTAAGCCAACTAACTTTAAATATGGATACTTCATTCCATCTACTCCCCCGGATGGTCGATTTTTTTCTTGAACAACATGCTTATTCTAACAAAATAAGTTACAAAAATCATAACTGCGTCACATTTTTTAATAAAAATACACAAAAAATGTTTAAAAAACAACCTTTGAAACGAAATGTAATATTTAAATTAATAACATATAAATATGGATGAATCGTGAAGAATTCGAGTTTAAAACAAACTGTTTAGAAAATATTCGAAATTATTTAGCTGTATATTGCATTATTTTGAATATATAAAATTGTGGAAAAGATAGTTTTTATACTTATAAGTAATTGATTGTTAAATTAAAACAATAAAAATATAGTGCATTCTAATGACTAGAAAACTGAGAAACAAATGAAAAAATTATTGCTTTTAAGTACAATCAGTTTGATTGCTGCTGGGAATGTATATGCTGCCAAAGAGTTTTTAAATGTATCTTATGACCCCACCCGGGAATTTTATCAAGAATATAACAAAAGCTTTGGACAGTTTTGGAAATCGAAAACTGGACAAGAGGTTGAATTTAAACAATCTCATGGTGGTTCAGGAAAACAAGCAAGATCTGTCGTTGATGGTTTACAAGCGGATGTGGTGACTTTGGCATTGGCCAATGATATTGATGAGATTGTCAATGCAGGCTTGATTGAAAAAGGTTGGCAAAAGGAGTTTCCGAATAATTCTGCGCCTTATACCTCTACAGTCGTATTTCTAGTTCGCAAAGGAAATCCAAAAGGGATCAAAGATTGGAATGACCTGGTTAAACCGGGTGTTGAAATTATTACGCCAAACCCGAAAACGGGCGGCGCACCACGTTGGATTTATTTATCTGCTTGGGGCTATGCTTTAAAACAGCCGGGTGGCAATGATACCAAAGCCCGTGAGTTGGTGAAAAAGATTTATAAAAATGTCAAAGTTTTAGACTCAGGCGCACGTGGTTCTCTAACGACTTTTGCCGATCGTGGTATTGGTGATGTATTGCTATCTTGGGAAAATGAAGCGATTTTGGCAACCTCTGGCCCAGATAAAGACAAATATCAGATTGTTTATCCATCCATTTCTATTCTCGCTGAACCTTCCGTTGCAATTGTCGACAAAGTTGTCGATAAAGATGGCAATCGAAACCTAGCAAAGGGTTATTTGAATTATCTTTATTCTCCTGTAGGGCAAGATCTTGCAGCAAAATACAATTTCCGTCCTCGTGATGCAAAAGCCACTGCCAAATATGCTGCTAAATTCCCAAAAATCAAATTGTTCACAATCGATCAAGTTTTTGGGGGCTGGGCAAAAGCACAAAAGGTGCATTTTGCCAATGGTGGGGTATACGATCAGTTTACGGCTGAAAAGTAATGCTTTAGTAAGCAAAGCCTTTTGATTTAAACTGGCTTTGCTTTTTGGACTTTGGCGTACTTTTTCTGGTTTTACTTTAAATCGCTTATCTCTATGTGACCGCTATAGTCTTTTATGATCATTCTTTTTGTCATTATGCATACTCTATGAAGGTAATTCTGTTTTATCATTGCTGTTTTGCAATTTTCTGTCCGATGCTGTGTGATCAAAATAAAAAATTAATCGAGCAATTTCAAACTTCAATGAATTGAAAAAATTCATCAATATCAATCCTCATTCATTTTTGCTTCTCATTCGATCTTGTATCGTTATGCTTTTGATTGAAGTTTATTCGCTTATTTCATATATTTAGAATAATTTTAAATTTGCTAGCAGCGCCCATATGAAAAAGAATTTTAAAGCACTTTTAAGTGCCGTGATTATTGCAACTGGATTTGTAGCAACAACTCAAGCAACGCATGCTGCTGATCGTGAATTTTTAAATGTATCTTATGATGCAACTCGTGAGTTTTATGATGAGTTTAATAAATCATTTGGTGCATATTGGAAAGCGCGTACAGGAAAAACTGTTGATTTTAAACAATCACATGGGGGTTCTGGAAAGCAAGCACGTGCCGTGGTGGATGGATTAAAAGGTGATGTGGTGACTCTGGCTTTAGCCAACGACATCAATGAAATTGTAAAGTCGGGTCAAATTAACCCAGGTTGGGAAAAAGAATTTCCAAACAACTCAGCCCCTTATACTTCAACGGTTGTATTTTTAGTTCGTAAAGACAATCCTAAAGGGATCAAAGACTGGACAGATTTAACCAAACCGGGCGTGCAAATCATTACACCAAATCCGAAAACGGGTGGATTGCCAAGATGGATTTATCTTTCTGCTTGGGGGTATGCACTTAAACAACCAGGCGGTGATGATGCGAAAGCACGTGAGTTCGTTTCCAAGATGTATCATAACGTGAAAGTGATGGATCCTGCTGCACGGGCATCCATGACCACATTTGCTGAGCGTGGTATTGGTGATGTTTTGCTGACTTGGGAAAATGAAGCCATGGTGAGCAAGAAAGCCACAGGCAATAAGTTTGATATCGTTTACCCTTCAATGTCGATTTTGACTGAACCCTCTGTTGCGATTGTGGATAAGACCGTTGAAAAAAATGGTAATAAATGGTTAGCCACAGGTTATATCAACTATTTATATTCTCCGATTGGTCAAGATATGGCTGCACGTCATTTTTATCGTCCGCGTAATGCAAAAATTTTAGCAAAATATGCCAAACAATTTCCTGAGTTAAAAACCTTTACCATTGATGAAGTATTTGGTGGTTGGGCAAAAGCGCAACAAACACATTTTGCCAATGGTGGTGTTTTCGATCAAATTTATAATACCAAACGTTAAGCGATAATTGCTCTGATGAAGAACCTCCTTAAGGAGGTTTTTTATTCATCAATGAATAGGTTAGACTCAGTTTAAATTGAACAATAACTTGAAATTATGAGCATTCAAATCAGACTGGCTACAGTCAATGACATTGAGACAATTTTTGATATCCGAACATCAGTCAAAGAAAATCATTTATCACATACGCAATTGGCTGAGTTGGGTATTACGACAGCAACAATAAAGGATTTAGTTCAAGATACATCCTGTGTATGGGTTGCTGAGCTAAAAGGCCATGTGCGTGGGTTTGCGATCGCTGATCAAGGTGAGGGATGTATTTTTGCCATGTTTGTGAATCCTGATTTTGAAGCAAAGGGGATTGGTGCGGCTTTGCTCAAAAAAGCAGAAGATTTTTTATTTCAGTATTTTCAAGAAATTTACTTGGAAACTGAGAAAAGAAGTCGTGCATGTGAATTTTATACCCGACATGCTTGGCAGATTGTGGAATGTTTTGAAAATGGCGATGTAAAAATGAAGAAGATAAGCGCAGTGACTTTGTAGCGTTGGTTGCGCTGAATTTCTGCACTGTTTTTTGATTCAAACCGTGTAAAAACGGTTTTCTCTATAAAAAGTAATATTTCCCTACAAAAAGTCATTTGGAGCTTTAACAAAACAAGGTAATAATGTGCAGTTACTTTTTTTTGCTTAAACTGAAACCATAATTATGTCTCATATTTCTGTATTACTACATGAAACTGTCGATGCTTTACTTGCAGGGCGCAATACAGGAATTTACGTGGATGGGACTTTTGGTCGTGGTGGGCACACCCGTTTATTACTCTCTAAGTTAGATGAAAATTCAAAAGTATATGCTTTTGATAAAGACCCTCAAGCACTTGAAGTGGCATATCAGCTTGAAAAAGAAGATTCACGTTTTAAAATTATTCATGCCAGTTTTGCAGATTTACAACAAGAATTGAATCAATTGGATATTTATCAAGTCGATGGGATTATGGCAGATTTAGGGGTGTCATCACCACAGCTAGATCAAGCAGATCGTGGTTTTAGTTTTATGAAAGATGGACCACTTGATATGCGAATGGACAACTCACAAGGGCAAACTGCCGCAGATTGGTTGCTGGATGTTTCAGAGGAACATTTGGCAAATGTAATCTTTCAATATGGCGAAGAGCGTTATAGCCGCCGTATTGCGAAAGCCATTAAACAAGCAGGTTATATTGAGACCACTGGAAAGTTGGCTGAAATTGTTAAAGTTGCACATCCTAAGTGGGAAAAGAATAAACATGCTGCGACACGAACCTTTCAAGCCATTCGTATTGAAATCAACAAAGAGCTTGATGATGTACATACCTTTTTACCTCAAGCAGTAGATTTGTTAAAATCAAATGCACGTTTAGCTGTGATTAGTTTTCATTCACTTGAAGACCGAATTATTAAACAATTTATTCAAAAAGAATCAACACTGGCAGAAGATAATGGCTGGGGATTACCACAGAAAATAGAAGATACTCGTCGACTGAAAAAAATAGACCGAATTCGTGCCAGTGAGAAAGAAGTTAAAGCTAATCCTCGTTCACGTAGTGCTTGGCTTCGGGTTGCAGAGCGGTTAGAACAAAAAGGCGCAGAATGAAACAAGAAATTATAGAAGAATCAAGTCCTAAGCTGGCCATTAAAAAAGCGATTGTTTATGGCATCTTGGTGGTTGCTGTGCTGACCAGTGCCTTTATGTTGGTTTTACAGGTATTTGCCTATCGTCATGACTTTCGTGATTTAAATGGTTATATGCGTGAACGTGAAGATATCAATGCTGAGTGGGGACGTTTGCTCATTGAACAACAAACATTTGGTGCAACAGCACAAATTGGTACACGTGCTGTAACGCAATTACGAATGTATTCACCGCCAGCTGCACAAACAGTTGTCATTTCATTACCAACTGAATCAGAGCAGAAGAAGTAAGGCATCTGTATGGTAGATAAGCAAACTAAACAGACTCGGCAGCCACGCAAAAAGCAGCCATCTATTACCCAAAAAAGTACCGCATCTATTGATATGTGGCGTTTTTATTTAATGTGGGGCGTGGTTCTTCTATGCTTTGTAGGTCTGGTTGGTCGTGCATTTTATGTGCAAGTGATTAATAAAGACTTTTTGCAAAATAAAGCCAATGCCAACATTTTGCGTACCGAAACTTTAAAAGCCATGCGTGGTGTGATTAGTGATCGCCACGGTGTACCTTTGGCAATTAGCTCTCCGATCATGAAAGTAGTGATTGATCCACGAGAGTACTTTGAGACCAAAAAACAGTTTGAAACCATCACAGCTGAATTACAAAAAACACCGAACAGTCGAAAACTGAAACGCCAGTTACCAGATGAAAATTTAAATTTAGATGAATTGGCGGATGCAGTTGGTATTGATCGTGCAGACCTAAAGAAACGTTTGAATGAACGTCCACGTTCACGTTATTTGGTGCTAAAAAAAGAAGTTCCACCACCACAGGCAGATTTTATTACCCAACATAAGTTTGCTGGTGTGTATGCCGAAAAAACCTATAAACGTTATTATCCACAACCTCAACCCAATGCTCAAATTATTGGTTTAACCAATAGTGAGGGAACAGGGATTGAAGGTTTGGAAATGCAATTAAACACACGTCTTGCGGGTGAAGATGGTGAGCAGAAAATCTCACGTGATAAACACGGTAACCGTATTAGCACACCAGAAGTGGTCAAAGAGGTTAAAGCAGGCGAAAATATCACCTTAAGTATAGATTCACGTTTGCAATATATTATTTATCGTGAGTTGACGGCTGTAGGTGTGGCAAACAATGCACGTTCAGCATCTTCAATTGCTGTAGATGTTAAAACTGGTGAAATTTTGGCAATGGCAAGTTGGCCATCCTATAATCCAAACGATAAAAATGGGCTAAATAATAAAGATGCCATGCGTAACCGAGGGGCGATTGATATGTTCGAACCTGGTTCGACCATGAAGCCTTTTACGATTTCTGCAGGTTTGGAAAGTGGTCAATACACGCCAAATACTATCGTGAGTACCAGTCCTGGTTCGATGCGTTTAGGTTCTCACACCATACGCGATACGCATAACTATGGTTCGCTTACCGTTACAGGCGTAATTATCAAATCCTCTAACGTTGGTTCTGCAAAAATTGCCTTGTCACTGCCCAAAGAAACCTTGCCTAGCTTCTTTAGAAAAGTCGGCTTTGGTCAGCGTTCAGCAGTGAAGTTTCCAGGTGAAAGTAGTGGGTTGGTGCTTCCTCCTGAAAAATTGAATTCTTCGCAAATTGGTACAATGGCTTATGGTTATGGTCTAAATGCGACGATTTTGCAGTTGGCGCAAGGCTATGCCATGTTAGCTAACCATGGTGTGGAATATCCGTTAAGTCTCTATAAACTCAATGATCAACCTAAAGGAAAGCAGGTTTTAGATCCTAAAATCGCTGATGAAGTGTTGTTGATGTTAGAACAAGTGACTATGCCAGGCGGAACTGCAAAACAGGCGAATATTCCTGGTTATCGTGTTGGTGGTAAAACAGGGACAGCACATAAGTTACGTCCTGATCATAAAGGTTATTCAAATACAGAATATCGTGCCTTGTTTGCAGGTGTCGCACCGATCAGTGACCCACGCTTAGCCATTATTGTGGTGGTGGAAAACCCACGTGGACAATACTATGGTGGTTTGGTCGCAGCGCCAGTTTTTGCCCGAATTATGCAAGAGTCTTTACGTTTAATGAATGTGCCTTTAGACAAGCCACTCGAAACGGCAAAGGCGACCCGATAGGTAAATCATGATGATTAATTTTCAAGACATTTATAATGATGGCAATGATCAAGACTCTATACACAGTTGGATGTCTGAGCCATTTAATGGTTTTTCTCTAGACAGTCGCTATGTTCAGCACGGGCAAATTTTTATTGCTTTGACCAGTTATTCTCAACCAGAAAAAACCCAACAATTCGCTCAAGCAGCTTTGGATAAAGGTGCATTGGCAATTATTAGTGAAACAGATTTAGGTATTACATCTGCTTTGGTTTGCCCTCAAGTTCGTAGTTTAATGGGGCGTTGGCAAAAACAATATTTACAGGCAACAACACCTGTAAAAGCTGCCCGAGTTTTAGCTGTCACAGGAACCAATGGTAAAACAACGATTTCACGTTTGGTTGCTGAATTACTGGCATTGCAAAATAAAAAATGTGCGGTTATGGGGACTACAGGTAATGGTATTTTACCGCACTTGGAAGCGTCCTCTCATACCACTTTAGATGCTTTGCATTTACAAAACTTATTGCATGATTTTGCCTTGCAAGGTGCTGAATTTGTTTCAATCGAAGCGAGTTCTCATGGTTTGGAACAAGGGCGCTTGAATGGTTGTGATATCGAGATTGCTGCCTATAGCAATTTGAGCCGTGATCATTTGGATTATCATGGGACACTTGAAGCCTATGCGGAAGCAAAAGCGGTGTTGTTTAAATGGCTTTCATTAAAGGTTGCAGTCATTAATATTGATGACGCCCATGCAGATTTAATGATGAATGCTGCAAGCAGTAATTTGTCGCACCCTAAAGTATTGACTTATTCAACGTCTAAAACTGCCGACTATCAAGTATTTGGAATTAAATACAGCTTGGATGGAGCGGTATTTCATCTTAAAACGGCCAAAGGTGAATTTACTGTCAATAGCCCATTGCTCGGGCATTTTAATATTGAAAACCTTGTAGCAAGTTTAATTGTCGCTGAGCAAGCAGGCTTTGATTTAAAACAGTTGATTGCACAAGTACCAAAGTTAAAAGGTGCACCAGGGCGTATGCAAGTCATTCGTGATCAAGATCGATTATTTGTTGTTGACTATGCCCACACGCCAGATGCTTTAACCCAAGTTTTAAAAACCTTAAAGCGTCATGTTGAAAATCAACTTTGGGCAGTGTTTGGTTGTGGTGGTGATCGTGATCGTGGTAAACGCCCTCTAATGACTAAAGCTGCATTGGAGCAAGCCAATCCTGTGCTGATTACATCAGATAATCCGCGTACTGAAAATCCCGAACAAATTTTTGCTGATATGAAACAAAATATTGATTTTAGCCAACATGAGGTTCATGAAATTCATGATCGTCGTGAAGCGATAAAATATGTAGTCAAACATGCACAAGCAGGTGATATTGTTGTGATCGCCGGCAAAGGACACGAAAACTATCAAGAAATAGATGGGGTGCGTCATTGGTTTGATGATGTTGTTGAAGTGCAATCTGCTATAGATGCTCAACACCATAAAACCCATTCAGCCTATCCAGCTCAGTAGGAATAAACGATGCATACCTCGACGACGAGTACTGTACCCTTAGAGCCGTGGTCAGCAACAGAACTTGCTGAAGCAACTCAAGGATATTGGTATTTAGATCAAGTACCGCAAGGTGAAATTAAACGTATTTTAACTGATTCACGCCATGCTGAATTGGGTGATGCGTTTTTAGCGCTTAAAGGTGAACGTTTTGATGCACACGATTTTGTTGTGCAAGTGGCTGAAAATGGATGTCAAATTGCAATTGTCAGTCATCCTGTTGAAGCCAATATTTGTCAGTTGGTTGTTGAAAATACCCGTTTAGCTTTGGGACATTTAGGCGCCGCGTATCGTCGCGCACAGCACCCTCAATTAAAAGTGATTGCACTGACTGGCAGCAGTGGTAAAACCACCACCAAAGAAATGTTGGGGAGTATCCTTACACGTTTAGCTCCGACTTTGATTACACGTGGTAATTTAAATAATGATCTTGGTGTTCCAATGATGCTCTTGGAGCTTCGTTCAGAACATCAATATGCGGTCATGGAGCTGGGTGCAAGCCATCAAGGTGAAATTGATTATACCTCAAACTTGGTACAGCCTCAGGTGGCAGGTATTCTCAATATTGGTACTGCACATTTGGGTGAGTTTGGTGGTCGTGATGGTATTTGCCGTGCTAAATCTGAAATTTATCGCCATATTGATCAAACCGGAACATCGATTGTTCCTGCTGGGGATGATTTCACTGATACGATTCGCCTAGCTATACAGACAGAGCATAGTTTGAGTTTTGGGAATGGCGGTGAGGTTTTTGCTACAGATATTCAGCTGTTGGCACAATCAGCAATATTTACCCTCAATACACCACAAGGTTCCAAAGTGGTCAATTTGCCTTTTGCAGGTGCACACAATGTGCATAATGCAGAGGCTGCAACCGCATTTGCATTGGCAATTGGTATTGCTTTAGAGGATATTGTTGCTGGTTTAGAATCCGCACAAGGGGCAAAAGGGCGTCTAAACTTTATTCATAAGAATAATCATTTGTTTATTGATGATACCTATAATGCCAATCCTACTTCCATACGAGCTGCAGCAGAAGTTCTTGCCCAACAGCAAGGTATTAAAGTCATGGTGATTGGTGATATTGGTGAGTTAGGAAATACTGCTGCTCAACAACATTACATGTTAGGTCGCGATCTGGTTTCAGTGAGTGGCATGGATTTTGTTATTGCTGTAGGTGAGTTTGCTCCTGCAACACAAGAAGGTGCTCGAAGCACTCAATATGGTAAAAAATTACAAGCTTTTCTCAACCAAGAACAAGCTTTACCTTTATTGTTAAGTTTAATAAAAACACATCAACCACAGTCCATGAGTTTCTTGTTTAAAGGTTCTCGTTATACCCATATGGAAACGTTGATGGCTGATTTGATGGAGAAAGTTTAATGCTGTATTGGTTATTTCAACACTTGGCGGGTTATGAAAACGCGTTCCAAGTTGTTCGATACTTATCGTTACGAGCATTGCTCAGTGTACTGACGGCACTTGCGATTGGTTGGGCTTTGGGACCGGTAATGATCCGTAAATTACAAGCACTCAAATATGGTCAGGCGGTCAGTTCATATGCACCCGAAAATCATGCAAAAAAAATGGGTACGCCAACCATGGGTGGGATTCTAATCCTACTTTCAATTGGGATCAGTACTTTGCTTTGGGCAGATTTATCCAATCCCTATGTTTGGATTGTCTTGATTGTGATGGTGATCTTTGGGGCTGTCGGTTGGGCCGATGACTGGATTAAAGTCCGCTATAAAGACAATGCAGGTTTACCAGCCAAGAAGAAATTCTTCTGGACATCTGTCGGTTCAGTGGGAGCAGGGATCGCATTATATGTGATTGCTTCTCAACAAGAGAATCCTGTGCATACGGCCAATATGTTGGATTTATTGATTCCTTTCTTTAAAAACCTCAGCATTCCATTGTCTGCAATTCCTTTAGGGATCGGATTTATTATTTTCACTTATTTGGTGATTAATGGGGGTTCTAATGCTGTGAATCTGACCGATGGCTTGGACGGTTTGGCAATCATGCCGATTGTTTTAGTTGCGGCAGGTTTAGGTGTTTTTGCCTACTTAGCAGGTGATATTCGCTTTGCCAATTATTTACATATTCCTTATGTGAAATATACATCTGAATTGGTCATTATCTGCTCTGCCATGATTGGTGCTGGTTTGGCGTTCTTGTGGTACAACGCGCACCCAGCACAAGTCTTTATGGGCGATGTGGGTGCATTGTCTTTGGGTGCGATGTTGGGCACCATTGCGGTCATGGTTCGTCAAGAAATTGTATTTGCGATCATGGGTGGGGTATTTGTCGTTGAAGCAATTTCCGTGTTCTTGCAAATCGGATCGCTACGTATGCGTAATAAACGTGTCTTCTTGATGGCACCTTTACACCATCATTATGAAAAGAAAGGTTGGCGTGAGACTCAAGTGGTAATCCGTTTCTGGATTATTACAATTATGCTGGTAGTTTTAGGTCTAATGACATTAAAATTACGTTAAGTCAAAGTCAGTTGAAAAGTCGGCATTTGCCGGCTTTTTTAATGCCTTAAAACATCTTTTGTGGAGAATGCGATGAACTTGTTGATGTGCCCTGTATGCCGTGAGGGGTTAAACCTGTCTGATCGGACTTGGCGCTGTGTAAATCATCATAGTTATGATGTCGCAAAACAAGGCTATGTCAATTTGCATGTGGTGCAGCACAAACATAGTAAAAATCCGGGTGATACGATTGAATCAGTACAAGCTCGTCGGGCATTTCTCAGCGATGGATTTTATGCTCCCTTACAACAAGCAATTGTAAAAAAAATTCGAGATTTACGTATCGAAAATTTATTGGATATCGGTTGTGGTGAAGGCTACTATACCGATGCAATGCAGCATGAAGTGATGCAATGTATTGGTGTGGATATTGCCAAAAATGCAGTTCAGGTGGCTGCGAAACTCAATAAAAATGTGACCTGGATTGTCGGAACAGGAGCAACTTTACCTGTTTTAGATCATACGATAGATCTGTGTACCAGTTTGTTCAGTCCCATTCCTATCGAGGAAATCTTAAGGGTTCTTAAGCCTCAAGCCTATCTCATTGTCGTTACACCTGCGCCTGAACATTTATATGCGATGCGTGAAGGGTTATTCGAAGAGGTTAAGGAACATGAGCCGCATAAGTTTGTTGAGCAATTACAGACACACTTTGATTTGATTGAACAGCCAATCGTGGAAACTATTTTTGAGTTGAATCAAGCACAATTAAAAAATCTAATTGCCATGACACCTTATGCCTATAAAGCAAAGTCTGAAAAGCGCTTGGCTTTAGAACAAAAAACACAAACTGAATTGAAAGCCGCATTTCAAATTTATGTTTTTCAGAAAAAATAGCCAGTTAATCGACATAAAAAATGCCATCAATTGATGGCATTTTTTATTACATGCTGTGATTATTGAACTTCATTAATCAAATTTTCTAGTGCATCTTTTTCACGTTTTGCAGCACCTTGATTGAGTGTAGGAGGTGTTGCCTTATTCGGTTTTAGAGGCTGATCAGTACTCTCATCAGGTAAATCATCAAAATCACTTGATGCACTACGTGTTGGAGCAACTGGAGCCGGTCTAAAGATTGGACGGGCTAAAGGTGGAGATGAACCATAGCTTTCGTTTTGAGTTTGGTCATCAATTTGAGTTTGATGGCGTTGCTCACGAGAAACAGGTGCTTTGGCATCTTTATCAAAATGTACCCAAGCTGATGGAGTACCTTTTAAGGCTTTGCCCATAAAGTTAGTCCAAACAGGAAGAGCTGCAATACCACCAAATTCACGTCGACCTAATGTGGTAGGTTGGTCAAAGCCAACCCAAGCAATCGCAACCAATTTACCATTAAAGCCTGCAAACCAAGCATCTTTGGCATCGTTGGTTGTTCCTGTTTTACCACCAATGTCATCACGACCAATTTTGAGTGCAGCACGCCCAGTACCATGAACAATCACGTCATGAAGAATATTGGCCATATCAAACGCCGATTGCGATTTTAAAATACGCTGAGCTTGGCGATACTTACTTTGCTCTTCTTTGCTGAGTGGTGCTGGAGTTTCAGTAACAGTGAGATTTGCGCCTTCAATGACTTCATCATCAGGAGTGACTTCTGCATCTACAGTTTGGTCTTTTTGATTGATACATGGAATACAAGCATATTCAGGAGTCGCTTCATAGATCGTTTTACCATAGGCATCTTCAATACGACTGATGAAATGCGGTTGAATACGATAACCTCCGTTGGCAATAGCTGCATAGCCTGTTGCCATTTGTACAGGAAGTACTTGTGGTGTACCTAAAGCAATCGTGAAGTTACGTGGAATTTGATCTTCTTGGAGACCAAAATCCATTAATAATTGTCGTGCACGTTCCACACCAACACTCTGCAATAAGCGTACAGATACTGTATTACGAGATAAGTACAAGGCACGACGTAAAGGAATCATACCTAAATAACGACCATCTGAGTTTCTTGGTGACCAGCGACCAATTGTGATGGGGCTATCATTGACCATGGTATAAGGTGTCATGCCGCGTTCTAGTGCAAGAGCATATACAAATGGTTTAATTGTAGAACCGGGTTGACGCCAGCCTTGTAAGGCTCGGTTAAATTTAGATTGATAGAAGTTATATCCACCCACCACAGCTTCAATCGAACCATCATTTGGATTGATGGCAATCAGCTGACCTTGAACTTTAGGTGTTTGAACCAATGACCATGCGGTTTTATTTTCATTTGGACGTAAACGAATAATATCCTTAACCGAAACAATCTGTGAAGCACGGCTTGGTGCGCCGCCAACAGCATTGGCGTTAATATATTTTCGAGCCCAAGACATTCCCGACCATGGTACAGTGACTGTGGAACCATCTTGCATTTTAGCTTCAAAAGTATTACTCCCTACTTTAATCACTTCAGCAGGGTAAGTATTGGCATAAGGGATAAAATCTTTCAAAGGTTTATCATGCGCTTCTGCACCACGCCAACCATGACGACGGTCGTAATCTTCTAAACCCTTTTGTACAGCCTCTTCAGCATATTGCTGACGTTTGCTGTTGACCGTTGTATAGACTTTATAACCAGAATCAATCGCTTGTTCACCAAACTTTTCCACCAGTTCGGCACGAACCATTTCACCTACATAGGGAAATTTATTGCTTAAACCACGATCAGGCATACTTAAATTAATTGGTTCAGCAACCGCTTTTTCGTATTCTGCCTGTTTGAGGTAGCCTAATTGAAGCATACGTCCCAAAATCCAGTTACGACGCTCTAATGCTCGTTCAGGATTTACAACAGGATTGTATTTAGATGGCGCTTTCGGCAAACCAGCAATCATTGCCATTTGTGCAATACTGAGTTGGTCTAGGCTTTTGTCATAATAAATCTTTGCAGCAGCAGCGATCCCGTAGGCATTTTTCCCTAAGAATATTTTATTGACATATAAAGATAAAATTTCTTCTTTAGATAAATTCTGTTCTATTTTTCGTGCCAAAAATACTTCGGTTAATTTTCGTTTTAGTGTTCGCTCAGGCGATAAGTAATAGTTCTTGGCAACCTGCATGGTAATGGTTGAACCACCAGTTTGAACATTTGAACCCGTAACACTTTCACTCACTGCACGACCGAGACCTTTAAAACTGATCCCACTGTGTTCAAAGAAAGATGAATCCTCAGCAGCAAGGAAGGCATGAATGAAATGAGGTGGAATCTGATCATATTCCACGGGCACGGAAAGCTTGCCACCATATTCAGCAATTAATTGGTTATCTGACGAGTAGACCTGTAAGGGTTTTAATAATGGCGCTTTTTTCAAAGAGCTCATTTCTGGCAGTGATGGGGCAATATATAGGTACATTCCATAAAAGCCCATCGGAATTGCGACTAAGATAATAATAATCAGCAAAAAAAAGGGATGAATATGACCTGAACAAGATAGCTTTTTCATAACAAGTAAGTTTTAATAATAGCTAATGGCAAACTAATTGTGGTCAGTATAGCTTCTCATGTGATGGATTGTTAGATGGGATATTGTATCTGTAAAAAATTAAGACCAAATACAGTAAGTTTGTGTTATTTATTGGGGATAAAAAAATAATAGGAAATGTATCGTGCTTAGACTATATCGTAAGCAAAATAAGGGGTTGGTAGGAGTAGATATTAGTTCTACTACTGTAAAAATTTTAGAGCTCTCTGTTAAGAACGGTCGTTACTGGGTTGAAAGTTATGGATTAAGTCCGCTGATTGATGGGAGTGTGGTTGAAAAAAACATTCTCAATCCAGAAGCAGTCGCAGATGCGTTAAAGCGGGCAGTGAATATTGCCAATCCTCAATCGCAAAATGTGGCTGTTGCTGTACCTACATCTATGGTGATTCATAAAATCATCGAAATGGATGCGGATATGTCTGATGAGGAAAGGGAAGTTCAGATTCGAATGGATGCTGAACAATATATTCCTTTCCCACTGGATGAAGTCAGTTTGGACTTCGAAGTGCTGAAAGATAAGCTGGCAAATCCGAATCGTGTGAATGTACTCTTGGTTGCAACACGTGCTGAAAATATAGAATCGCGTGTTGAAGTTCTTGAGATTGCGGGTTTATCTCCAAAAATTGCAGATGTCGAAAGCTATGCTATAGAGCGTACATTTGATGTGTTCTCTGATACCCTACCGATAGGTGTTAATCTTGTTGGAATCTTGGATATTGGTCACACCATGACCACATTATCTGTGATGCAGAATGGCAAGATTATCTATACACGTGAGCAGGTGTTTGGGGGCAAACAACTGACACAAGATGTTCAAAATCGTTATGGTTTATCTTATGAAGAAGCAGGTCGTGCCAAAAAAGACCGCACTTTACCTGATGATTTTGAAACAGAAGTCTTGTTGCCATTTTTAGAGGCAGTGGTACAACAAGCTGCTCGATCATTGCAATTCTTCTTCTCTTCATCTCAATTTAATGAAATTGATCATATTTTGCTGGCAGGCGAAAATGCAAATATTCCTGGTCTAGCTAAATTATTACAACAAAAATTAGGCTATCGAGTCACCATTGCAAATCCTTTTTTACAAATGGGTTTTTCACCACAAATTGACTTAAGAAAAATAGAAAATGATGCACCGTCTTTAATGGTTGCGTGTGGCTTAGCGTTGAGGAGTTTTGATTAATGGCAAAGATTAACTTACTCCCTTGGCGTGATGAGCTGAGAGAACAGAAAAAGAAACAATTCGTGGCAATCTGTGTGGGAGTTGCATTGATTGGTTTGGTTACGGTATTGCTGGCATGGTTTTATTTTGATCATAAGCTCGAAGACCAAGAACAAGCGAATCAACTGGTCACCAGCACCAATCAAAATCTTGATGTGCAATTAAAAACCTTAGATGGTTTACAAGAACGACGTAATGCCATTATTGAGCGAATGAAGTTAATTCAAGGCTTGCAGGGTCAACGCCCTGTGATTGTTCGCTTGGTTGATGAATTGGTTCGTGTTGTTCCAGCGCAAATGTACATCACGAAATTCAGTCGTGTGGGCGATAAATTTACCATCGAAGGTAAAGCTGAAAGCCCAAATACAGTTGCTGAGTTATTGCGTGGTTTAGAAGCTTCAGAATGGTACAGAAATGCCTTTATGAATTCATTCTTGGCCGCAGAAGAAAATAAAAATCAGGCACAAAGCTCTGTGATTCCTCGAGTAGAAGAATCTTATGGAAGTTTTGTTGTCACTGTGGATTTGGGTGAAATTGCTTCTGTAGCAGACGAAGATGCAACAAAGGCTGAAAAAGTTCCAGCTGCTGGGGGTGCGAAATGAGTCGTGAAGATTTTGAGCAATTAGATTCATCGGTGAATGATGCTCCAAAAAAGAATAAAATGACAGTTGAGAAGTTTTTTCAACAATTTAATACCTTGGATATGAACAACTATGGGAGTTGGCCATTATCCGTAAAAATTACTTGTTGGATATTTTTGTTCTTTGTGGTCTGTGCAATTGGCTATTTTCTAGCGGTGAGACCGAAGCTGGATGCAATTGACCAAGCACGTACGGTTGAGCAAAATTTATTAAATGAGTTTAAAGAAAAAGATTCAAAACTAAGAAATTTACAACAATATCAAGCGCAACTGCAACAGATGGAAGCCAATTTCAATCAACAACTGGAACAGTTACCGAAAGAAACTGAAATTCCGAGTTTGGTTGAAGATATTAATGTAACAGGGGTGAGTTCAGGACTAAAATTTAAAAATATCAGACTTGAACCTGAAGTGAAGCAAGAGTTCTTTATCGAACAGCCTATTTCAATTGATGCCACAGGCGACTACCACTCATTTGGTACTTTTGTGAGCAGTGTTGCTGCTTTACCTCGTATTGTCACCTTGCATGATTTCACCATTACAGGAGCTGTCAGTCAGGATAAAAAATCTGATGTCCCTGTGATTGATTATACGATTAAGGCAAAAACCTATCGTTATATTGGTGCTGATGAACAGAAATCTCAAAAAACTGTGAACCAGACAAATCCAGCTGCACCATCAACACCACAGCAAGGAGGGACACCACAATGAAAAAGCATAATAAAATAATCTGTGGAATCTCATTGACCCTGTTGTTGGTTGGTTGTGACTCTAGAATTGATGCAGTCAATCAGGAAATGGCCAATATCCGTAGTCAAACACCTTTGCCAATTGAGCCTGCACCTGTTTTTAATCCAGTGCCAAGTTTTAATTATTCTGCTCAACAATTGCGTAGTCCATTTTTACCAAGTTCTTTGGCAAATGAATTAAAAGTTATGTCAGGAAAACGAGTGTATCCGAATTTCTCTAGGCAACCGCAACCACTTGAAAGTTATCCTTTAGAGTCCTTAACCTTGAAAGGAAGTATGAAGGGTAATGCAGGAAAAACAGTAGGATTAATCCAAACACCAGATGGTGAAATTGAACGTGTTCAGTTGGGCAATTATATGGGGATGAATCAGGGTCGAATTATTGAAATCACACCGACTCGTATTGATTTATTAGAAATTGTTCCAGATGGTCGAGATGGTTATATCGAAAGACCACGTAGTCTAGTTCTAATTGGTCCAGTGGATTAAAACGGAATAAAGGAATAAAAATGAAAAAGAGTTTGAAAAATATCTTGATTGGGGATGGTAAGTTTATGAATAGTCAACTTCGTCAATTTACTATGGCGACGGTAGCGATTGCAATTATGCGAGTGGCATCAGCACAAACCACGATGACCAACATTGTTCCGATGAAAATACCGGGGCAAGGTACAGAAATTCGTGTCATGTTTAACGGTATTCCACCACAACCACAAGCCTATCAATTGGATAACCCATCTCGTTTAGTGTTGGATTTTGACAATGCTAAACAAAATCTTAGCCAAGCATCCATTCCAGTTGCGAGTGAAGAAGCTTCAACGGTCGATGTTGCTGCAGATGATCAACGTTCACGATTAACAGTGAATTTAAAAAACAGTGGTTCTTTTACAACGCGTGTGGAAGGCAACACTTTTATTTTAAAAATTAATAATGCCAATCAAGCCCCAGCTTTACCCAATTACGTATCCTCAGCTGTAAATAAGCAAAATCAGGGGATTGCTGATATCGGTTTTCAGCGTGGAAATGCTGGTGAAGGGCAAGTAATAGTGAGACTTTCGGGTGCTAATACTCCTGTAGACGTTCAACAGCAAGGTAGTAAAGTTATAATCCGAACTTTGGGAAATAAAATTCCTGCACATTTATTATGCCGTTTAAATGTAAACGACTTTGCAACGCCTGTATCCAGCGTAGATGCTTATAATGATGGTTCCAATGGTGTAATCAGTATTCAATCTTCGGGTAGCTATGAATATATGGCTTTCCAAGCAGAGAACAAGTTAACAGTCAGCTTGAAACGACCTGCTGAAAATAAAGTGGCTCGTCCAAGTGCAAGCCAATCTTATACAGGCAAGAAAATATCGCTAGATTTCCAAGATATTGAAGTACGTCGAGTGTTGCAGTTACTGGCAGATTTTACTGGCATCAATATGGTGGCAGCGGATTCGGTACAGGGCAATATTACCTTGCGTTTGAAAGATGTGCCTTGGGATCAGGCACTAGATATTATTCTTAAAACAAAGAATTTGGATAAACGTCGTAACGGAAGTGTGATTTGGATTGCGCCTGTAACTGAGTTAATTAAAGCCGAAGAAGATGAAGCGAAGGCTTATGCTCAAACCATTAAGTTAGCGCCTTTACAAACAGAATATATTCAGTTGAATTATGCAAAGGCAACTGATATTGAAAAAATGATTGTACAGGGTAAAAATAGCAATAATGCATCCAATACGTCATCCAGCAGTAGTGTAGATCCATTGGGGGATAGTGTAGGGTCATTACTTAGTCCGCGTGGAACAGTCTCTACAGATCCTCGTACCAATACACTTATTATTAATGATACTGCACAAAAAATTGATCAAATTCGTAAGATGGTGGATTTGCTGGATGTGTCAGTAAAACAAGTGATGGTAGAAGCTCGGATTGTACGTGCTACAACTGATTTTACTAAGGAAATGGGGGTGAAATGGGGAATTTTATCTCAAGGGATAAACAAAAATAATGATCTCTTGGTCGGGGGGAGTGAGCAAACCCTTTGGGATTTAAGGACACCAGATGATGATGGTAAATATACGATTAACAGAACCAATGGTAATAACCTGAATGTAGACCTTGGCGTAACCACAGCTGGTGCAAGTAAAATTGCCTTTGGTTTAATCAGTATGTCTGATTTTATGTTGGATCTAGAGTTGTCCGCGTTACAATCGGATGGTTATGGTGAAGTCATTTCGACACCAAAAGTAATGACAGCTATTCCGTAAAGATGCCAAAACTGAGAACAAACGTGAACTGCTAATCTTTGTGACACCAAGAATTGTTAATGACAGTCGTACGAGAAATCATTAATATAGTTTCAATGAAAGCAATTCGATAGGTGACTCCTTGCCAAGCAAAGAGTTTGAAACCCTGCCAAATATTTATTTGGTAGGGCCCATGGGAGCGGGAAAAACAACAG
>WNDP01000180.1 GCA_009912575.1 Acinetobacter bereziniae
TGAACCCAAATCTAAACCTTTCGTTTAATGTTGATAACTTAACTAACCGTTATAACTTTGATCCCGGTACAGTGATTGGTATGCCAATTCCCGGGCGAACAATCAAAGTCGGATTTGAAGCAAAATTCTAAATCAGTGTTGTGATCAAGCACATTGTGGGCTTGATCACTATCATAAATTTGTTTTATCCATTCAAAACAAGTTGAGTAAGAAGATGGGTGATCTTTTTGACTCTATTTTTTATCGTTGGAAAGATTGCGTTTAAGGTGCACGTAAAACAGTTCTAAAGCCAACATGTGTTGCAGCCAAATCAAACTCCTGAGGGTAGCGACTGCTGTTTTGCGATAACGAGAGCAAAAATTAGATGCACATAAAAAAGAACCGCCTTTAATTACGTATTGAGTACCCGCAATACGCTGTTGACGAAGATCTGCATAATTTCCCATGTGTTGATCGTGGGCCCCTCGATAAATAGATGATGTCCATTCCCAAACATTGCCAATCATATCAAACAATTTAAAGGCATTTGCAGGATAACAGCCTACTGGGGCAACGCCTTCAAAGTGATCTGCTTGTGTGTTATTAAATGGAAATTCACCTTGCCAATAATTGGCTTGAGGGTGTTGATGGTCATCTTCTGGCGCTTGATGTAATGGCGTATCTGTGGCCGATCCTGCTTTGGCAGCATATTCCCATTCTTGTTCTGTGGGTAAATCATGTCCTAACCAAACAGCATAATGTTCAGCATCATTTTGAGTGACATAGCGAACAGGTTCAGCAGGCAGCGGTGCTTGACCTTTAGCACCATTTGGGCTTTTCCACGTATAGTTTGCTTTGAGTTGCCACCATTGATGAGGCGTCTGCGTATTTGGAGAAAATACAGCAGCTTGATGCTGTTTTTCAGCATCGGTGATGTAGCCCGTTGCCTTTACAAAACTGGAGAATTGGGCAATGGTCACCTCAGTTTGGTCGATCCAGAAACTTTCAACCTGACGTTGCTTTTCTCCAAAATTGATTTCGTCTGGATAAGCTTGATTGGAACCGAGCTGAAATGAACCTTTAGGAATCTGTACCATTCCCGCGGTTGGGTTTTGCCCCCACGCTTCTGGTAAGCCTGAATATTTTTGGCATTGCTTTAATGAGCCAAGTTGAGACAGTGTAGCTTGTTGTGGTGATGCGGCATGATCGGGTTGTACTTTACCACAGCCTGTCATGAGTAACAGGCTACACAGTAAAATGCAAACAGGCTGAAGATTCATTGAATGTTGTATTCCTTAACTCCATTTTTTTGAGTGTATTTGTTATATACCTCAATGAGTTCCTGTACTTTTTCTGGATGGTCTAGGGCAAGGTTTTTGGTTTCACCACGATCATTATTTAAGTTATACAGCTCCCAAGTTCCTGTACCTAACTCAGCTTTGCCTTGTAAAGCAATTTTCCAGTCTCCTTGGCGAGCATACTTACTGCCATGCAGTTCATCCGCAAAACTAAATTGAGCTGGGCGAATCACTTGTGCTTTATTTTCAAGAACAGATTTCCACGAATAACCACTTGGGGTATTAATTTGACGCCCTTTGTATTGACCTTGTGGAACGGCAATATTGGCATAGTCCAACACAGTTGGGAAAACATCCAGTACGGAAGCAAAGCCATGATGAATTGCTTGAGCCTGAGTTTGGTTTGGAAGTTTTACAATGGCTGGTGCGGTGGTTGCTCCTTCTCCAGCAGTGTCTTTCCACAAATGGAATGGCGCTGCACTGACTTCAGCCCAACGGGGACCAACATAGTGATAAGAGCTGGCTGTACCAACATTATTTAAGTTGTTGTCAAAACCGGATTCTGCACCATAGCTACCTCGGATAAAGCCTTCAGCACCGTTATCAGAAACAAAGAAAATTAAGGTATTGTCATATAAGTGATTACGTTTGAGATATTGAATGACACGACCGATATTGGCATCCAAGTTTTCCACCATGCCCGCATAAATTTCCATTCTGCGTGCTTCTAAAGCCTTTTGTTCAGAGGAAAGTTCATTCCATTTGCCATATTTTTGAGGGGCATTTTCTGTTGCAATCGGTTCAGCAGCCGTAAAATTGGCGGGAATTAGTCCAAGTTGTTTTTGTCGTGCAATACGGGCATTACGAATCGCATCATAGCCGATATCGTAAACGCCACGATAACGATCTCGATATTATTCTTGAGGTGCTTGAATTGGCCAGTGTGGGGCTGTATAAGCCGCATAAGCAAAGAATGGCTTACCTGAATTTTTACCAGACTCTAAATAACTGAGTAGCTTATCGGTGAAATAATTGGTCGAGAAGAAATCATCAGGCAGTGATGAGATAGGAACTTGTTTGCCATCTTCGGTATAGGTGGCATTTCGTTTATAGGCCGTAGGGGCTTGTTTAAAATGTAAATCCAAACCCTGCAATAAAGTGAATGAGTGATCAAAACCTTTGGCTTGTGCATTGGTTTCTGGCGTTAAACCCAAGTGCCATTTTCCGCTGATATAGGTTCGATAACCATTGTCTCTAAGCACCTCAGCAATTGAAAGGGAACGTTCATTTAAATAACCTTCATATCCAGGTTGTCCTTTTAAATGCGCAGGAGTAAGTTCAGCCATCGCTCCAATCCCTGCCAAGTGATGATCAGTGCCTGAGATCAATTGTGAACGAGTCGGTGAGCAGGTAGGTGCAGTATGATAATCGGTTAAAATACGTCCTTCTTGGGTCAGTGCATCAAGGTTTGGGGTGTGGATTTCACCACCAAAAGCGCCTAAATCTGAATAGCCAAGATCATCCGCCATGATAAATAAGATGTTCGGTTGTTTTTGAGTTCCCACACTGCCATTGGATTCATTTGAATCACTGTCATTACAGGCTGAAATAGAAAGGCTGAATAAAGCAATAGAAAGTGTTGTAAGAAGATTTTTACCAGACATACGTGTCGACTTGATTTTATAAAAATTGAGCTGAGTTTAGAGGGTTAATTTTTACGGTAAAAATAATTAAAATTTGATTGTTAATCTTAAAAAATGAAAAGACTCAAAGTTCAGTCTAAAAATAAAATGAAAGATGTTTTTGCATGCTTAATGATGTTTTGATCTTGAAAACGATAAAAGTATGTTACTGCAATGCATTGAACAGATGATTGCTCGAAAATATAGCCCCATTGTTAAAAATAAAATCCTGAATAGACACTTCTCAGCCAAACAGCAGATTGATTGAAAAGACTTATTTTTAAAATTTAAAAAAAGAGAGCGATGTGGATATATCAAACGATGAAAATGAATCAGGAGGGTTTAGTTTATTCTTGATGTTTTTTTATTAACCTGAAGTGAATGAACTGCTGTTGAGGTTGATTGATCGGAATCTAAGAAAGAGCTTTTATAGATTCAGAGCAAAATACAACATCAGGATAAGCCACATGGAAGGAACGGTTCAAAACAAAGAACGTATATGGAATACACGTCGACACGCAAAACAACTCAAAGTAGACATGGCACGTAAATATACCGATGGTGTAGTTATACCGACACAGGACATTATCAAGGTTTTGGAAACTTTGATTACCCCGGGTGATCGTGTCGTGCTTGAAGGCAATAACCAAAAACAAGCGGATTTTTTATCACGTTCACTGGCACAAACCAACGCTTCAGTTTTGCATGATTTGCACATGATTATGCCCAATGTTGTTTTGTCAGCAGGTTTTATGGCTGACCGCCACGGCAATATATATACAGGCCCAAGTACTGAAGATTCACCTGCTTTGATCGAACCAGCTGCATTTAGTGATGGCATCGTGATTGTTCAAGTCAATGAATTGGTTGATGACGTACAGGACTTACCCCGTGTAGATATCCCTGCATCTTGGGTTGACTTTGTTGTGGTCGCAGATAAGCCATTTTATATTGAACCTTTGTTTACCCGTGATCCAAAACATATCAAGTCTGTACATGTATTAATGGCAATGATGGCGATTCGAGGTATTTACGAGCGTCATAATGTGCAATCACTCAATCATGGGATTGGATTTAATACGGCTGCGATTGAATTGATTCTCCCGACTTATGGTGAGTCTTTGGGACTAAAAGGCAAAATCTGCCGAAATTGGACACTCAATCCTCATCCAACACTTATTCCTGCAATCGAAACAGGCTAGGTGGAAAGTGTGCATTGCTTTGGCACTGAGTTAGGGATGGAAAAATATGTTGCTGCTCGTCCAGATATATTTTTCACAGGTCGAGATGATTCATTACGTTCCAACAGGATGATGTGTCAGCTTGCAGGGCAATATGCTGTTGATTTGTTTATTGGCGCAACCTTACAAGTTGATGGTTCTGGGCATTCTTCTACAGTGACCAAAGGGCGTTTGGCAGGATTTGGTGGCGCACCCAATATGGGACATGATCCGCGTGGGCGTCGACATGCCACACCTGCATGGATGGACATGCGTCCTGCTCAGGCAAATGAGACTGATACCTTTTTGGCACGTGGTAAAAAGTTGGTGGTGCAAATGGTGGAAACCTTCCAAGAAGGTGGCAAACCGACATTTGTAAATACGCTTGATGCTGTAGATGTTGCGAAAAAAGCAGGAATGCCACTCGCTCCAATTATGATTTATGGCGATGATGTGACCCATTTATTGACTGAAGATGGGATTGCATACCTCTACAAAGCCAGCAGTTTACAAGAACGTCAAGACATGATTGCTGCTGTTGCAGGAGTGACTGATATTGGTCTCTATCATCATCCAAAAACGACAGAACGTTTAAGACGAGAAGGACTGGTCGCATTCCCAGAAGATCTCGGTATTCGTCGTACGGATGCCACACGTGAATTATTGGCTGCTAAAAATATTGCTGATTTAGTCACTTGGTCAGACGGTCTGTATCAACCGCCTGCAAAATTCAGGAGTTGGTAATGAATGCCTATGTTCAACCTTACTCTCGACAACAATGTGCATTATTGGCTGATTTAGCTGTAGAAGCATTGATCGCTGAAGCCAATTTAACACCGAAGCCTGCGCTGGTCGATCAGCGTGGCAGTGGCGCTCATGATGATTTAAGCCTAGTGTTGATGGAGCAATCTGCTCATAGCTTAAGACCGATGTTTTTACAAATGGCGCAAGCGGCATTTCTGCATGCAGACTGTTTGCAAACTTTACGTGAAGTGATCGGTTCAATCGGGCGTGCTGGTGAAGCAGCAATGTTAGAGACCACACAAGGTGTCAATACACATCGTGGTGCAATTTGGGCTTTGGGGCTTTTGGTCACAGCCACAGCGCTAGCAATACATCATCAATCTCCGATCCGTGCTTATGATCTATGTCAGCACGCTGGGAAAATTGCCAAATTAGAAGATCGTTTTATTCCTCAGCAACCGCTCAGTCATGGGCAACAGGTACAGCAAAAACTGGGTGCAAAAGGAGCAAAAGCTCAAGCACAAGAAGGTTTTCCTGCGATTGTGGAGCATGCCTTACCTCAACTGCATTATAGCCGACAGGTTTATGGCAATGAGCTTGCTGCTCGTGTGGATGCCTTATTGGCTTTGATGAGCATTTTGGATGATACCTGTGTGCTGTACCGTGCAGGGCAAGTTGTACTGACCCGTATGCAAAAAGGCGCGCGTTATGTGCTTCGTTGTGGCGGATACGCAACTGTTGCAGGGCAATGTGCGCTGAATTTTTTAGAAATGGATTTAATGTGACTTCGTGCTTCGCCGGGTGGAGCAGCAGATTTACTTGCAGCAACCTTATTTTTGGATTGGGTTGAGCATAATCTTAATGAGGAAGGGAAGTAATGGAAATACTCAAATTTGAATTTACTGCTGGCTCAGCCCCAAGCAAACAGGTGTTGGTAGGTTGCGTGGGTTCAGGAGACCTTGAAATTTTAATGGAACCAAATCAATCAGGAAAACTTTCAATTGCAGTAACAACTTCAGTCGATGGCAGTGCGCAACGCTGGAAAAATGTATTTGAACGTATGTTTACTGAGCAAACTCCACCAGCGGTCCATATTGATATTCATGATTTTGGCGCAACGCCTGGGGTTGTACGTTTACGTTTAGAGCAAGCTTTTGAGGAGGTGAACTGTGGCTGATTTAGAAACTTTACTCAGCAAGCAAAGCTTTATTGAACTGGGCGCACGTGAGCGTGCCAAAGCTTTACTGGATGCAGGGACATTTCGAGAGTTACTTGATCCATTTTCACGAGTGATGTCACCGTGGCTAATCCAACAAAATATTGTACCGCAGGCAGATGATGGCGTCGTGGTTGCCAAAGGTCATTTAGAAGATCGTCCTGTCGTCATAGTGGCAATTGAAGGTGGTTTTCAGGGCGGAAGTTTAGGTGAGGTTGGTGGAGCAAAAATTGCCAGTGCGCTTGAGCTGGCTGTTGAAGACAATCAAAAAGGCATTCCAACTGCAGCGATTTTGTTGTTGGAGACAGGTGGTGTCCGTTTACAAGAAGCCAATCTTGGGCTTGCTGCAATTGCTGAAATTCAAGCTGCTATTGTTGCACTAAGACAGTATCAACCTGTTATTGCGGTCATAGCAGGGAGTGTTGGGTGTTTCGGTGGAATGTCAATTGCTGCTGCATTGTGTAGTTATTTGATCATGACTCAAGAAGGTCGCTTGGGATTGAATGGTCCACAAGTGATTGAACAAGAAGCGGGTGTGAATGAGTACGATTCAAAAGATCGCCCATTTATTTGGAGTATCACAGGCGGAGAACAGCGAGTAAAAACAGGTTTAGCGGATGCTTTTGTCGAAGATGACCGTGAGCAAATTAAGCAACACATTATCGACTATTTGGCCCAAGGCGTTCCGCAACTTCATCGTAGTTCAAACTACGCCTTTTATTTGCCAAAAATTCAGCAGCTTGCAACGGAACAACAAGCAACCCCACAAGATGTACAACGTGTATATCGAGGAGAACAGGTATGAATATGGATGTTCGTTCAGTGAAAGCCTCCGTTCGAGGTGAATACTGGTTTACTGCACTGAGTGCAGGTTTTCAGCAACAAACACAATATAGCCAATCTGTTTGGGTCGCTGATGGTGTGCTGGGTGATCAACCTACTCGTATGATTGCAGTGGTTGTAAATACGGAAAATCAATTTCCTCGTGCACGTGCAGGCGAAGTTGGAAGTTGGTTTACTGGAAGGTTGGACTTTGGCAAAAGCTGTGGATGAGGTGATTCAAGCAGATCAACATGCTCCTCAAAAACGTGCGATTGTTGCAATTGTTGATGTACCTAGTCAGGCCTATGGCCGCCGTGAAGAGCTCTTCGGCATACATCAAGCTCTTGCAGGTGCTGTCGATAGTTATGCGCGTGCTCGGTTGGCACAGCATCCTGTGATCAGCGTGTTGGTGGGCAAATCGATGTCAGGCGTATTTTTAGCTCATGGTTATCAAGCCAATCGGATTTTTGCACTTCATGACGATGGTGTCATGGTTCATGCCATGGGTAAGGAGTCGGCAGCACGTGTCACCCTTCGGACTGTAGAAGAGTTGGAAAAATTAGCAGCCAGTATTCCACCAATGGCGTATGACATTCAAAGCTATGCCACGCTAGGATTGTTGACAGCATGTCTTGATGTTGAAAATGCAGATCAACCTACAGCAAATGATCTGACTCATGTCAAACAGGTAATCACACAAGCAATTACTGAGATTCAACAGCAAAGCTCGACTGGATTAGAGCATCGCTTAAATGGTGAGAATAGACAAATGTCAAAGCGTGTACGTGAATTAATGCGTACACAGTGGTCGATCTGATGCAGCCACAAGCACATGATCTGCTTTGGGGACTGACAGAGCAATGTCTTCCTCTGGATGTGCCTGAATGGGTGAATCATGTGATTCAACGTGGCGATCCTGTTGTGGTTCGTCGTGCAGTTTCTGGACAAGGGATGATTCCTGTTGGGGTTCGAGGTACGCAAAAATCCCAACGTTATGCCTTGATGATGCCTGAACAGCACATTAAAAAATGTATAAAGCCTGAACAACTTTGTGCGCTAGGCGTTTCGCAATTTCCGCAATGGGCAAGAAAAATTCAGCACTTACAAACGCAGATGAATTTGCTTTTATTGCAGTGGGGATACACGGGCAGTATGGGATTTGAGTTAGCCACGGGGCGTAAAACCGTGACTGCGCAGAGCGATCTCGATGTACTGATTCGTACACCTAAAGATTTGAGCAAAGCACAAGCTTTTGAGATCTGGCAACAATTGCAACAAACAGGCTTGCCCTTAGATGTTCAGTTACAAACGCCGTTGGGTGGTGTGGCATTAAAAGAATGGGTGAGAGCAACAGGGAAGGTTCTACTTAAACGCAACCAAGGTGCAGTTTTAGTCAATAACCCGTGGCAAGGATAGAAGGATAGGGCAAAGTCAATGAGTTCGATTTGGGTGTTTCCGGGGCAAGGTGCGCAAAAGCCCAACATGCTACATGATCTACCGCAGACAACGTCGGTGCATCAATATTTTGAGCGTGCATCCACTATTTTGGGACAGGATGCATTGCTTTTAGATCAGCAAGAAGCACTACAGTCGACTTATGCCGTACAACTTTGTCTTTATATCGCAGGTGTGGTCAGTGGACATTTATTATCTGAACAGCAGCTTAAACCTGATTATGTTGCTGGACTTTCAATTGGTGCTTGGGCTGCAGCTACAGTTGCGGAAGTGCTCAGTTTTGAAGATGGTCTAAAAATGGTTGCGCGTCGGGCAACGCTGATGCAGGACGCATACCCTGCAGGATATGGAATGACGGCATTGATAGGGGCAGACAAAAGCAGCGTAAGTGAGTGGGTCAAGGAGGTACAGCAATATCAGCCAGAGGTATATGTTGCCAATATCAACTCGGCAAACCAGATTGTGATTTCAGGTGCAGACATTGCGATGCAACAGGTGACAGACATCGCACGTCAAAAGGGGGTGGTTGGGCAAAAAGTTAAACGTAGCTGTTCCATCGCATTGTGCGCTGTTAAAACAGCAAGCTGAAATACTTGATGCTGAGGTTAAAAAAGTCGGCACAAGTTCACCCAAAATTCGTTATTTAAGTGGAACCACTGCACGACAACTGGTGCATCAGGATCAAATTATCGACGACATCACATTTAACATGAGCAGAATGATTGATTGGGAAAGCACCGTTCAATCTGCATGGGAAAGAGGAGTACGCCTACACATCGAAGCATGGCCAGGAACTGTACTGACAGGTTTGGCAAAAAAAATATTTACAGATGGAACAGTCATGTCTTTTCAAGGAACACGTTTAGATACGTTAATCATTGAAATGCAAAGGGAACACGCACATACGTTTTAGTCAAAAATTAAAGCGCTGAGCGGACAAAAATGTCAAAGGAAACAAGGAATTTATCATGATTATATATGGAGTTGGTCTACTTGCACTCTGTACACTGGTTGGTGTCGTTGTAGGTGAT
>WNDP01000181.1 GCA_009912575.1 Acinetobacter bereziniae
GACACCCATGACTTTACAAGCTCTGGATACATTCTGAAGTTCTTCAGCTAAATTGAGTAAGCCTACTTTGTGTTTAATGATTTGATTGTTAGTATGCAACATAAGAAAGTTACCTTTGTTTGATTAAGATTCGACACCTTTATCAAAACGGGTAACTTTCTCTTTTTCAAGATCAATGTCTGATCAGATCTGAACTAATACATATAAGCATAATTGGGGAGCAATACTTTTTAAAAATATACATTTAAGTTTTTATATTTTATTTATAACATTATAATTTATAGAGTTCTTTCATAAATCACTTTTTACTCAGCTCTAAATTATAGATTCCTGCAATCAAATTGAACCTTAAGCCAAGTCGTTTCCCTCTATTTCGATAACGTTCTGCTAGGATTTTGAAAGTCTTTAATGTACCGAATACATGCTCAATCCCGATTCTTCTGTTTTTTTAGGTCTTTGAATTGGAATTTCAGTGGCATCTACAATGACAACATTCCAGTCTATACCGTCACCTTCGGGGATATCCTTGGGTAAATTAAACAAACCAGACCGAACTAAAGTATCTTCAACTTGACGAACAATTCTAGAAGCTGTCGGCTCTGATACACCATAACTTGCAGCAACATGAAATAAGGTTCGGTATTCTCGCCAATAGCTTAAACAGAGTAAAACTTGATCTGCAAAACACAGTTTTGGTGGTCTCCCTTTAGAGGAAATTTGCATCTGCATTTGTTCAACCATTAGAGAAAATGTTGAACGAGATATGCCTGTATAACGCTTAAATTGAGAATCAGAAAGCTTTTTTGAGTCGAGATATTTCATACATAGATTATGCGTGAAAATCTAAAATTTTTCAGGATGAAAAATAAACAAAAAAATGAACGTTTTTTGATTTATGAAAGAGGTTTTATATAAGAATATTATTGATATAGCGTAATAACGCTTATAATTGCACATCAAGCAGAAAATTGATGGGTTTTTATCATTCATTCTCTATTGAGAAAACCTAAGCCACTAAGCTAACGCTAAATTGTTTAACTTAGTGGATGGATTCACTATATTATTTTTAATAGAAAAATTAATAACTTTTCCAGAGTGTGCCCAGCTTAAAATCCCACTCGCTCGGTGTAATGACCATACGTCCAGCATTTGGGGTCAACGTGATTTCACTGAAAAAAACTTCATCGCCTGACAATAAAAAGTCAATACGGCTATAGCCATGTCTAAAGCAGAGATCTTCTGAAAGTTGAAGCATTTTACTCAAACTTTTTGGTTGGGCTAAGCACTTTGGACTATTGTTTTTAAGGTCGACAGTAAAAGGCTGAAGTACCCAAGAAATATCATAAATATTTGAATAATCAATTTCTTGGTCATCCTGAACATCGACTTCTATATAGAGCGGTTTTCCTTCAAAGCAATGTACTCGGCTGGTCGTGATGGTGAGTTGGCTGTTTGGATCAGTCAATAAATCAACATACTGTTCAGCCAAAATTAATGGTGTAATGTTTTTATAGTGCCATTCACGTTTTTTTAAATACATGTCTTGTTTTAAGTGGTGGCTTAACTTAAGTTCAGCCTTTTTCATATCGAACTGACTTTTATCATTGCAAACAATAGCGCTACCACTGTCATGATTGCATTTTAAGACAAATTTAGATGGAAGTTGATTGAATTCAATTTCGCTAAAACATTTGTAAACACCGAGCAAAGGCACAAAATGAGAACAGCAGATTTTATCGGCAATAATTTCTCTTACCGCCAATTTATCAGCCAGTTTGGTATGCAAAGGCGCTCTTTCATAGATCATGCGCGCTGTTACTTTTTCATTAAAACTTTCAGGTTGATCAAAGTCAGGCGTATAACCTAATTTATTAATAAATCTCTTTGTTAGGTATTTCTTGTCTGAGACAAATTTAGTTCTAATGACTTTTGCCGTATAGATAATATTTTCAAGCATGGGAAAAATTAAAAATAAAAAAAGAATTTTTGAATTATAGAGGAAATATGGATTTTGTGTATTACAAAAATATCATATTGTCAATTTTATGCAAAATATTACATTTAAATACGTTTTACAGCTGATTCAATCGAATAAAACGTTTAGATCATATTATCGTTTTTGAAAAAGAAATCACCAAGTCACCCAAGAAGTCCAAAGCTTAGATATTTCAAACGTATTGTATTTAAGTCAAACAATTTAAAATATAAAAAAGACCGCTCAAGAGCGGTCTTATCACAGCTTAATTTAAATTAAGCTGATTTTTTTACAGCATCTAAAAGTTCGTTTTGACGATTTTTAAGTGCTGCTGGTAAACGGTCACCCAGTTTATCAAATAACTCAGTGTGGCTTTCAATTTCTTTAATCCACTGATCTTTGTTTTGCGATGTAACAAGATCAAATTGAGCTTTAGTAAAGTCAGAACCTGTCCAGTTCAATTGCTGAAATGTAGGAACTAATCCAATTGGAGTTTCTACAGCATCTGCACGACCTTCACAACGGTCAATGATCCACTCAAGAACACGCATGTTTTGACCAAAACCAGGCCATACAAAGTTGCCTTCAGCATCACGACGGAACCAGTTTACGTTGTAAATGCCTGGTAATTTGTTACCAGCAGCTTTAGCTTTAGCACCTACTTCTTCACCAAGTTCTAACCAATGAGAGAAGTAATCTGCCATGTTATAACCAGCAAATGGCAACATCGCAAATGGATCACGGCGTACGACACCTTGTTGACCTACAGCTGCTGCTGTAGTTTCAGAACCCATTGTTGCTGCTTTATAAACACCATCTACCCAGTCAAACGCTTCAGAGATTAATGGCACTGTATCAGCACGACGACCACCGAAGATAAATGCTGAAATTGGAACACCTGCTGGATTTTCCCAATCTGCATCAATAGAAGGGCATTGACCTGCCGCTACTGTGAAACGAGCATTTGGATGAGCAGCTTTTTCACCAGCAACATGCGGTTGGCCTTTCCAGTTTGTTAAGTTTGCTGGCGCTTCTTTGGTTAAACCTTCCCACCAAACTTCACCACTGTCAGTTACTGCAACGTTGGTATAGATTACATCTTTATGCAATGTTGCCATACAGTTAGGATTAGTTTTAGTGTTTGTACCTGGCGCTACACCAAAGAAACCAGCTTCTGGGTTGATTGCATATAAGCGACCATCTTCGCCTGGTTTAATCCAAGCAATATCATCACCTACAGTTTCAATCTTCCAACCTTCATAACCTGCAGGTGGAATAAGCATGGCAAAGTTGGTTTTACCACAAGCAGAAGGGAACGCAGCTGCGATATAGTGTTTTTCACCTTGAGGGTTGGTCACACCAAGGATAAGCATGTGTTCAGCTAACCAACCTTGTTGACGACCCATAGAAGATGCGATACGCAAAGCAAGGCATTTTTTACCTAATAATGCGTTGCCGCCGTAACCTGAACCATAAGACCAGATTTCACGCGTTTCTGGATAATGAACAATATATTTTTCTGGGTTGCAAGGCCAAGCAACATCTTTTTGACCTTCAGCAAGTGGTGCACCAACAGTATGAACACACGGGATATAATCACCATCAGTTCCGAGTACGTCATAAACAGCTTTACCCATACGAGCCATTTTACGCATACTTACAGCAACATAAGGAGAATCTGTAATTTCAATACCGATGTGAGCAATGTGAGAACCTAATGGACCCATTGAGAAAGGTACCACATACATTGTACGACCTTTCATTGCGCCATCGAACAAACCGCTAAGACGAACACGCATTTCAGCAGGAGCTTCCCAGTTGTTAGTCGCGCCAGCATCTTCTTGCTTTTCAGAACAGATGTAAGTACGACCTTCAACACGCGCTACGTCAGACGGATCAGAATTCGCTAAATAAGAACCAGGATGTTTTTCTTGGTTCAATGCTTGCATAGTGCCGTTAGCAATCATCAAGTCGATATAACGTTGATTCTCTTCTTCGCTTCCGTCACACCATTCAATTTTTGCAGGTTTAGTCAATTTAGCAATTTCTTCAACCCATGCAATGAGCTTGGGATGACGAACGAATTCTGGTGCGTTCACTTGGGTCATGGTGAGGCCTATCTAAAATATGTACAATTTTGTGTACAAATAACAACCTGAATGAAGTGGTACAACATTCAAATTTAAGTAAGAAAAAAGTGGACGTATTAAAACATATATTCTAAAAAAAAATAAGACTAAAGGCTTAAAAGATACTTGAGCTGACGAGTGGTTTAAGTCATTGATTTATAGTATTTATGCAGAATTATTGATTGATATTTAACACTATTTAATAAAGCAATGAATAATATTTTAATTGTAAATAATAATAATTTACAACAACTTAAAAATACGAAGCTATGAAATTTTATTATTGATTTAATAAATGGGTCTAATTCGAATTTTACATAAAGGTGCTTTTATTTGTTTAGAAAATCGACGAAATTAGAGCAAATACTTCAGAATAATCAAACTTATGGATACACATTTAAAGCCTCTTTCGATGATTTATAATGAAAAGTCAGGTTTTCATGCGAGTCATAAAGATGAGGTTTATGAAAAACTGATGACCATTTGGACTTCACATGGTTTTGAGATTCAGGTTTTTGATATCAGTGCTGAAGCTGATATTCAAACGTTAATGAAAAAAATTTATCAACGTCATGCGCAATACGCCAAGACTGGGGTAATTGTCGCTGCGGGTGGTGACGGGACGTTGAATGCTGTAGCTTCACAAATGCTTCATCAAAATATTCCCTTGGGAATACTTCCCTTAGGCACATTTAACTATGTTGCTCGTGCTCTAAATATCCCGATCAATATCTTGGCAGCAGCTGATGTTATAGCAACTGGTGAACCACGAGCTTCTCATATTGCTTGTATTAATGACCAAATTTACTTAAATAATGCAAGCTTAGGTTTATATCCTTTATTTATTAAAAAGCGTGAAGATTATAATCGTCGTTTTGGACGATTTCCTTTAAATGCATATACCTCTGGTTTGAATGTATTGATTCGGGATCGTAAGGAACTCAAACTTGAAATTGAAGTTGATGGGCAAAAATATCCAGTGAAAACGCCTTTGATTTTTTTTGGAAATAATCAGCTCCAACTTAAAGAGTTAAACTTAAAGATTTCTAAATGTGCGGAGGTGGGGGAAATTGCTGGGGTTGTGATTGCGAAGGGGGATAAGGTAACGTTGTTTAAAACCTTGTTTCAAACCATTCGAGGAAAATTAGAAAAAGCATCAGATGTGTATAGTTTTGGTGCTCAGAAAGTGGTTGTCTACTCGATAAAGCCTAAACTTACCGTTGCTGTTGATGGGGAAATTGTTTCAATGGATACGCCTTTGAATTTACATGTAGAGAAAAATGCTTTAAATATTATGGTACCTGCGCATGTTGCTACATCTATCTGATCTACATTTTGGAACAGAGCGTCAAGCATGCATACAGGCGATTCAGCGATTTTGTGCACAGCATCAACCAGAAGTTGTGGTGGTGAGTGGAGATCTTACCCAACGCGCAAAATTTAAAGAATTTTATGCTTGTAAGCAATTTTTAGAATCTCTAAAAACGCCTTACTTTGTTGTGCCTGGTAATCACGATATTCCGCTTTATCATTTGTGGAACAGGGCATTTAGGCCTTTTGGGCTGTATCAATTATTTTTTGGCAGTTTAGAACGGACATTGTTGACCCAGCATTTTTATTTGATTGGGATGAACAGTATACGACGCCGTTATCACACACGCGGTCACATCTCATTTGAACAGATTGAAAGTGTTAATCAATTGCTGATTGATGCGCCAGATGACAAACTAAAAATTATTGTCAGCCATCAACCTTTTTATACATCGAATGAAGATCATCATTTAAAAGATTGTCCTGCTTTAGGTCAGTTTGCCATCCGAGAATGGGGGCAACATCAACTTTATGCTTTGTTACATGGTCACTTACATTTGGTCGCTGTTTATGATCTGAATCAAGCTTTTGGTTTGAATTTAAACCATTCAGTATATGAGGTCCATGCTGGTACAGCAGTATCTCGCAGATTGCACAAGAACATTCCCAATAGTTTTAATGTGATTCATGAAAATAGTTCGTTTGAGCATTATTTCTTTGATGAACAACGACAAGAATTTATTGCCAAAACTTAGGCAAATTATTTTAAATTATGGACAATTCAGTGTGAATGAATAAAAAAAATACAAATTAAATAAATTTTTTTTGTTTTCCCCTTGAAGCAGTTTTTTCCATCCCCATAAATGTGACATACCAATATTTTGTCGATGACCTAGGAATAAGAAGTCATCTTCGCTGAGTAATCAATGACATTTAGACGATGTCTATGGAGTTTTATATGAGCAACATTCGTCCATTACATGATCGCGTAGTTATTCGTCGTGTTGAAGAAGAAACAAAAACTGCTGGTGGTATTTTACTTCCAGGTTCTGCAGCTGAAAAACCAGCGCAAGGTGAAATCATTGCAGTAGGTAATGGTCAAATCACTGACAATGGCGTACGTGCATTAGATGTAAAAGTCGGTGATAAAGTATTGTTCGGTACTTATGCAGGTACAACTGTAAAAGTAAGCGGTGAAGAACTTTTAATTATGAAAGAATCTGACATTTTAGCGGTACTAGAAGGTTAATTTAGACCGCAAAGGTTTGTTGGCTTTTGATACATCAGACTGCAACAAACCTACCCAGGTTTAAAAACAGATTGTTAAAAATAAAGATTATTGGAGTTAAGCATGTCAGCTAAAGACGTAAAATTCGGTGATTCAGCTCGTTCAAAAATGATTGCGGGTGTAAACGTACTTGCAGATGCAGTTAAAGTAACTTTAGGTCCTAAAGGCCGTAACGTTGTGATTGATCGTTCTTTTGGCGCACCACACATCACGAAAGATGGTGTAACTGTAGCAAAAGAAATTTCGTTAAAAGATAAATTTGAGAACATGGGCGCTCAATTGGTTCGTGAAGTTTCTTCAAAAACCAATGACATCGCAGGTGATGGTACAACTACTGCAACTGTACTTGCTCAAGCGATTTTAAACGAAGGGATCAAATCTGTGACTGCGGGCATGAACCCAATGGATTTGAAACGTGGTATTGATCTTGCTGTTAGAGCTGTTGTTGAAAACATCAAAGCAACTGCTAAACCTGCATCTGATACCAAAGCAATTGAGCAAGTGGGTTCGATTTCAGCAAACTCTGACGAAACTGTAGGTAAACTAATCGCACAGGCAATGGAGCGTGTTGGTAAAGAAGGCGTCATTACTGTTGAAGAAGGTTCAGGCTTTGAAGATGCACTTGACGTTGTTGAAGGTATGCAATTTGACCGTGGTTATATCAGCCCGTATTTTGCAAACAAACAAGACACATTGACAGCTGAACTCGAAAATCCATTTATTCTTCTTGTTGATAAAAAAATCAGCAATATCCGTGAATTAATTACAGTTTTAGAAGCTGTTGCTAAAACAGGTAAGCCACTTCTTATCATCGCTGAAGATGTTGAAGGTGAAGCGCTTGCAACACTTGTTGTGAACAATATGCGTGGCATTATCAAAGTATGTGCTGTTAAAGCACCTGGTTTTGGTGACCGTCGTAAAGCAATGCTTCAAGATATTGCGATCTTGACTGGCGCTACTGTGATTTCTGAAGAAGTGGGTATGTCGTTAGAGCAAGCTTCTCTTCAAGATTTGGGTACAGCACACAAAATCACTGTATCTAAAGAAAACACAGTGATCGTAGATGGTGCTGGTGATGCAAATCAAATTGCTGAACGTGTTACTCAAATCCGTGCACAAATCGAAGAATCGACTTCTGAATACGATAAAGAAAAACTTCAAGAGCGTGTTGCTAAATTAGCAGGCGGTGTTGCAGTAATCAAAATCGGTGCTGCAACTGAAGTTGAAATGAAAGAGAAAAAAGACCGTGTAGACGATGCGCTTCATGCAACTCGTGCTGCAGTTGAGGAAGGTGTTGTTGCTGGTGGTGGTGTTGCACTTGTACGTGCTGCTAAAGCGCTAGACGGTGTTGTTGGTGTAAATGATGACCAAACTGTAGGTGTAAATATCCTTCGTCGTGCGATTGAAGCGCCACTTCGTCAAATCGTTTCTAACGCAGGTGATGAGCCTTCGGTTGTGATCAATGCTGTGAAAAATGGCGAAGGTAACTTTGGTTACAACGCTGCAACTTCACAGTATGGCGACATGTTGGAAATGGGTATCCTTGATCCTGCAAAAGTAACACGTTCAGCACTTGAACATGCTGCTTCTGTTGCTGGTTTAATGTTGACGACAGAATGTATGATCACAGATATTCCTGAAGATAAACCTGCTATGCCTGATATGGGTGGCATGGGTGGTATGGGCGGAATGATGTAAACCGCTCATATATAGTTTAAGTTATTGTAATTTAATATGATTTAAACAATATTTATTAAACTTACTCACAATGTTACTCGCATTCGAGTTTGTTACAAAAAAGGTCACAAATTTTATTTGTGACCTTTTTAATTTTATAGACCTACTAGATCTCTTAAAAACTAAAGTCATCATATGAGATAAAAATTTAATTATTGGATGAATGAAAATATTGAAAAAATACGCCTGAAAAAAATCAGGCGTTTTGGACTTAAAACAACAGCTATTTCATTCTGACGTAAGAGTAGAGTTTTCTTGATGAATAATACAGGAAAGGACATAGCTATTAAGCCAGTAATTTTTACGTCCGTCTTTGATTGGTCTTATCACGCGACCAGTTTTAATTCGATCATATAGCTCCTTTTCTGAAATATTCATGCGTAAAGCGAATTCGGCAGTAGATACTCGACGTTCGGTATTAGTTAGGTCTATGGATACAGCCATTAAATATCTCCTTTAATAAAGTTTTAAGAGAAAACCTCTTAAAATAAAGGCTATCAAAATATTAAAAAAAAAGATGAGATATGTTTAAAAAATCAAAAAAAAGACTTATTTTTTTATTATATCAGTAAATAATCTTTTGTTTGTTGTCAGTAATAACAACGTCGTTAGCTACTTAGCTCATTTAAAATAAATGAGCTAAACTTATACTGCTTTATCTTTTAATTTTGGGTTGCTATTTAAAAGGATTTTTAGGGTCAGACAAAATCGAGTTTTTTTATCGTTAAAGGGACTGTTCTGAATTTTGTGTAAGTACTTAATTTTCATTTATCCTGAAGAGGATAATTACAAAAGGTACTTCACATGGATGAAGCAACAATCAAAAGTATGGCTGCTGAATTGGCTAAAGGTCTCA
>WNDP01000182.1 GCA_009912575.1 Acinetobacter bereziniae
TAAATATAATCCTGCAAACTTTCATAGTAGGATGAAGACGACAAAATGCCTTTAGCAACTTTACGTTGTGGACTGAAAAACTTAGCGGCTTCTAGAGCTTGAACAATATGACGAAGTTCATATTGGGCGTATTCTTCTGGACGTAGCATTTCAAATAAATTGGGCCAATAGATCCAGTCACGATTTCGTGTAGAAACAATTCGAGCAGCATGGATTATCGAAAACTCAGGATATTTTTTATATTTATTTTTATAGGTAATAATATTTTCTGCGTTGTGGAAGTTTTTAAATGGCGCATCACCATTCAGTTGATCCACGATTGCGAGTAAACCATCATGACTAATTTTTTTCAGTTGCTTTAAATGGTCCTGTGCCCAATTGCGTTTGTAGTTGGCTGTTTTATTTTCCTCTATCTCATCAAGCGCATTTTGCTCAGCTTTTGCTAAGATTTGTTGATAATTATCTAAAATAACCTCAGAAAAACTTTGTGGAATTTTTTGTTCGATAAAGGGCTTAAATTCAGGTGTTTCAATATTTTCTTGAAGTTGTGCACAGTCAACCGATCTTAAACGTTGAATGGCCATTTGTAGAATTTGCTGTACAGACTTTTGTTTTTCTTGCTCAAAAGCTTGTTCTAATACTGCAAGATTGTCTGCGCCTAAGCGCGCCAATAAATCTGCGGAAAAGCCACGTTCTGGACTAGAGCCTTCCAGTAAACTGCGCTGTAAATATTTTTGACTGTCTTCTGCATTAAGATTGCTCAGTAAACTGGTTGCCTTGGTACGAATTGTTTTAGATTTACCAATAGACAGTCTGACAATCAGGTCAGGTACTTGTTTGATCAAGGTGGGTTGCTTAACAATATAATCCAAGAAATTTTCTTGTCCGATGATACTCAGTGTCGGAATGGTATTTTTTAATTGCTCTAGGTGCTTGATGATAAATTCTTTGGTGTCTTTTAATAACAGTATTTTTTCTAATTTATTGGCATGATAACTGTCTATATTTTGACGCTCAAACAAATAAGGTAGGAGTTCTTGTCCTAAACCTTCTTGCTCAGTTTCAAGTAATTCAACCAGTTTTTGTTGTGTCCAATTTTGCTTTAATAATTTATTTGGATCAGTTTCACTAAAATGTTGGCTATCAAAAGCAGTGATAAAGGCATCTACGGTGAGGTAGATAAACCAAGAAGGCATTTTTTCATAAATATTGGTGAAGTTTTTTTGTTTGGTGGCTGCTTCGAGTACTTTGGCAAATCGAATAATTTGATCAAATGTTAATTGGTCGAAAATCTCACCATAATAATGACGACGAAGTTTTAATGCTGCTTCAGCCAGCTTATTTTGCTTTTTATCTAAGCTTTGGTTGTTTTGAGGCCAATACCAGCTATATGTACCCGGTTTACCCAATAACAGTAGGGCTTTTTCATCTGAGTATTGTTGTAGTTTGATGAGAATTTCTGGGTTTGTACCATCTAAAATAAATAAAACAACAGTTTGGTCGAGTTGCTCTTCAATAACCGCTAAAGGATTGAAGATATGATAAAGCTTTTCAACTTTAGTTTTGAGGTTTTCATTATATTGCTGAATCTCTTCAGCATTGGAGGAGTTCGCCTGTTGTTCTTGAATACTTTTATCTTCGGGCTTTGAAAACATAGACTCTATTTTTGAAAAAAGTTGATTTAACATATACATTCCTTTTGAGCAACTGCATGTTGCTTTTCTATAGTCTTTAATACTTCGCTTAGCTGTTCAGCAAAATTATAGAAAAATATCATCAATTTAAATACCGAAACCAATTTATCACGACGTAACTTGTCCTTCTAAAATGATTCTTTGATTTAGGCGCTGTAGTTGTAATAAAACATGTCGACATTTTAAAAGTTGCGTTGCAAAAACATCCTGATTAGCGCCAATTTGAAGTGTTTTTTGAATAAAGCTTAAGCCCAGATCTGCAAATTGTTGAGCAAGATCGTTGAGTTTAACTTGATCATCAATACCGAGTTGAGATCGTCCTGTGTTGGCGTAAAATTCAAGCAATGCCTGTGTTTCTAAAATCAGCAGATCTAAAGCGGACAATTGCTGTTGACTCTTCCATTGTTTTTTTTGCGCCAATAGTTTTTCAATTCGACCTGTCATCAGTTCCGCTAAGGTGCTTTTTTTCTGTATCGGATAATCATAGTCCAGACTAAAAATTTTCAATCCTTTTGCGGATTGCCAAATCACGCTGCAAGGAATGAATTGTAGCTGCTGCTGTGTTGTCTCAATACGTACCAAAGTGGCAACTATTTTCTCATTTTGGATGAGATGCGTCAGATGTTTAATTCGACCACGATATTCTGGTTCAATCGGAATCACCAATTTAAGTGCAATATTTTGTTGGTCTGTTACTCGATATTCAAAATATTGTTCAAGCTCGTTAAGCTCAGGGGCACTGATGTCCTTATGCCGCAATAGAACATAACGCGATTTGAGCTGTTCTAAACTTGAATGTGGTGCAAGCATATCTTGTAGGGATTGCCATTGTGACACACCAATATTCATCTGATCCAAGTCAGAAATGTTCAACTCATTGAATGAACCTTTCTGTAAAAAACGGGTATCTGTGCTTGCACTGAGCTGAGTATCTGAACTCGATTTTGCATGGGTCAGTTCAAGTTGGTGTTGAAGTAAAAAGCTTAAAGAGCTTCCCCAAATACCTGTGTTAGCTGCACTATGCATATCAAAAGTGCGGTCTAAATGATTGGCTCTAGCTTGGGTCACTTCTTTGAGTTGTTGTTCAGACACATCCCAAAAACACACCGTTAAACCATGCGCACCGCTGTCGATACTCCACCATTCACAACCCAGTGGAATCAAATGAGCAATCGTTTCATTTTGATAATCACGTTGTATGACACCGCGAAGTTTGGTTAAGGCCTCAGTTTGAAACTCTGGATTTAAGGATTCAATTTCTGAAAGTGCGGTCAGATAGGCATATAGATGCGCCAACTGATTATAAATTTGTTGTTCATCAACCTGTACATCGTCCTCTAAGAATTGTCGCATTGAGCCATGCACGGCACGCAATAAGCTGCCAAGTCGAGGAAGGTTTTGTGCACGTGCTTGCATATTTAAAATATGCAGTGACATGACGCTTTCCTTTGCAAGATGCGATAAGCCGTGTTGAATAAAGTTCTGACAAATCGTTTTAAGTTCTTCAATAAATTGATGATCATTTGGACAAAGCTGTTGGTTCAAGATCTCTGATTGAGCGCTTGTTTCGATCGACCATTGCCATTTTTCTGGTGCATTTTGCAAAAAGAAATAAGCGACGCATGCTAAATGCCCCGCAATTTTTTGCTTATCATTGATTTCAGACAATATGCCTTCAAATCCAGTAGCAGGGTAGATCAGAACAGGATGAGGACTTAAGTCTGTTTGAAAAGAAATCTTATTGTCTTGAATGTCAATTTGACAGTGTTCAGTTTGTGCAATCCAATTTTGGGTAAATTCATAAGCTAAGCGAATATGGGCTTTCCCAACTTGCTTTTGAATTTTGCTTGGATCAAAGTCCAAGAGTTGTTCTTTTGCAGATGCTGTGGTGTGCTCAGTGGTATTAGATGTATTGAAGCTTTGTTGCTGAGTGGTACTTTCAGTCGTATTTTCCAATACAAGCTGATTTGTTGAAAATTGAGCGACGTTTTCTTGAACCCATAAAATACTGCTTAAAATATGTTTGCAACACCCTTGGGCAGGGCAATTGCATTGCGCCTGAGTGATTCCTTTTATCGGTAATAGAACCTCACATTCTTCAACTTTAAAAAGTAGTTGTTCATCACTGTGTTGAATAAGTTCAACATCATTGAGTGCTTTTCGTGCACGTCTTAATAAGCCTGCATTACTGTGCATAATGAGGCTATCTTCGTCGTATTGGGTATATATCTGCCAACTCATTGCATTACCTCTGCAAACCAAGTCGCTAAATGTTCAGGTGTCATTGCTGCGATTTGCATACCACGTTCTTGAAGTTTTTGTGCCATATTGCTGTCGTAAACGGGATTGGCCGCCTGATCGAGTGCTGCAAGTCCAAGTAATTTACAACCTTGCTGGTTAAGTTGACTGGTGGTGTTGAGCATCTGTTGAACAGATGCACCTTCTTCAAAATCGCTGATTAAAACTAAAATACTGCGATGAGGCTGTTTGATTTTCTTTTGACAGTATTGTAAAGCCTGCCCAATATTTGTTCCTCCTCCAAGTTGCATGGTGAGTAGAACTTCAACAGGATCATGAGCCAAATGACTAAGATCAACAATTTGAGTATCAAACAGAACCAGACTGATGTTTACTGCAGGCAGCGCAGCTAAAATACTGGCACATATTGCAGCATACATGATGGAATCCATCATCGAACCACTTTGGTCAACGCAGAGAACAATTTCCCAAGGCAAATGCTTTTGTACACGGGCATTAAAATAAGGCGTTTGAATAATCAGTTTTTGTAAGTCAGGCTGGTAGTTTTTCAGATTGGACTGAATGGTACGTTTCCAGTCAAAATTTTGTGCCTGTTTCAGATGAGAACGTTTGAAACGATTACGACGCCCCTGAAAGGCTTGTAAAAATTGTGTACGAATTTTTTGTAGTAATTCCTCAACCACCTTTTGAATCAGCTCTCGAATAGCCGCTTTCATCTCATTGCTTAAACGACTACGCATACTGAGTAAAGCTTTGGCTACAGCGGGATTAGCTTCAAGCTGCCGTACATGTTCGGGGTTTTTAAACAACTCGGTTAATTCATAACGTTCAATCGCTTGCTTTTGCATACGTTCAAAAGTCGATTTTGGAAAAAGCTTGCGACTTTGATTCAGCCAGTTAATCGCATTTAACTGAGAGGCTTCTAAACCACCGTGGCGGTTTTTACCTTGTTGGATTCCACGACGTTTATATTCATTTTGATAAAGATAGTCGAGATTGCGTTCAAGCTTTAATTGTTCACTCGATAAAGTGGCAGCAGATAAATTTTGATCAGCATAACGACCCAACATCAACCGCCAGCGACGTGCTTGATCCATAGTATCAAGAGCAGAGTGATGATCTGAGAGGTCTTGCTGATCTTGCTCAGGAGGTAATTGGCTCATGAATTTGCTCCTTGCTGTTCAGCCTGATGTTGCTTGGCGTGATTTGTAGCCCAGTTGACTAAATGATCATATGCAAAGATGTTTTGCAGTTGATGATTAAGTTGAACACCTTCTAATAGATCCTGTTCACCAATATGACTCATGACTTGATCAAGAATGGCATCATTTTCAAGTCCTGTGATTTTTGCGATAAGTTTAGCCACTTGAGTACTTTGTTTCGGGCTAAGTTGACTAAAAATATAGCGTAAATCAGGCAAGATCTGGATGAATTCATCCTCCGTCCAATCACTCACTAACTGATGTAGCGCATCAATCGCAACTTGTGACTGTACAAAGATTTCAGGTGCAATAAAAAACATGCCATGTAAATACTGGACTGAGTCTTCTGGGGAACTGCCTATGGCAAAAGCCAATTGTAATTGCTGTTGAAGTTGTTGCTGCTCAATCTGATGATCTAAAAACTGTAATGTATGAATTGCACCTTTTAATGCATGGAGATGGAATTCATCAAGTTTAGCCAGATCAATTTGTTCATACATCAAAATCAACAAGTCGAAGGTTTGTGCCTGAAATACATGATGTTCAATTTTTTCTTCATGTGTATCATAAAGTTGATCAAGTAAAAAACAGGCTTGATAAACTGCAAAACTTAAGCTTTTCAGCACCATTTGTTCAGGTATATGAAGTAACTTATGTCCATGCCACAAATAATAGAGTTGCTGTGCTGCACCAATCACAGATGCAAGATTTTGATCGCTTTCTAGGTATCCATCTAACTGTTGGCTCAACTGTTCTAAATGTTGCTTTAATCCCAAGCGACATGCTAAAGCCAGTAATTTTGCAGTTTCAAATGCAGACTGACCAAGACCTTGCTGTTCATTTTCTTGTTGTAACTTGAGCATTTTAAGCAGTGCAATGTGTTCAAGCTGATTGCCCATTTCAGCCAGTTCGATCAAGCGTGCTTCAACACTCGGTGTCCAAGCATAACGCCACTCCTCGAATAAAAGATCCAAGCTTGCGCCTTGCACAAAATCAGGTCCTGCAATACGTTGAGCAAAGTGGCAACCGACAAACTCCAGCAAATGCAAATATTGGCTGATTTCTTGATGTCGTGGTTTACGATAAACATCAAGTTTTCTATTGCGTAAAATAGTGTCATTGAGATTAAAACGGTAAGCTTTGATCTGTTGATATGTGTTTTGAAGTAAAGCTGGACTATGTTGGCTTTGCGCAACTTCTCCGAGTTGTTGTCCACTTAAAAACTGAAAGATCAGGGTAAATAAGTGTTGTTGTCCGTCATCCATTTCACCTTTGATAAGCGCAGATTGCAAAGCATCAAGTAGGTCGTAGCAACTAGGTTGGTAATGCCCACGCAATGAAGCCAATTGCCATGCAAGTTCAGCAGTATTTTTGAGTGCGATATACGGGGTCACGTCCAGGGCATTTTCTTGATTTAAAAAATGGCACAATTGATTGAGATATTGAAAAAACTGTAGCTGAATTTGTTCAGGGGCTTGGTTGCTCTCATGGTTTAAGTTTTGCCATTGTTGCTGATAATAGGCAGGTGATGGCATACCTGAAGCATAACCATTGAGTGCATCAAGGCGATCAAAACTGTAGCGAATCAACCATGCTTGTTCTTGCCAGTTTTGTTTTGCATCTTGAACTATAAAACGCTCAGCCTGAGATGTTTGACTCAAATTTTCAATTAAGGCAATGCTATGAAAGCCTCCAGTCACCACCAAAACCCTATGCTCTGGATCAATCACGTTTTGGATGCAATTCCACATCACATCTTCACGATGTAGTGAGGCTTCTTGTAAAAGTACCTCTTGTTCATAATCCAAACGTGCCAATGAACACCATGCAAAAACATCGTCAAAAAAATGTTCTGCTTGTTGTAACTGCCTTGCATCTTGCAATTCAAATAAATGATCCCAGAGCTCATCATGATTTCGACAGTGCATGCTTTCAGCAAGCTTTTGAATATACTGACTATGAGCAAAATAACGTTCAGACATCAAACTTTTTTGTTGCCAGTCAACATCCTTTTGCTGGCTTTTTAAGGTACTTTGTTTTGCCCAGTCCAAATCGATAAATTTAACTTTTGCCTGACATTGTTTTGCTACTTGAATCGCAACCCATTCAGGCGAATATTCACAAAAAGGGAAATAAGCTGAAAAAATTTCGGGCTGTACTCTATCTATGAGCTCCTCATGATTGGATATTGAATGAGAAGATGCTTTGACCTGTTGCGCCTTTGCAAATATCGCAATAGGTGGTTGAGTTTCTGGGTGTTGCAAACTTTCAATTAAAAAATCGAAACTGGTGGGCGCTTCAATCAAGATATGTGTCGGTTTAATTTTATCAATATAGTGTTTTAAAGCATAAGCACAAGCAGGACTATGATGGCGAATTGGCGCAAAGAAAATATTTTTTTGCGCAAGGGTGGACTTTAGTTGAAACGCCTGTGTTAAGCGTGTTGGCATTTCATCAAGAAACGTGGTTTGAGCCAGTGCTTGCATGATTAAAATTCTCGGCTGGCGTCATAAAAGCTTTTCCAATCTGCATCCTGACGAGCTCGTTCTTTTACCACGGTGTCGAGATAGTAACGCAAGCGTTTCGCATCATCTGGGTTGTCTTTAAATACAACTCCAATCAACTGTTGAGCTAGATGCTCAGCTTTTAATACCCCATCACTTAGATAGATGGCTTGAAGTCCTGCCGCATGGGCGATGTTCACGGCTTCTGCTGTAGACATAACCGCATCTGGTGTCTTTAAGGTTGCACCTTGTAGGCTTTGTCCTGTTCTCAGTTCATTAAAAACGGTAACCAAGAGTTCGATGATTTCTGGTCGCACCTGAATTTCAGTATAGAGCGTTGCGAGTTGTTGTTTGAGTTGCAGCCCAACCAATTCGATTTCAAATTTGCGATCACGAATCGCTTTGACTGTTTCAAAGTTAAAGCGACGTTTTAAGGCAGCAGACATTTCATGCACACCACGATCACGTAAGTTAGCTGTGGCAATGAGATTGAAACCTTGTGCTGCAGCTAAGTTAAAATCTTGCCCCATTTCTGGAATCATCATTTGCTTTTCTGAAAGTAAAGACACCAAAACATCTTGAATTTCAGGCGGACATCGAGTGATTTCTTCAAAGCGTGCAATTTGTCCATTTTTCATTGCATAAAATAATGGCGATGGAATCAATGACTTTTCAGTCGGTCCTTCAGACAACAGTAGTGCATAGTTCCATGAGTATTTAATATGGTCTTCGGTAGTACCCGCAGTGCCTTGAATGGTGAGTTGTGAGTTTCCAGAGATGGCCGCACTGAACAGTTCTGAAAGCATTGATTTAGCCGTACCAGGCTCACCGACCAGCATTAAACCTTGATTACCCATCAGTGTGACCAATGCTCGGTCTACCAAAGCGTCATCACCATAAAACTTTTTTTGAATATCGAGTTTACTATCGCCGAGAATAAATGAACGAACAGCATAAGCAGAAAGTTGCCAGCCTGCCGGTTTTCTATGTTGATCTTGTTCTTTTAAACGCTCAAGTTCTGCTTGGTATTTTTGTTCTGAACTATGTTTGATTTGATGCTGTAAATTCTGATTCATAACGATTTAATAAATATATATTTGAAGGAATAAAACTATCATAACTGGCAAAAGCCAAGATCACCACCCGTTCAATTGTTGTTCGCGACAAATTATGACATCTCATTGTTAATCTTATTTTTTGTGAGAGGTTTGAATCATTTTGTCGCAATTTATTGGTGTTAAGATTGTTTATAATTGTATCGTATGATGATTGGTATTGAAATTTTATGAAATAGTGATTGTATTGATCAATCATTCAGTACATTAATGTATAGGTACTCGTCTCAGTATTTAATACCCACACAGTAACAGAGGATGCAGATGGCAAATTCTAATAAAAAACAATCAGGCGGACTTCTTTCAAATGCTTTTGGTGTCGCAAAAAAACTCAGTGAAACGGGTTTAAATGTATTGCAACATGTCGCTCCAGGTACAGTTAGTAAGCTTACACATAGCCCTCAAGCAGACTCAGTCGTACAAGGTACAGCTCAAGAAAAAAATCGCTTTGACCGTAAAACGTATGATAATCCTCAGCAAATGATGCGTGAGCATTTACC
>WNDP01000183.1 GCA_009912575.1 Acinetobacter bereziniae
TAGCGCGTTGCAGTTCTTTATTTTCACGTTCCAGTTGTTTTATACGTTCTTGATCTGAAAGATGCTGTACTTTAACTGGATTTTGTTGATCCAAATATTTTTGATGCCAAACACGCAGTGTTTCAGGGGTACAACCTATCTTGGGAGCAATAGCAGTGATTGCAGCCCAATTCGATGGATAATCTTTTTCGGATTCAATAACAAGTTGAACCGCTCTTTCTTTGATTTCAGGGGTATAGTTTGATTTTTTCATCGGAGTAGTTTCTCAGAATGTTGAGTCTCCGACAAACATGGTACGGTTCAGTCGCGTGGAATGAAGCGCATAAAGACATCTTAAAAGTTAAAGTAAGTTTAAACAGTGCATATACTAAATATAATATTGAAAAAGTTGTATTTAGTGATGGGGTAAAAAGTCATTCATTTAATGTCATTGGACCAACAGAGATAGATTTTGCATTTAAAGCCAATCGCTCTCGTAACAGTGTATTAGTTCCTGTGAATATGATGGTTGATTTTAAAGGCTCACAAAATGTCTTTATGGAAATACATACAGATCAGGGTGTAATTAAACGCCATATCGTCAAAGGCAATGTTAAAGCGCCAGTATTCGAAGAGTTAAGCAAATACTATAAAGTGAATGAATAAGCACTTTGTGTTGATCAAATTGGGTTTTAACTTCACTTGATTTAGGTGAAATTAAAACCTATTTAGTTTGATCTTTCGAAATTTGAATCTTGTATTAAATTAAAATTTTTTAAAACCGATTATGAGTTGGTGGAAATGCTTTTTCACATAAAAATATCAACAAATTTCCTGCTTTTGGAAACATGAAGTATCTAAAGTATTGGCTTGGTGAATTGGAAAACGAAGTATTTTCAGCGCAAGTAGAGCTTATTGTTAGAGCGAAAAATAAGGTATTTTATACGTACAAATACAAACTATGATTGGCTTTTTAGAACCAACTTAGCATAAAACAAAGCGCTTTAAGGGATATGGATGATCTTTTTAAAGATGCTGGGATTTATTTATCTGAACATCAGATATGGGATGATTTAAATCTTGAACAATTTGAAGTCATAATTGCTTTATCAAAGCATGATCTCCTTGATAAAGCAGTAGATTTAATTATGATTTGATTCATCTATATAATTATTGGATACTTTCACATAATGCCTTGCAGAATAAGGTAAAAATTCTTTTTCTTTGTCTGTTAATGGGCGCACCTTTTGCACAGGACTGCCTACATATAAATAGCCGCTTTCTAAGCGTTTACGTGGTGGAACCAATGAGCCTGCACCAATCATCACGTCATCTTCGATGATCACATCATCCAGCACAATACTGTTGATTCCAACGAGAACTCGATTGCCTATTTGACAACCATGTAAGGTCACATGATGCCCAATAGTGACATCTTCACCAATGGTCAATGGTGAACCATTAGGTTTTGCATCATTTTTATGGCTGACGTGTAGCATGCAATGGTCTTGCACATTGGAGTTTCGACCAATCTTAATAGTATTGACATCACCACGAATCACAGCAAAAGGCCATACCGAAACATTTTCAGCTAAACTGACTTCACCGATTATCACAGACAAATCATCAATGTAGCAGGTCGAGTCAATTTTAGGGTGCTGTTGTAAATACGTACGGATATTCTTTTTCATGTTGGCGTCCTTAGTAAAGCTTAAAATTTAAAAACCGTCATCACAGTATAAAATAAAAAGGCATCCTGATCTTTGATCAGGATGCCTGTGCTTTAGTCTAATCAACAGAACTGAATTAGACCGCCACAAATAAATTAAAACAAGTTGCTAAAGAACATTTTGATGTGATCAATTAAACGAGAGAAGAAACCAGCTTCTTCTACTGCTTTTAATGCCACTAAAGGTTTATCTGCAATAACTTTACCATCCAAAGTCGCTGTTAGTTTTCCTACAACCTGACCTTGTTTTAAAGGTGCATTTAAGTTCGGTTGGACAGTGATTTGAGTTTTGATGGCATTCGCTTGACCTTTTGGCATGGTCACATTGAAGTTTTCAGCCAAACCAATTTGTACATCATTTTCTTTACCAAAATAAACTTTTGCTTTGGCAAGAACTTGATTTGCGGGATGAACACTGACAGTTTCAAAGTTTGAATAACCCCAAGAAAGGAGTGAGCGTGTTTGGTTGGCACGTTCATTCATTGATGGCGCACCAAAAATTACAGAAATCAAACGCATTGGGCCACGTTTAGATGACGTAGTTAAACAGAATCCTGCTTCATTGGTGTGACCTGTTTTTAAACCGTCCACACTTGGGTCAGTATAAAGTAGCGCATTTCGGTTACCTTGTTTGATTCCATTAAAGGTAAATTCTTTCTCAGAATAAATAGGGTAGTATTTTGAGCTGTCATGAATAATATGTTTTGCCAAAACAGCCATATCTTTCGCGGTAGAGTAATGACCATCAGCAGGCATACCTGTCGCATTGATGAAGTGCGTATTGGTCATGCCAACACGTTTAGCTTCTTGATTCATTGCATAAGCGAATGAACCCTCATTGCCAGAAATGTGCTCAGCCATTGCTTTAGATGCATCATTACCAGACTGAATAATGATACCACGTAACATTTCTAAAACTGTTGCAGTGCCATTGAGCGGTACATACATACAAGATTCAGTGCTACTGCCTCGACACCAAGCTGACTCATTCATGCGAACTTTTTCATTTTCAGTCAGTTCGCCTTTGAGAAGTTTTTGCTCAATGATGTAACTGGTCATCATTTTAGTCATCGAAGCAGGTGCTAGTTTTTCATTTTCATTCTTCGATGCGAGAATTTGACCTGTCTCATAGTCCATTAAGACGTAAGATTTATTATTTAATTCTGGCGGTGTTGTTAAGACGGTTGCTGCATAAGAAAATGAAGGCAAAAGTAATAATGCAGCAATGGCGCTTTTTGGGGTCATTCTAGGTCGTTCCAATCGTTATATGAGCACAAACAGGCTAGCATTTTAGGACAAAGCAAAGCCGACTTCTATACAGAAAGTCGGCTTATTTCTTACTTATTGTAACTATTTCATTATTTGTCTAATAAATTGCACCACGATTATGCACCATAGCGACTAATGTCGTTACAAATCGCAGTATTTTCAGTATCTCCAGCTTTCTTGGCATCAGCTTTGGCTTCTTTCAATGCTCGTTGGAAATCTTTCTGTTTCGCCATTACTTTTAAGGCTTCTTTTGGGTTTTTGTCATTTGGCATGTAGTCTTTCAGTAAATGGTTAAAGCCTTTATCAAATGCAGCATCTGTTTTAATGAGGCTTGGACAAATATCGGAAAGCACATAAATAGCTGCAAGCTCTTCTTTAGAAACCTGTTGCTGGGTAACCTCAATATTTTGCTCATGTGTTGCGGCATCTTTAGATGCGGCAAAAGCATGTGTCATAAATAAACTACTGGCTGAAACAAGGCTTAATGTAAACATTTTTAAAGTCATATGCATGATGTACCTAATTCTTTATTTCACTGAATAATCGGCATAGATTAAACGGAAAAGTAGTCAAAAATATAGATAAAATGTATTGATGTTGTAGATTTATTTGAATTTTTTGCAATAGGATTATTTAAAAAGATGTTAAAAAAAAATCTTTCTAACATCTCTAAAACGCTAGTTTTTAGTTTTAGTGATTGAGTTCAAGCACATCATTACAGACAGCTTTGTGTTCAGCTTGATCGACCTCTTTAGCACTTGCTTGAGCTTCCTTAAAAATCGATTGATATTCAGGGTCTTGTTTAAGTTGAGCTAAAGTCGTTGTTTTAGATAAATCTTTCAATAAGGTTTGAGTTAAGCTATCAATCTTACTTTGGAATGTAGAATTATTTCCAATCAGTGATGGGCAGACTTCAGCAAGTACCTGTGTAGCTGCAATGTCTTCTTTGGCTAAGAGGTCAGCCTCTTGAGTTGTTAAACCTTCTGAAAATGCAGACTGTGTGCAAAGTGTGATGAATGCAATAGAAATTGTACGAGTAAGAGAACGTGTAATCATCTTTTTTAGTCACAAATTGAATTTAAAGTTGAGTGACTAACTATATATAATTGTTGAATAAAATTGTATTAAATTACTCAACAGTCATGGCATAATTTATCTTGATAAGTATCATTTTTTACATTATGGCTAATGCTCTAAGCGTAAATGTTTTATGGTCATGATTTTTGAAAAAACTTGTATTCAGCATGAGCAGTTATAGCAGGGTTAAATGGAGGCGATACTAATTTAATGGTCATGTTTTGTTAGAGCTAAAATGAGGGGTTTTATTTTTAAAACAATAAATTACTATGAAATTTGCTGTTTCTTTGTGTATTTATGATTGAATGTCATATAAAACCCCGTGTGAGTAAGACGTGATAAAGGGTTTTAAAGTATATTGAACCATTTCATAACGATGAACAAGCTGTTCATCAACACTGTAATAAGAGAAGTTTTGAGTGAATATTTTAGTTGCCAATGATGATGGTGTATTTGCACCGGGTATCCAAGCTTTAGCAAAAGCATTAAGACCACTAGGACGTGTTGTAATTGTTGCACCTGAAAGTGAACGGAGCGGTTTTTCTAGCGCTTTAACCTTAGATCGTCCATTACGTCCTATTCAAGTTGCGCCTGATATGTGGGCAGTGAATGGAACACCTGCCGATTGCGTTTACTTATCCATGAATGGTTTATTTGATTTTGAATTTGATCTGGTGGTGAGTGGTATCAATAGTGGGGCAAATTTAGGCGACGATGTACTCTATTCAGGAACAGTTGGCGCAGCGTTTGAAGGTCGTTTAATGACTCTGCCTGCGATTGCTGTTTCGTTAGCGGGCAGTAATGTACGTTCTTATGAAAGTCCAGATGATTATGCGCAAGCAGCACAGTGGGTTTATACTTTTATTGCGCAAGGTTTGCCACAGCTTCCACCACGACATATTTTAAATATTAACATTCCTGATGTCCCTGAAATTCAAGGTGCTCAGATCACTTATCAAGGACGACGTATACAATCAAAGCCAATCACCAGTCAGGTTGATCCTCGAGGACGTCAAGTCTATTGGATCGGCTTAGCAGGAGAGGCGGTAACAGAACCTAAAAAGAATCTACAACATACCCAGTCAGACTTTTTTGCAATTGCCAATGGTTTTGTAAGTATTACGCCAATCCAAATGGACGCAACCAATTACGCAATCTTAGAAACGTTACAATCACAACTCTCACATAGTCATTTTGATGTATGAGTGTTATAAGTTTGTGAAAAAGCACTGCGAAACAGTGAAATAAGTGTGTTTTTTGCTAATCTTAAGCAAATATTTTTAAATTTAAGATTGTAGAGAGGGAAATCAATGCTTTTGGCTCGATCAAAGCTTTATATTCAAATGCCTAAGCGATGGATAAAAATCATATTATCCTCAGTTGCCATCACATCTACAATACTTGTTACTGGTTGTGCGTCAAAGCCTCAAATTAATAATCCAACACGTTATGCTGTTGCGCCTGAATATTATACTGTTCGTTCAGGTGATACATTGAGCGCTATTTCAATGCGTTATGGCTTGAGTTATTTAAGTGTTGCTGAAATGAATGATATTGCAGCGCCTTATCGAATTTATGTGGGGCAGTCTTTACGTTTGAAAAAAGGTGGTTCAAATACCAACCGTTCTACCACCAAAGCTCTGACCAATAATGAACCGCAAATTCAGCGTCAAACCATTAAATTGCCGACCCAACAGCCAGCAACAACACCAACAGTGACGGCGACAGCTCCAACGGTAACCACGGCTCCAGCACAAACAACAACGACAGTGCAATCTACTCGTTTAAGATGGGTGAAACCATCAACGGGACCTGTGATTGCAAATTATAATTTAGCGAATAATATTAAAGGAATACGTTTTGGTGGAAATCAGGGCGACCCAATCTTTGCTGCTGCGGACGGACAAGTGGTCTATGCTGCAGATGGTTTAAAAGAATATGGTAATCTAGTCTTGGTGAAACATATTGATGGTTACATTACTGCATATGCACATAATAGTAAAATGTTGGTAAAAAGTGGTCAAACAGTGACTGCAGGACAGAAAATTTCTGAGATGGGATCTTCTGGTGCAACGAGCACAATGCTGGAATTCCAAGTACGTTTAGACGGAAAACCTATCAATCCTACAAATATTTTACCAATAAATTAAATATTCTAATGCAAAATGTAATTTTCTTCGTATAATACAATGAGTTGCTTTAAATAAAAAATGTGAAGCAGCTCATAATTTCAGAGGGAAATTTATGTTAGATCAACTTCGAGCAATGGGTGTCTTTGCTTGTGTTGTTGAAAAAAGCTCTTTTAGTGGTGCCGCGCGTGACCTTGGCATTACGACTAGTGCGGTTAGTCAGCAAATTAGATCTTTAGAACATGAAATGGAAGTTACGCTTCTACATCGTTCTACACGAAAGCTGAGTCTAACTGAAGCAGGTCAAGCTTTTTTCCACAGCTGTCAAGAAATGCTCGCTGCGGCTGAGCGTGGAAAAATCCGTATTAATGAGTTGCGAGACGATTTAGTCGGTGATTTACGCATAGCGACCACCCCGGAAATAGGTGCTACACATGTGGTGCCTGCATTATCACATTGGATGTCTGCGCATCGTGGTTTGATGGTTCATTTTGAAGCAGATAACCAATATATCGATTTAATCGAAGAACGCATAGATATTGCCATTCGTATGTCTTCTAAAGTAGAAGATGCGAATAATTTAAGTTGTATGCCACTTGCGAGAGTAGATCAAATCTTAGTCGCATCGCCAAGCTACTTAAATCAGACTGTGCCAATTTCACGTCCTGAAGATTTACAGAATCATGATTTGATTCCGATAAATATTATGAAAAATTATCAACATTTTTCATTTCAGCACAGTGCAACTGGTGAAGTTGTAAATTTAGATATGAAGCATCGTCTTCAAACGAATAACGTATCTGTTGCAAAATCACTGTGCCAACATGGACATGGAATTGCACGTATTCTTTATTTAGATGTACAAAAAGAATTGATGAACGGTACATTGGTTGAAGTGCTACCTGAGTGGAAGTTACCAACATTCACTTTGAGTGCTGTCACCTTGAAGCGTGAACAACAACCAATGAAAATTCATCGTTGTTTAGATGCTTTAAAACAATATTTTAGCCAGGTACCTGGTGGTAGAATTTTCCAAGAAGCTTCTTAAAGCCTAAGTTCTAATAAGTTTTAATAAAAAAGCCGCTTTAAAGCGGCTTTTCTATATTCAATGATTTTAACTAGGTAAATGATCAATGCTATGACCACTTCCCTCAATATTAAGCAATGTCTTAAGCTAGGAATTTTTGAATTGCTGGAATTAAGCGTTGCAGTAAATCATCTGCTTGTTGGTGATTCATATTTAAAGCAGGAAGCAGACGAACAACATTGCCTGAAGTTACATTGATGATTAACTGATATTCATCACGTGCGATATTTACCAATTCGCCACAGTCTTTCGGAAGTTCGATACCAATCATCATACCGAAACCTCTAACAGTCACATTTTGATCGGCCAGTTGGCTACGGAATTGTTCAACCAAATATGCGCCAATTTCTGCAACATTGTCCATGATATTTTCTTTTTGGATCAAATCAATGACGGTATATACAATTCGAGAACCTAGGTGGGTTCCGCTGTAAGTAGAACCATGATTTCCAGCAGTGAGCACACCTACACCACGGCCCTGAGTCATCACAGCCCCAATCGGGAAACCATTGCCTAAACCTTTTGCTGTGGTTAAAACATCAGGAATAATATTGGTGTGCTGATAAGCAAAGTATTTACCTGTACGCCCATTCCCTGTTTGAACTTCATCTAACATCATTAACCAATTGTGTTGGTTACAAATATTGCGAATCTCTTCGAGATAACTAAAACCTTGTGGAGCAGTATTGACACCGCCTTCACCTTGAGTCGGCTCAACCAAAATGGCCACAATATCAGGATGCTGAATCGCTGCTTCTTCAATAGCTTCGATGTCACCAAAGGGTACACGAATGAAACCATCAACGAGTGGAGCAAAACCTTCTTGAACTTTCTTATTGCCTGTTGCAGAGAGTGTTGCAAGTGTACGGCCATGAAATGAATGATCTGCAACAATAATTTTAGGATTGGCAATCCCTTGTAAATAACCAAATTTACGTGCAATTTTAATCGCACCTTCATTTGATTCTGCACCACTGTTTGAAAAAAAGATTTCTTCCATACCCGAAACTTCAGCCAGCTTCTGTGCAGCAGCAGTCTGCCAAGGCACTTCATAAATATTGCTGGTATGAATCAGTGTGGCAGCTTGTTCAGCAATTGCTTCAGCAAGCACTGGATGTGCATGACCTAGACCACAAACAGCGATACCAGTTAATGCATCGAGATACTCAGTCCCATCTTCAGTATAAAGATAAGAACCTCGTCCTCGCACAAAGCTGATCGGTTGACGGCTGAATACAGGCATCAAGTGAGAGGGTTGATCAGTTTGTACCGGAGCGAGGGTAATCTTGTTCATGACTAACTCTTATTTGTTAGGAGTAAAATTAAAGGATTATCTAACCAAAATATGCGGAAGATTTAAAGCCTAAATGTAAATAAAATTGGAAATAATCGTCTAGACATACTCTTTATTGCGGATTTAGGTATAATGCAGGCAGATGAGTTGAGGATTTAATCAATGACTGAACAAGCGCGCGATACAGAAGCGTTAATTCGCGATCAAATTGCTAAACATGCTGTACTTCTTTATATGAAGGGTACACCACAATTTCCACAATGTGGTTTCTCTGCTCGTGCAGTAGAAGCTCTTAGCCAAATTGGTCGTCCATTTGCTTATGTCAATATTTTGGAAAATCAAGATATTCGTGCAACTTTGCCACAAATTGCAAATTGGCCTACATTCCCACAATTATGGATCAATGGCGAATTGATTGGCGGTAGCGATATTATGCTAGAAATGTTCCAAAATGGTGAGTTAAAATCATTGATCGAACAATATAGCCCAGCGCCAGAAGCAAAATAAGCCACTGATGCGAAAAAAGCACCGTAAGGTCACTGCTGTCCCACAAATATCACAAGAAGAACCTCAATTGAGGTTCTTCTTGCTTTAACCACTTTTTATCTGGCAAAAATAAATATTTCAGCAATTTTCTTTCAAATAAATTCACCTGAATAATTCTTAATAATCTTTGAACACTCCATCCTTCCTGTGCCATA
>WNDP01000184.1 GCA_009912575.1 Acinetobacter bereziniae
ATTCTTGATAATTGTGTCGCTGTTGTTTGTTCAGTTGAACAAATCAAATAGTCGGTATAGAGGTCTAGCAAGTCTTTATTCATGCCATGAATTATAAAGATTTTTAGAGCTAGTGCGTAACATCAGTTATTTAAAATAACTGTTATTGAATCATTTATTCTGATGTTTTCACTCTAAAAAGTCTTTATATTGTTTTAGCTCAAGGATATAAAGACGTAAATGATGAAAAGTACAAAAATTGAAATCGTTGAATTTTTACAACAATTTTTTTCACCAAGTTTAGAACGTTGTGAAATTGAAGAAGTGACTGAAAAAGGTGCTTCTTTGATTTGGCATGTCAGTGATCAAGACATTCGCCCAGGCGGTACAGTGTCTGGCCCAACCATGATGGCATTGGCTGATTTTGCGCTATATGTTGCGATTTTAGGCGAAATTGGTTTAGTGGGTTTGACTGTGACCACGAATATGAATATTAATTTCTTACGCAAACCTATCGGTGGGGTAGATATTCGAGGGGTGTGTAAATTGATGAAGGTGGGTAAAGCTTTGATTGTGGGTGAAGTCTGGATTTATTCTTTAGGTTCAGATGATCCCGTTGCACATGTCACAGGAACATATTCGATTCCTCCACAAAATAAGTGATAAGTATAAAATCAATAAATACTTAGGGTCTGTTGACATTTTATAAATGGTTTGCGTTGTCGGTTAAAATTGAGCAGGCAAGGCATGAAGCGAAGAGAATAGCGAGACTATTTTCAAGTTTCGTAACGTAGACTGAGATAATTTTAACCACAACCCTGAGCAAGAACAAAGCACTGCTTTGTTTGCAGCGCAAGGCGTAGCGGGGACTAGCGTGTTTTTTAATGCTTCGTCGTTCCCTTGCGAAACAGTGTTTCTCATCATTTAGAATGACTAAATTTCGTATTTCGTGCTTAGAATCGCCTAAAAAACACACCTAGTCGCAAACATAGACGAATTGTCAACAGACCCTAATGATTCAAATGAAATATATCATTTTATCTGATTGGGATTGCAGATAGGGTGCTATATTGAGTTATCCAAGGGATAATGCTAATTTATTCATAATAAATAGTTTATTTTAAAATTATATCACTTCAATAAAATGGAATAGAGAATATGTCATCAGATCATGAAGTCGTTCGTTTGTTTAAGGAGCATGTTTTTCCTTTATCAAATAAATTGACAGAGATGTTAAATGAACACTATTCGCATCAGACGGAACGCCGTGGTTGTGGTTACACTCAAGCTACTCGAGTTATGGCTGAATATATTAATTTTCCTCGTGATTATGTTGAATCAATAGATTTAAAAATATTCCAAGATTATGATTTTAAAAAATTAAAGAAAATTATTGATCAAAAAAATATTTATGGTTTGGATGTTGAGGATTGGCATAATCTAGATCACAACCATTCAATTAAAAACTTTCTAGCTGACCCACATCAAGAAAAAAATGATGATTTCAAAGTTCTCGTCGAACAAGAGGTTGCTACCCAAGCAAGTTTAAGAAAACTATCGCAACAGGCTGAACTTGAAGAAAGCCAAATCATCTGCTGTATGTTGGAAGATGTAATTTTGCCAAAAACAGCAGATGAAACAGGTTATGTTGAAATCGAAACATTGGCAGGAAAACCTAAAGTTGGCTCTTGCCCAATGGCTGAAAATTTTTTCTTGAAGATTGCGCATCGTTCAATGCTCAGACAAGGTTCTATCAATATTTTTGTAGATGATCAAAACCGACCTTTATTGATTGAAAAAATGAATATGGGAGATGATCACTCCTGTATTAACTTACAACCTTTGATTCTGAATGGAATACGTATACCTGTTGGCTCTTTATTTTCGGCAGAATATGATATTGAACAAATTGACAATAAAGTGCCTAATCAAGAATTCAAAGGTTATATTATTCCTTATAAAGAAATTCAGGGCTTTTGGTTTTTAAGATTGACTACATTGGCGATTTCACCAGAAAATCGCAAAAGAGCATTCACGACTCACTTTGAACAGCAAGTGAATAATGGTCTATTTAGCCCAGATACAACTTTAATTAAACAACTGAATGATGTCGCCCAAGCACAATTGAGAGTCCCTAGTCTCGGATAACTTTATGTTAAATGTTTGTTTTTCACCTCGCTATTTTGCTCAAACACATACCAATAGCATGGAAAAACTTGTTGCAGTTGCAGCGCAGTTACAACCATTCAATCATTTTAAATTTCATGAACCCCAACCCATAGATCCAGAAATATTAAAAGCATTACATTCTCCCAAATATGTTGAGGCTTTTTTAACTGGGCAACCAAGTAAACTTGCAACTTTTGCTGGTTTTAAACCATGGAATGAGCAGTTGCGTGATGCGGTTTTGTCCATCAATGGTGGACAACTGTTGGCAACTGAGTTGGCATTTCAACATGGAATAGCTGCCAATATTGCACAAGGTTTTCATCATGCCAATTATAACTATGGTGGTTCATATTGTACCTTTAATGGATTGGCACTGATTGCCCAGCACTTTTCCAACAAGCGCATTTTTATTTTGGATTGCGATCAACACGGTGGTGATGGAACGGCTGAATTTACTCGAAGACTAGATAATTTATATAATTTTAGTATTTATGGTTTAGCATTTGGCTACCCAACTTATGAACGTGCTGAAAGTCGCCATGTACATACCAAACATGGAAGTTTTGCGCAATACACCATGGCTATACATGAGGCTTTCCAACGTGCCAACGAATGGAAAGCTGATATTATTATTTATCAAGCAGGCATGGATTGCCATCAAGCAGATCCTTACGGTTCAGCGTGGTTGAGTACAGAATTAATTCAAAAACGCGATGAAATGGTATTTAATCTTGCGAAGAGGGAAGGAATTCCACTGATGTTTGTGCTTGCAGGAGGATATCAAAACCTTGAGGATTTGGTAAATTTGCATGCTCAAACTTTTCATAGCGCACATCAAATTTATTATAATAAGCATAAAGATTGAGAGATTTTATAAAACATAAAATTTTGGCTGGATTACCATATTTTTTGGCTGAATTAGGTAATGTGTAATTTATAAAGCTTTATAAAATGATAATTATTCTTATTTGTGGAGCTTGCTATGTTTATTCAAAATCTAGATAACTTCCCCGTGATTGGGATAAGTTTTCAAACTGAAGACGCTGTTCCAGTGAGCGAAACTATTGCTCTTTATGAGTCTTTACTCAGTCGAAAAGAAACTTTTGTATTTCTCAGTCAGGGGGCTTTTCCTGAACAAAAAGCGGATCATGAAGAACGTAAACAAGTGGCTGCTTGGGTGAAAGCAAAGCGTGAGGTTTTAGCTCAATATGTTAAAGCATTTATTCATATTGAACCTGATGCAGACATTCGACTTGAAACTCAAAAATTTGCCAATAACTTTGTAAAATTTTCTGGATATCCCATGTTTATTGTCGATGATCAACAACAAGCTCAAAAACTGATTGATGCAGTTCTAAAGCGCTAGATAGGCACATTCATGCAAGACGAGGCAATCTTTGATGCACTAAGTTTTAGTGATCAAAGGGTATTTGTTCTAAAAATTGATCAGCAAGTTCCAGATTGGGAACTTGCTTCACATCAACACCAGCAAAGCCAATTATTGATGACTGAAAAAGGATTGATTACTGTTGAAACGCCTTCAGGAATTTGGGTGGTTCCTGCACAACATGCTTTATGGATACCAGCCAATATGCTGCATAAAGTCAGCAGTTATGGCATATCACTTGGTTATGTGGCATTTATTACATCTGAGCATCTAAATTTCTCTGAACAGCACTGTACGATGCTACATGTCACCAGTTTACTTAAAGCTTTGCTTGAACGTATTGAATCATTCGTGAGTCGGCAGCGTTTAGATAAAGATCTGCGGTTAATTGATTGTTTGTTGGATGAAATTCGATTGGTCGTTCAGCCGATATTTTATTTACCTATGCCTGAAGATCCTCGTTTGCTTCATATCGACAAGGAGGTATTGAAGCATCCAGATAGTCTCAGTTTAGCAGAATGGGCCAATCGATGTTGTATGAGTGAACGCAGTCTAACGCGTACTTTTCATCACAACACAGGGATGAGCATCAATCAATGGCGTCGAAAATTACATGTGGTTTTAGCCTTGCAGTGGCTGACTGAGGGAGATTCAGTCCATCAAGTTGCAATGAAATTGGGCTATGACAGTGCGAGTTCTTTTATTGTCATGTTTAAGAAAATAATGCAATCATCCCCTAAAAACTATATGCGCCAATCTTGAAAAGGTGCATAACAAGCAATGTAAACCACATGATTTAAAAAAATCATAAAAAATAGCCAGATATTTCTGGCTATTTCATGATGCGGAAACTATTTTAAACTTCTGCATTCACCAACGGTGTTTCAACAGTAAAATTAGGTGGAGTTAAAACAGTTTTTCTTAACTCGCTTGAGAGTTCTGGATAATCCAATCCAAGGTGTAATGTAAACCCCGTGATTCTTTACGTTGCATTGCACAGCGGACGATCATTTCTGAAACCATTACCAAATTACGCAATTCAATCAAGTTTTTACTGACATGATAGTCTTGATAATATTCAGTAATTTCTTTTTTAAGCATTTCAATGCGATGCAATGCCCGTTGCAAACGTTTAGTGGTACGAACAATACCAACATAGTTCCACATTGTTTGACGCAGTTCATCCCAGTTCTGCAAAATAACCACATCTTCATCTGGATTTGTCGATTGAGATGCATCCCATTCAGGCACATTAGGGCTTTCAAAATGGTGGTCAAACTTAGCTTCAATATCCTTGGCTGCACTCATACCATAAACAAAACATTCAAGTAGTGAATTACTGGCCATGCGGTTTGCACCATGTAGGCCTGTGTAAGAGGTTTCACCAATTGCATATAAACCTGCAATGTCCGTTTGGCTGTTTTCATCCACAACGACACCACCACAAGTATAGTGGGCAGCAGGAACAACTGGGATCATATCCTTGGTAATATCAATTCCCAACTCTAAGAGACGTGCATAGAGGGTAGGGAAGTGCTCTTTGACAAATTCTTTCGGTTTATGGCTAATGTCCAACCAGACATGACGAATACCTAGCCGTTTGATTTCATAGTCGATTGTACGGGCGACAATGTCTCGTGGAGCAAGTTCAGCACGTTCGTCAAAACGCAACATAAAACGCTCACCATCAGGTAGGCGTAGATAAGCACCTTCGCCACGCATTGCTTCAGTAATGAGAAATGAGCGTGCTTGAGGATGATATAAACAGGTCGGGTGAAATTGATTAAATTCCATATTTGCAACACGACAACCTGCGCGATAAGCCATGGCAATTCCATCACCCGTAGCAATATCAGGGTTTGAAGTATACAAATAAGCTTTCATTGCACCCCCACAAGCAAGTGCTGTGAATGGTGCTAAAAATGTATGGACTTTTTCATTGGTCTCATCTAATGCATAAAGACCAACAGCACGATTTGATTGTTGTTTATGTCCAAGTTTATGTGTGGTGATCAAATCAATCGCAATGTAATTTTCAAAAATTTCGATATTTTTCTTTTCGCGGGCTCTTTCGACCAAAGTGGTTGAAATTGCTTTGCCTGTAGCATCTGCTGAATGAATAATGCGACGTTGTGAGTGCCCACCTTCACGAGTCAGGTGGAGTTGTTCATCTTCATCTAAAGTAAACTGTACACCGTGATTGAGAAGAAAGTCGACAGAAGGACGCCCTCCCTCAACCGTATGCTTTACTGCATCAAGCTCACATAAATGTGCGCCTGCAATCATAGTGTCATCAATATGCTGTTGAATAGAATCTGTTTCATCAAGAACAGCAGCAACACCACCTTGGGCAAAATAGGTGCTTGCATCTGTCAATGTAGATTTTGCTAAAACAGCAATATTTAAATGTTCAGGTAAGGATAAGGCCAAACTTAAGCCTGCACCGCCACTACCCACAATAATTACATCAAATTGATGAGTTGTGTTTAAATTAGACATGTCCATCAGCTAATTTGAAAAATGTTTGCTAATAACACTCTTTTTTTTAACAAATTACAATAGTTAGATGTGTCAGATTTTAGTATAAATAAGCGATTCCAAGACTTTTAATATTATATTAAGTAAAGTCTTGTTTTATAAAAAAAGTAAACATATTTTTACGCAAAAACATCAAATAATATGTTACAAATATTTTTCAAGCAAAATCATCTGATGTAGGTTCATGATAAATGAGTAATGGTCTAATGCAAAAAGGAATGTATGCAGCAGTATTTACTGTCGCTGCGGCTACATCGCAAGTTCAAGCTTCAACTCCTGTGGATTTTTCTAACTTGGTTGAACAGGTGAGTCCAGCAGTTGTCAGTGTAAACGTGGTCAAAAAATTATCTCAAGAAGAGTTGTTACAACAACAAGTTCCTGAAATTTTAAAACGTTTCTTTGGCAATCAGATCATTATTCCGCAGCAACGCGCACCACAAGAAAAAACAGCTTATGGTAGTGCATTTTTTATCAGTAAAGATGGTTACTTGCTGACCAATCATCATGTGGTTGAAGATGCATCTAAAGTGACAATCATGCTCAATGACCGCCGTGAAATTGATGCCAAAGTTGTGGGCAGTGATGAACGTACAGATGTGGCTTTGCTTAAAGTTGAAGGAAATAACTTTCCGTCATTGTCCGTGGGAAATGTAGATCAGCTTAAAGTGGGGCAACCTGTACTTGCAATTGGTTCACCATTTGGTTTTGATTACTCTGCATCAGCAGGGATCGTCAGTGCTAAATCACGGAATATGATGGGTGAAACCTCAGTTCCATTTATTCAGACTGATGTTGCTTTAAACCCAGGAAACTCAGGCGGCCCGTTATTTAACCAACAAGGTCAAGTGGTTGGTGTAAATTCACGTATCTTTAGTGGTACGGGTGGGTATATGGGCTTGTCATTCTCTATTCCAATCGATGTTGCCATGGATGTTGTTGACCAGTTGAAAAAGAACGGTAAAGTGACACGTTCATATCTTGGTGTGATGTTACAAGATATCGATCGTAACCTTGCAGAAGCTTATAAATTGGATAAACCAGAAGGCTCATTGATTACTCAAGTTACTCCAAATTCTCCAGCAGAAAAAGCAGGCTTTAGAGCAGGTGATGTGATTCTGAAATATAATGATTCACCAATTTCAAGAACATCTGAATTGTTAAATTATCTCAACCGTACTCAACCTAATCAATCTGTGAAACTCGAAGTACTGCGTGATGATAAGCGAAAAGTTATCACAGCAACTTTGACTGTTGCACCAGATGATACACCAGCAAAAGTTGACAATAACTCGACATCAGCTAAACCAAATAAAGGGCCTGTCATTGGCGTTGCGATTCGTGCATTGACTGAGCAAGAGAAAAATCGTTTAAATCTGAAGGGTGGTGTATTAATTCAAGATGTGACACGCGGTGGTTTAGCGGCGCAATCAAGAATCTTGCCGGGTGATGTCATTACTCAAGTGAACAATAAGAAAATCAACACACCGAATGATTTTGTAGACGCTGTAGCAGAGTTGCAGAAGAATACTGTTGCACGAGTTGCGATTGTGCGTGAAGGACAACATGCAATTCTTGGACTACGAATTCAATAAATAAAAACTGACGTGAATCAGCCACTCAAAGAGTGGCTTTTTTATGTCAGAATAGAATAAGTTTTTAGATGAATCATGAATAAAGGAAAGATCACATGAGCTCAATATTTGATTTGGTCATTACCGTTAAACCAGAACATATCGATGTCTTAGGTCATGTGAATAATGTGGTATATGTCCAATGGATGCAGGATGTTGCATCAGCACATATTGAAACCTTAGGTGTGGGTTTAGATCAATATTTAGAAATGAAGCATGCTATGGTAGCCGTGGAGCATCATGTACAGTACCGTAAAGCCGCGATGTTAGATGATGAGATCATTTTACGTACATGGCTTTATGATATTAATGCACTGTACTCTTTCCGTCAGTATGCCTTTTTTAATGCCAAAGATCAGACTTTACTTTTCACTGGAAATACCAAGTGGGCATGTATTGAAATTGCTTCAGGTCGCCCAAAACGCATGTCGCCAACCTTTATACAGGCCTATCAACCGATAAATACAGACATTGATCCGTACGCTTTAAATCCTATCGCAGCAGTTTAAACAAGCTGATGATGGTTTGATTAGCGTTTAAATAGTAATCACTATGACTAAACGAGTATAGGTAGCACTCTGTAGCAGTGAAAAATTGAATGGTTATAATTCGTTGGTCTAACTGAAGAAAATTGATTGAACTTTTTAAAAATATAAGGTGATCAAACCAGTCGATCTATAGGATTTAAGTTTTTAAGAATTGGATGTAAGTTTTTAAGAATAGTATAAATTTCAGCAATTAAATGTCGGGTAGATTTATTGCTGTAAAAGCCATGCTATAGCACCAATAGATGTTTAGACTAAAACTATAGATTTAAAAGTCTCATATAAGAATCCTATTTTCATTTAGAGTTGTGTTTTTTCAAACACTATAGGCTGTAACTGCGTTGTCGTTGAACGAAGCCGTGGGCGGTAGTGTCGATCAAATACCAATTTAACTCGAAAATTCAGTTCTATCAGTGGAAGCATAATATAAATCAAAGCACAGACCGATAATAGTTTTGCGAGTCCACTCGCCAAAGGATAGCCTCCATCAAAACTCCATAAAAAGCCTGCACTGATCGCGGCTAAAACATATAAAATGTTGGCACTGAAACGAGTTCGTCCAATCTGTGCTGTTTTAAAGGAAAGTTTTAAGATGATCGTTGCGCTATACCAACCCCAGATTGACCCTACAATAATATCTAAAGGCCAACGTACACCCACAACGACACGACTTAGAGCAATTATTGCTGCCAACGAAATTGCACAGAATGTAAATGTTCGCTGATATTTAAAGCCATTATGTTTAAGTGTATTAGTTCAGATCTGATCAGACATTGATCTTGAAAAAGAGAAAGTTACCCGTTTTGATAAAGGTGTCGAATCTTAATCAAACAAAGGTAACTTTCTTATGTTGCATACTAACAATCAAATCATTAAACACAAAGTAGGCTTACTCAATTTAGCTGAAGAACTTCAGAATGTATCCAGAGCTTGTAAAGTCATGGGTGTC
>WNDP01000185.1 GCA_009912575.1 Acinetobacter bereziniae
CCGCACGAGCAAAAGCACTCCGAGCTGAAGCAAGTATGGCTGCACGGGTTGCTGTTGAATCACGGCGTAATTTATTTTTTGACTCTTGCATACAAAATTCTGAATAGGTCTTAATATTTTTATTAGTCTACAGGTGTAGACAAGTGAAATCAAATTCTATAATGTATACACCTGTAGACATAATCACTGACCTTACTGGGATCTCCTCAGTAAATCTATATGAACGTGGAGAAACTCAGAATGAACGTTTCCAATAATTTAAAACAAACTGTTTTAGTCACAGGTGGTACAGGTTTTATTGCTCAACACTGCATTATTGCTTTGTTGAATGCTGGTTATCGTGTTCGGACAACAGTTCGCAGCGTACACAGAGAAATGGAAGTCAGAGAAAACCTAAAGGTCGGAGGTATCAGCCCTAATGCTGAGCTTTCGTTTGTTGAAGCAGATTTAAGTGCGGATGCTGGTTGGGAGAAAGCTGTGCAAGGCTGTACCTATGTATTACATGGCGCATCACCAACACCTTCAGGAGATCAAGTTAAAGAAGAAGATTGGATTAAACCTGCTGTTGATGGAAATCTACGGGTTTTGCGTGCCGCACGTGATGCTGGAGTTAAACGTGTTGTACTCACATCTGCATTCGGGGCAATCGGTGTTGGGCATAATTCCGATTATCGTCGCCCTTTTGATGAAAATGATTGGAGTAATTTGAATGGAAATGTTGCTCCTTATCAGAAGTCAAAAACATTGTCGGAAAAAGCAGCTTGGGATTTTATCGATCGTGAAGGAAATGGCTTCGAACTTTCTACAGTCAATCCTGTAGCTGTGGCAGGGCCTGCTTTGGGTGCTGATTATTCACATTCACTGCGTATGTTTACCAATATTCTGCAAGGACAACCCAGTGTAAAAATTAACTCTGGATTCGTAGATGTCCGTGATGTGGCAGACTTACATGTACTTGCAATGACTCGTTCTGAGGCACAAGGCCAAAGATTCATTGCCATTTCTGGTGAAAGTCTATGGATTGGAGATGTGACTAAGCTGATAAAGGATCGACTAGGCCATGCTGGTCAGAAAATATCAACTCGGGTTATTCCTAATTGGTTGGTACGTGTTTTAGCATTGACCAATCCTAAATTAAAGGGCGTTGTTCCTTTATTAAATATTGATATGAATGCAAGCAGTTTGAAAGCGCAACAATTGCTTGGATGGAAACCTAGACCGAGAGAAGAAGCGATTATGGCCAGTGTAGAAAGCTTAATAGGATTGGTCTGGTCGATCTAGATTGATGGCTCTACTCGATTTTAACAACAAGCGGTGAAATGGATTGCATGTAGCTGAAAGATTTAAATGAACAGCATTATTTTGTAGTGTGTTGATCACTCTACAAAATAATGCGCTGCAAAATGTGCATCATTACCAATAATGTCAAATTCATCCTCTCGAATCGACATACCTGCACAATTATGTCCAACCATCCATAAGCCCAATGTCGGTAATTTTCCGTCATACAGTGGAGTGTTGACCCATTTTTGTGCAATATAACCGTATTTATCATAATCATCAAAATAGAAGCTCCCTGAAGCGGCCCCCTGATCGATATTGTCTTCTAGAACACGGATATTAGCGCCTTCTCGTGCCAAAATCGGCTTTTTCACCCATTTGCCTTGTAGAGAAACACAGGCATCAAAGGCATGTGATTCAAGTAACAAGGGATGATTCGGAAACTTTTTCCAAAGCTCAACCAAAATTGCTTTATTTGACAGCAACATTTTCCAGCAAGGCTCGACCCATTGTGTTGTGGGTTTTAAATATTGAGAAAAGTTTTCTTCCCAAACCCATTCCCAAGGATAAAGTTTAAATAATTGATCAATCGAGTGATCATTCAGATCCACTAAATTTTGCCCATCCCACCCGATGTTTTCCATCGAAAGTTCGGACACACGATGTCCTGCTTGGAACGCCGTATCCATTAAATATTCGAGATTACCCCAGTCTTCACGCCCTGCTTCTTGGCAAGCAGCAAAATGAATATGTGAATCAGGTGGAAAAATAGTTTTCCAGCGATTAATCAGGTCTTTGTGAATACTGTTGAATTGATCACGATGTGGAATATTTTCCACTTGTTCAATCCAATGCCACTGAGCAACTGAGGCTTCGAGTAACCCTGTGGGTGTATCTGCATTATATTCCAGCATTTTAATTTGACGACCATCATAGGCAAAATCAAATCGACCATAGAGCATGGGTGCATGGTTTCGCCATGAATGTTCAATCAGTGGGATTGCAGCCTGTGGAATTTGAAAATAATCAGGATAATCACCTTTTTGAATGATTTCTCCAGCCACTTGCATGCACATCTGGTGCAATTCATTCGAGGCATCTTCAAGTTGCTCAATCTGCTTTAGGGTAAATTCATAAGCAACCCCTTCGGACCAGTAAATGGAGCCATCCAGAGAAGGTAAGTTGTAATAATCAAAACCAATTTTTTCGTGTTCTTGTTGCCAGTTGGGACGAGCTTGGAAGCATTTTCTTTTCATAATATTCTAAATCATAAGATTGCGTATAAGATGTCTAACCACCAAAAGAGAACCCACTTCGCCCAAAGCCTCCACGCACAGGTGAAGATTTACTTTTGCTTTTGGAGACTTGAGAAACATGGGGCTGTCCGACACTTAGATTTGTAGAGGGTTCAACTTTACGACCTAAATAATTTACTTTGCGGTTGCCTTCATAATACTGCGGACCAATAAAGCGAGAGCCAGCATAGTATCCACCAGAAGAATGACTGCCAGAAGAGCTTGTTGCTGTTTCCTCTTCACACAGATCAGTGTTCCAGTCATATGAACAGTCATATTGGCTATTATAAACATCTTGAACAAGGGGTTTGTTATTGCTACTGCATGCTGTAATTAAAAGAGGGACTACAACCAGACTGATTTTTTTTGAACGCATGATTAGCCTTGCATCATCAAGTATTTTTATCTATTTGCTTTATAACATGATAAAAAGAAATTTATTTTATGCGCTGTATGATATGAGGATGTATGTTGAATGTACAGCCTATGATTTATAAAATTGTTTTTTCTCTAGGTAATCGTTTGAAAAGAAATCGATATTCAGCACATTTCAAGCATCACTTAGAGTACAACTGATCTGAAGCTCTACTACCATGCCGTATAACACCCAACTAGAACAGATGATTTATAGCTCTGCTCAACTGATGTTGAGACTTGAGCATTTACGACAACTACATATACATGCCTACTTGAGTGCTGGAGTAATTCGCAATTTGGTATGGGCGAATTTACACGATCAGGCCTATTGCCTAGATGAAACTGAGATTGATGTGGTTTTTTATGATTTAAAAGATCAATTGGGGTGTGAAGAACAGCGTTTAAGCCAAGAATTAAAACAAAAATTTCCACGTAATGATTGGGATGTAGTCAATCAAGCCTATGTGCATGTGTGGTACAAAAAAGAAGATGGGAATGCGATTGATCAATATTCTTCATTATTTGATGCTTTATCTGGTTGGGTTGAAACCTCAACTGCAATAGCTGTTCGTCTACAACAATCTGGTCAATTAGAATGGATTGCGCCTTTTGGGCTCAATGATTTATTTGAGTTAAAGTTAAGATGGAATGCCCGTTTGGTCAGTTATGCCACCTTTGTACAACGAATCGAGTCTAAGCGTTTTTTGCAGAGATGGGACAAACTGGTGATTGTCGATCAACCATTTAGAGATCAGGAATAGCTCGGTAAAAAATGAATTCCATATTCCAAAACATCCCATGATCAAGTGGTATTTAAAACGCATTCCTTGCTTATGATGTCCTGATAAAAAAGCCCTCCGAGTGGAAGGCTTGATTTAGTTTTTATAAACTGGTTTCCTGATGCTTTTTGTTATGGCGGATCGACAGCCAAGCGGTAATGGCCAACACAATAACAATGAACCCTAAAGAGATCCAAATAGGCATATGGAACACATCCAACATTAACATTTTAAAACCAATGAACAGTAAGATAATCCCTAAACCGTAAGGTAGATAGTGCATCTTAGACGCAGCACCAGACAATAAGAAGAACATCGCACGCAAGCCTAAAATTGCCATTAAGTTCGCCGTGAGTACAATAAAAGGATCACTGGTGACCGCAAAAATTGCAGGAATTGAATCAACAGCAAAGATAACATCAGATGCTTCTACTAAAATTAACACAAGAAATAACGGCGTTGCCCACAGCACCCCATTTTGACGGACAAAGAATTTAGCACCTTCCAACTTAGGGGTAATACGCATGTGTTTGCGTAACCACTTAAGAATCGCCATATCTTCGATATTGCTTTCTTCCTCATCCTGACCTTTCAGGAATTTAAATCCTGTATAAACAAGGAAAGCACCAAAGATATAAAGTACCCAAGAGAACTCTTGAACGAACCACGCACCTATAAAGATAAATATAGTACGTAAAATAATTGCCCCTAATACGCCATAGAGTAAAATTTTACGCTGTAAGCCTTGTGGAATCGCAAATGCAGCAAAAATCATTAACCAAACAAAAACATTGTCAATTGCTAAGGATTTTTCTAAGAGATAGCCTGCAAAGTATTCCATGGTTTTCGTATTGGCCATGGCAACACCCGCAGTTTGCTGTAAATACAGCCATAAACCGCCACCAAATAAAGCAGCAACACTGACCCACGCAATACTCCAGTAGGCAGCAGTTTTAATTTTAACGTCTTGACCTTCTTTTTGCTTAAAGCCTAAAAAGTCAATCAGTAACATCACGATGACGATAGCGAAGAACGCTAAATACAGCCATGGATTGCCTATAGATTCCATAAAATTCTCCGAATCTGGCAATCAGGCATAAAAAAACCTTGACCTGTTGCCAGATGATTAAACATCTGTATCAACATGATCAAGGTCTTGCCTACATTTTAGCGTTTATAACATGACTAAAATGCTCAGATACCGGCTTTTAAAAGCGTAATGACGATATTCTGATTGGAGGAGGCTACTCCCCTTGTTCAATAAACTGTGTAAGAAATAAAAATTTCTTTATATGTGCAGAGAATCGCACATTTATTTGAAATGTGTGCAAATATTGAATGTATTTTTATGTAGCTCAAATTATATACAAAATTCAGCGCAGGTTTTTAACTGTGCAAAAGCCTGACTGAGTGTTTGATGATGGTGTTGAATAATCAGCTGCGCATTGAGTACGGCTGAATCTACAGTACTGTGTGCATCTGAAATCAATTGCACCTTAAATCCTAAATCTTTTGCTGCACGACAAGTGCTATCTATACAAAATTCAGTTTTTAAACCGCAAACAATCAGCTCTTGTATATTCAATGACTTCAATCGTTGTTCTAAATCAGTTTGAAAAAAACAATTTGGGCGAGTTTTTTCCAACACCTGATCAACATCATGTTCAATGTTTAATTCTGCAATCAATTGAGTCATTGGACTATGAGGTGCCATAGCAGTATCTGCAGCACCCACATGACGAATTGCAAATACAGGAATGTATTTTAGATGAGCATATTCAATGAGTTGATTAATATTTTGCAATAATCGATCAGCTTCAAATGGAGGTTGCGATGCATAAAACAAACCATTTTGCATATCAACAACAATTAAGGCTTGTTTGTTTTGAGGGTCTGACATGAGTTTCTCCGTAACGATGTGTCAAATCACGGAGCCAAAAAATAACCCCGCACATTTGGCAGGGTTGGTTTTACAATTTATTTTAAATGCAAAAAACCACACTGCCGATGCAGTGTGGTGGTGAATAAACTAACGAAAAAGAAATTTTGCATTGATCATCATATAATGACTAGATAACTTTGATTAAATTAAAGTTATTAAGTTGAGTTGTCACTTTAAAATTTGTAAATTTACGCTTTTTGAATAAAATCTTTACGTTGTACCAGCACTAAGGCGAGCAGCGTGCCCAATACAGCAATGATACCGCCAACCACACCAATATGATTTAGCCCATAACTGGCAGTAACTAAACCTCCAAGTAGTGCCCCACCGCCGATACCGACATTGTAAAGTCCAGAATAAATGGCCATCGCCACATCTGTTGCATCAGAAGCTAAATTTAATGCTTTGGCTTGTTGAGCTAAACTAAAGCAAATAATTGCTATTCCCCAGAACAAACTCAACACGCTAAAACTCACAAAATCGATGCTTAATGTGGTGAGCAACAACATAGAAATCGCCAGTGTGAGACTGCTGAGTGGGATCGGCAATTTGGGATATTTTTTAGCAAATTTTCCAAATAAATACGAACCAAAAAAGCCTGCTGCACCATAGATGAGTAACAAGGTTGTGGTTTGAGTTGAGCTAAAATGTGCGACATTTAAGGCAAACGGTTCGATATAACTATAAGCCGTAAACTGTGCTGTAATCACAATCACAGTGAGGGCAAAGACCATCATCAAACTTGGACGTTTTAGAAATACTTTTAAGCTGCTTAAAGAACCAGAATTGACACTCGGTAAGCGTGGTAATGTTTTGGCTAAAATTATACAAACAACAGTTGCGCCAATGGCAATCAAAGCAAAAGTATTGCGCCAACCATAAGATTCACCCACCATTCTGCCAAAAGGAATGCCTAAGACCATTGCCAGTGCTGTACCTGTGGCCAAAAGACCTAAAGCTTGAAACTCTTTACCTTTCGGAGCGACACGAACTGCTAGCGATGCAGTGATCAACCAAAACAGTGCATGCGAAAATGCGATACCAATTCTGCTGGCAAGCAGTGCATCAAAACTCCATGCAAAATAAGACAAGGCATGGCTGGCAACAAAAACCATAAATAAGCTAATCAGTAAAAAGCGTCTTTCGATATTTTTTGTGAGAAGCATAATGGGCAAAGAAATCGGCGCAACCACCCATGCATATAGGGTAATCATGATGCCGACATCCGTGGCTTGCATACTAAAACTTTTACCAATATCGCTGAGTAAGGCCACGGGTACAAATTCTGTGGTATTGAAGATAAAAGCGGCAAAAGCAAGGCTAATTACACTGATCCATTGCTGCGTTTCACTGGGGGAAGATTGAGGTATGGGCGTTTGGGGAGATGAACTAGACATGATCATATTTTCAAAGATTAGCGCTAAATTTTAGGCTGATTTTTACATAAAGTTAAGCTTAAGTTTTGATACATATAAATTTGGATTGTCGGACAAAACTTAACAATAAACACATTAAACTTATGGCATTTTGAATGTGCTTTTAAGTTTGTATGTATATAAAGAGTAAATAAAATGTTAGAAATTAGACACAAAGATGATGGAAAAAAGGGTGAGTTTTATATTGGTGAAGACGGTCACCATTTGGCTGAAATGGCCTATACATGGGCAGGTGAAAATATGTTGATTATTGATCACACCCTGGTAGAAGATGAGTTATGTGGTCAGAGTGTAGGACGTAAATTATTGGATCAAGTGGTGGATATGGCACGTTCAAAAAATGTGAAAATTATCCCTCTATGTCCTTTTTCAAAATCTGTATTTGATAAAGACCAATCGATACATGATGTTTTGAAATCTTAAGTTTGCTTTGTTAAAGTGGAATTGTGTCATAAATCATCAATGAGAAATAATAGATGCAATTCCAACATATCGATAATCGACAAACAGGTGAGTTTTTCTTAGATAATCCTCAAGGACAGCGTATTGCTGAAATCAGCTATGTTTGGAGTGGTGAACAGCAAGTTATTGCAAATCACACTTGAGTTGATGACTCGCTACGTGGTCAGGGTATCGCCCGCCAATTATTAGATACTTTGGTTGAATTTGCTCGTGAAAAACAATTAAAGATTGTGCCAACATGTTCATATGTGGACGTGATGTTTAAACGTGAGAAAAGCTTTGCTGATGTCAAAGCATAGGTGGATTTAAAGCCCGATCGTTATTGGGCTGTTAAAATTGAGTTAGATATTTGAACATGTTAAAAAAAATTCTGATCGCTTTATCATTATTGATCAGTCCTATACTGAGTTATGCAGCAAGTTGTTTTGAATTAAACTTACGCGCTTATCAAAAAGAACAAGAGATCAACCCACGTTGGGAATTAGTGGCTCAATCGAAAAATCGTATTTATTTTTATTCAGCCCCTAAAAACTTTTGTAAAATGAATGATACCTTTGTTATTCAAAATGATAATGTTACAGCATATTCAGTGTATAAAGATCGGGCAAAACAAGCATGAGTTTATGTGGTATTTAATGATCCAAATCAACATATAGAAGATGACTTGGTTGAAGGATGGGTCAAACTTAAAGATTTTAAAGCTTTACAGAAAACAGCAACCATTAATTAAATGAAAAAACCACATTTTGTGGTTTTTTCATTTCTAGAAAGCTTATTTTGCTTTTAGCGCAGCAATCAATTTTTGATGCAATCCACCAAAACCACCATTTGACATGATCACTACAGCATCGCCCTCGCCTGCTTCAGTGCTAATGCTTTTGATAATTTCATCCAGTGTGCGAGCTACAACAGCTTTATTTGTGGCAGCATCAATTACAGGCTGTAAATCCCAATCCAAACCTTCAGGTTGATACCAAATGACTTCATCTGCCAAACGTGCAGAATATGCCAATCCGTCTTTATGGCTGCCCATACGCATGGTGTTTGAACGAGGTTCAATGACTGCCCATAGTTTGCGCTTGCCTAAGCGTTTACGTGCACCTTCTAGAGTCGTATCAATGGCTGTTGGATGATGGGCAAAGTCATCGTATACCTCGATACCATTTATAGTATCGAGCAATTCCATACGGCGTTTCACGCCACCAAAATTCGATAAGGCTTCACATGCTGTTGCAATGTCGACTCCCACATGCTCCGCAGCAACAATCGTTGCTAAGGCATTGGCAACACTATGTTGTCCAGTCATATTCCATTGAACTTCACCTTTGACTATACCGTGTTGAAGAACTTTAAAATGTGACCCATCCGCAGAGAGTTGCTCCGCATAGACTTCAGCACTGTCGTTGGCATCTAATGAAGTCCGCACCACTGGCGTCCAACATCCCATTTGCAGAACTTCATCAATATTGGTTTCAGTGATCGGTGCAATAATGCGACCTTCGCTTGGAA
>WNDP01000186.1 GCA_009912575.1 Acinetobacter bereziniae
GAATTATAGCGAAGCACAAGTCTCAACTAGTTCTTTAGCAAAAGCTTTATTGGCTTTTGTAGATATGAACGAAGCCATTTTTTTATTGTTAATAAAAACATCAATTTTTTTGGCTTTTCCTAGATGAACGATAAGTTTATCCCAATCATTTCCATTCAGTCTGGATCGTGTTTCAGCAGGTGCATCAAGTGCTTTTCCATCAATGATAAAGCTGAAAGATGATTGCTTGTTAAAGCTTGCATACGCCTTACTTCCAGTTGAGAGTTCCACTGAGTGATCAACGTTTAAAACACCGCCACTGTTGCATGAAATGGTCAATTTTTGGTTTTGACTATTTTGGAGGGAATACAAACTAAAGCCTTGTGCAAAACTATCTTGCCAGATATTGGGTGCTGCTTGAGATGTGGAATACATGCACAGTATGAATGCCATTAATGTGAATTTTTTCATGAGAAGATCCTATAGATATTTTTAGATTGGAATTTATTTAGATCGAAGGACTAAGCCACCGATGATTACAAGAATAAGTACACCACCAATAAATTTACCCACAGAAGGGAACATCACCGCAGGCCAAACAATACCTTGCCCTAAATGGTAGGCAAATGATTTGTAGCTTTGTGATCCCCAATAGTTTTGGTAGAGGGCAAATAGTAAGCCAATGATGAAGTAACCACGGATGAGCCAAGATGTAATGGATGTATTCATTTATTTTCTCCCAAGTGCAAATTTAAGAAGTAGGTAAAACAATCCAAACATGATCATCAAGCCGATAAAGGGAAGCCCTAGAAAACAGATGATCACGATCACACAAACGATTGCTGCTATCGTTCTCATGACTTACTCCCTCAAGCATTGCAGACCGCTTTGCATCAAGTCGTATTGAAATGATTCGCTCTGGGTTAGTGTGTAGAGGTTGTTCTTTAAACCGTCTTCTCCGTATTTGCGTTCGAGTTTTTTATAGGCGCATTTGCATGCGCTGCGATCCATACCTGTAGACTGACAGCCACTGATAAACTCGCGTTCTGATTTACTGGCGCAACCGAGTGTCAGGAGTGAACAGGTGATGATTAAAATTGAAGTGTGAATGTTCATCATTCTCTCTCTTTTATTGTTGTGGTTATTTTTTAAATTTAGGTTCAGCGATTTGATCAAATTCAAGGCGTAACTTGCCTGTCCAAAGAGTAGTTATGCCTTTAGATCAATCTAAACTGAAATAAAATCTATAAATCTTGCCAAAGGCAGGGGATATGCCTAAAACGTTTTTGAGAAAGGAATAAAAATAAGAAATGCTTAGTCATGTTTGACTCCTTTTGATTAGAAAGAGTCTTACCAACTTACTGTCAAATAATGGAGGTAAGACTAGAAGGGTTGACAGACTGGTACAAAAGGAAACCAGCGCACGCAAGCGTGCCCCTCCTAGCCTCACCATAAAGGCGTGACTTAGGAGAACGCACAAAACCAATATCGCGTTGTTGTGCGCCTTTTGTAGAACGGTCTGTCAAAACCGACTGACAATGTAGGTCAGCAGTTGAATGATAAGTTTTGGGGTGGGTTTAGTCAATTGGGTGGGGGCGGTTTTAGGTCGAGATGAAATATATAAACTGATTTATGATAATAATATCGTGATTTAAAAAATCGAACTAAATGTGTATGGTTTTTAATACTGATTAGAAAAGATATTTTTGCAAGTGACTATTAAATTAATGATATGCTTTTGATAGATAAAATTAACCTATAAAAATTTGTTTTTAAGACATTTCATTCTAAGGGTAAAAAATGCAAAAGCGTGGTCGTCAAATTCGTCTGTTTTATGTAGATGGACAGCATAATGGTATCGTAAGAGCAGAGCTTATGAATTGGACGGGTTATGTTTATGCAGCACCAAGAGCAAGTTCAAAACAACTGATTGAAAAAGAAGATGCACACGGCTCAGGAATTTACTTTTTGATAAGTAAAGCCCAAGAGCTTGAAGGAAAGTACAGTGTTTATATTGGGGAAACTGTTAATGGTATCCTAAGAATGCAACACCATGATTACAATAAAGACTTTTGGGATACTGTGATTCTGGTTCAGTGTAAGGATACAACTTTAACCAAAACACATTGTGCTTATTTAGAGTATCGAACCTATCAATTCATTAAAGAAAAAACCTTGTACCAATTAGAAAACAAGCAAGAACTTAAAAACTATGCAGGAAAGCTATCTGATGCAGATATTTCGGATATGGAAACGTTCTTTGATAATTTAAGTTTTGTTTTACCTGCTTTAGGCGTAAATGTTCTTACATCGATTACTTCTATTCCTGATCATCACAGTAATTCTATATTAGCTTTAAAAGAGCGTGGTGATGTAGAGTTTATGCTCTCAAGCCGTGATAATAAAGTAGCGGGACAGGCTTATATAAAGGATGGAATTTTTTATGTTCGCCGAGGGTCTATTGGAAAGAAACAACAAACTCAATCTCAACACAATTATATTATTAATCAACGTCAATCTTTAATAGATAAGGGAATGATTCGAATCGATGATGATAAAATAGAGTTTACCCAAGATGTTGCTTTTACCAGTACGTCAACACCAGCTGCGATGTTATTTGGTCGTCCAACTGCAGGACCTGCTGTATGGAAACTTTTAGGCGAACCAAAAACAAGTTACAAGGATTGGGAGGAAAGGCAAGTTAAGCAATAAATATATAATTAGAGATAAAGGCAGTTAAATTAGAGAAATTAAAAATATCATTACTAGAATTAGTTCAATAATTTATGTATGAATTAGCAACAAGACTTTTAAATAATTTTAATCAGTGGCATGAACTTGTACTGACAAGCATTAAAGCTATTATTGCAATAGGAATAATGTGTTTAGTTGCGTATCTAGTAAGCATTGGTTACATACCATCGGAAATTAGCTTTGGTGATACCCTTGTTTTTTTACTGATTTTTGTGGCATGTTCCCTCGTCTATGGCGGAATGAGCATGATATTATTTTTCTTTGGTATATCTCTTACACCATTGGCATATTTAATTTTCAGTACAGTTGATAAATATTTACCACCTCATATAAGAATAGGAAAAAAGCTCACTTTTCCAAAGATCAGCATAACTACATTATTTATATCAATTTACTTTTTATATGTCATTCGAGGTTTGCTGTTATTACATTGGAAAATTAGCCTATATGTAGCGCTTACATCTGCTTTCATTGCATTATTTTATTATCCTTTTTATATAAATCGGCTGAAAATAAAAGAATTTAGTAATAAAGTTGAAAACTTAAAAGAAATAATTGATGATCCAAATGCGAGTGATAACCTTAAAACCTTTGCAACGACTAAACTTAAGAGATTAGAAACACACATTAAAGACAGTATACAAATGACTTTTTTTATTGTTCTGACTCCACTTGTACCAATGTTTTTGATTGGGGATATTGGTAAGTTATTTTTGGATTATACAATGCAAAAAACAGGTGTCAGTACCGAAAAAGCAACACTGTATATCAAAGCTCCTTATGCGAATTTAATTGATTTACCTAAAACGACAACCAAAGAACTTAACCAAGATCAAATATTTATTTTTAAAGATGTCAAAGTCTTATTTCAGGGTATTGGTAAAAATACTTTAATTTCTTATAAAGTTAAAAGTATTGAAAAGCAGATTGTAATCCCGAATGAATATATTACTGTAGAGAGGATTAAGAAAGAGGATAATTAATCACAAAAAAGCCTAAACTACGACAGTTTAGGCATTTCAGCTTCCAATGGATGAGGTTGGAATAAAATTTGGCGGTGAAAGAGTCTGTCAGGTTTATTATCTAAGTAACTGAATTATTTAAACATAAGAAATGAAGGCTGTAAATGTACCGCTGTTTGTACCATCAAATAAATTCTACAGGTACACGTATCGAGAATTTGATTCCTTTTTCGCATTTTTAAGTGTTATTCTTGTTGAGCTTCAATAAAAGCTAAATATTGCTTTCGTTTCATGACTTCTAAATTAATCATATATTGCTCCATATACTCATAATCAGGCTGATTATTATGATTAATTGGAAGCATGATTTTCTGACGTTTTAATCGAGCTGTTCCCATTTTATAACCATAATTATACTTGTTTTTTTGACGAGTAATTTGGTGTGCTAGGAACAATCCTACAAACTTTGATTTATATTTAGGTCTTAGCTTTCGACAATCGTTGGAAAATAGCCCTTCATATGGATGATAGAAAGCATATCCTACAGAACCGTTTCGGTTTACTGAGAGACAATTCGCTTCGAAAGTCTTATTCGTATTGCTAACAAAATAACTGATACCATTATTTTGACTTGATGATGAGATATAAGGAGTATTACCAAGTATTCTTTCGCTATCATAAATATCTTGACCTGAAATAATATCGGCAATTGCTTCAATAAAAAAATCACTCCATTTTTTATCTTGTAATTCAGGGATCTCTTTGTATTCGATTTTATTTAATTCATTCTGACAATAACCTATGTAGATCTCATTTTGTTTTTTGAAAGATTGTTTGGAGTAATTTTCCATGAACTCCCAATCAGGTTGTCCTTCTTGAGTAGAAGGAAGCATTATTTTGGTTCTATTTAACCGTCCTTATGTTGCACCATTCCCCCCCCAATTGAATTTAGCCATTTGAACTTTCAGAAGTGAAATAATGAAATGGGCAGTAAATTTATTGAGTTTAGTATGTCTGAGAACTTGAATGTTTTGACCAGTATAAAATTTGTGAGGCTGGAAAAAGATAGTTTGAGTATCTAGTCCAATTGTAATAACTTTATTTTCATCGATTTTGTACTTTGTATTTTCTTGATTGGCAATAAAAAAACTAATTCCATTTTGTAATTCAGTCCTTGTTATATAAGGAATTCTAGATAAGTTTTCGTCTTTACTTAGATCAAGTTTATTTTTATCAATTCCACTTGTCGATGAAGCAATCTTAAAGATTCCATCTTTCCCTCCAATGAAGAACTCTGCCCAATTTTGAGAAACTAAATTCAACATCATTATTGAACCTCTTTATCAGATGAAGAGTCAAAAAGATATTTTCTATTTTTCATAATCATTGAAAATTCAAATGCTAAGTAGTCACCAATAGATTTTTCGAATTCTTGTTGGGTTGGAATTTCATCATTAAAGTAATAAAAACTATGAAGCCATTCATCGTCTGCTTCAATAGTTGTAGTTACACAAAATTTTGAATCTGTTTCTATTCGATTAAACCATACATCTAACAGATGTTGTTTTTTATCTTTTGCCTGTTCTGTTTCAATTAAACCAATATGAGGACTTACTTTAAAACCATCTTCGCGGAAATCAATAAACTTACATTCTTTGTCTTTAGGATGAGGCTCACCAGCAGTAAAAACAGCAATACAAGGCATTGTTCCGACACCATAGAAAGTATCTTTATTAAGAGTAATTACCCCTTCTAGGGTATGATTTTTTTTAATATTTTGTTTGATATTTTGTTCTTCTTTCGTTTTGCCTGTTACTGAAGATTGAGGGATGATAACTACAGCACGAGCTCCTCCTGTTAGAGAATTTAGAAGATATTCAGTGAAGGCAATTTCATAGAGATTAGAATTTTTCTTTGAACCTTGAGAATAAGGAGGATTCATCATTCCGACAGTAGCTTCTTTAAGTTGAAGCTTGCTAGGATCTTGTTTTAAGAAGTCCTCATTTATTAGATTGCTTTTACCATCCCCTCGAAGAATCATATTTGTTGTTGCAATGGTAAACATATATGGCTGAAGCTCAATACCGTGCAGTTGTTTTTGTCGAATATTTTTTTTGGTGTTTTCGTTATCTGTTAATGCTAGCATGTGATGCATAGAAGCGATAAGAAAGCCTGCTGTTCCAGCACATGGATCAAGAACAATATCATCCACTTGTATATCAACTAAGTCGCAAAATAGGTCAGTTATATGTTTAGGGGTTAATACAATACCTAGAGTTTGTCCATCACCACCTGAATAAGACATAAACTCACCATAGAATCGACCTAGATAATCTTCTGATGAGTTTGTGTATTTAATACTTTTATAAATTTTTTCACTCAGAAACTCAGTGAAATGTTTAAGAGGTGTTTTATTTAGTGTTGGGTTTACTTCATTCAGAATCTGAGTATCTTTAATGATCGAGAATTGGCTAAGAATTTTATCTCTTTTAACTTCTGGAGCTACTTTTGATCGTTTTAGGTTAGCTTCTATGGCATTAAATATCTTTTCACCATCTGTATTAATCTCATCACCAATAAGATCATCTATAGAAAAGTTTTTGACCTCTTCTTCTCTAAGTGCTAATAAAATACCTGATACAATCAATGGCTTATCAATATCTTTTAAATTGCCATAGTTTCTTAGATCTTCATGTAGTTCAGAGGCATCCTTGAGAATTTCTGCAAGTTCCTTTTCTTTATTTGTGTCTTCTTTTAGAACTTCTCTTATATAATATTCATCAATATTTTGATCGTTGAAAGAAATAAAAGATTCAACATCAGATAATTCTCGATAATATTCAGTTTCGTCGATATAAATAGGGCTAATACGGTGCCTTTTCTCATCACCTGAAATGCCGAAAGCAATTACTTTTTTATAGCTTGTATTTTTAGCTAGATGCTGTCCGTAAAATAATGCTCCGTTAATAGCATAGTCTTTAACATCTTTTGATATAAGGCTAATCAAATTTTTTTCATTAAGCTTTACATGTTTTGATAGATCGGATTTATTTTCAATAACAATCAAGAAATCTTTAACTACACCTATATATTCTGGAAAGCCAACGTTTCCTGAACCATTTTTGGATGCTGTTTTTAAGGCATTGTTAATTTCTAAAATGGCACTGCCTTGAGGTTCTAATTGAACTTTAGCTTCTTGTAAAAGTCCATGAACCCATAAATCCGTTTTAGCTTCTTTCTTTGCCATGATTTTGTCACCTAACATTTTCGACAGGAGTATAACATGAGGCTTTTTGAGCTTTGCTTAGATTTACTGAAATTTCTTTACCATTAAGAAGTAGATATAGTGTTAGCTGGTGGTTTGAATCGTAAGATAAATTTTTAATGGTTTTAGCATCAAGCTTGTTCATTTCTTTAACCACTTTTTAGCCTCATTTGACGGTATAAAAATCGAGAAAACGAAACTATCCCAATATTATAGTGGGTTAGCAACTATATATCGTCAAAAGTACCGACAAATATGTCGGGATACTACCGTATTACATCGTAGTGTATAGGCTAAAAAAAAGGCTCAAACCCTTTAGATTCGAACCTTTAGCACTACAGTACAGTCCCGTAGAAATCAGTTTTGGCGGGAGAGGCGGAATAAACTTATTAATTTAAATATATGATAATTAATTAAAATTTAAAATCGTATTTTGTATTTTACCCCCAGTTATACCCCCAACTGCATGAGGTACTTCCTAGCTACTCAACTACTGTTTTTACTATAGCATGGAAGCATTGGATTAACCTGATGGATTTCATTGCCATCATTTTTTTATGTATGATCATTTTAAACTTACATACATACAGAGATAAGCATGTTTGAGATCATTGATGATTTAAAAGCTAAATTAGATCAGCATCGACCTCTTTCACCTGCGATTGTTAAAAATCTACATGAAGACTTGATCCTGCGCTGGACGTACCATTCCAATGCGATTGAGGGTAATACTTTAACCTTATTGGAAACCAAAGTTGTTCTAGAAGGAATTACGGTAGCTAGTAAGGCATTAATAGAGCATTTTGAAGCGATCAATCATCGTAATGCAATCTGGTATGTCGAAGATATTATAAAAAATGAAGAACCATTTTCTGAATGGCAAATTCGAAACATTAACCAGTTGATACTGAAAAATATTGATGATGAAAATGCTGGACGATATCGCCAGCAGAATGTATTAATTTCAGGTGCTACAACTAATCCGCCAGACCATATTTTACTTAATGACGAAATGGCTCAGTTTATAGATTGGTATAACACGGAAGCCCACAATCTACATCCTGTTGAGCGAGCTGCCAAGGTTCATGCTGATTTCGTAGGTATCCATCCCTTTGTCGATGGGAATGGACGAACATCTCGGTTATTGATGAATCTGGAACTGCTTAAAGCAGGCTATCCGCCCAGTGTGATTACAGTAGAAAATCGTTTAGCCTACTACGAGGCTTTAGACCAATGGATGGCTTACGGTAAGACAATCCCATTCATCAATTTGGTTGTAGGAGTAGTACAGGATGGATTTAAGCGTTACCAGATGGTTTTGGGAATTTAAAGCCATACATTTTTATCAGAATAATGAACTTCGTCTAAGAAGAATTTCTTAGCTTTTCTAATGCAATGTGACATTCTTTTTATAATTCAGTAATAAATCAAAATCCATAATTAGAACATCCGAAAAGGATGTTTTTTTTATGCTGATTTTTTGTCTATAAGACTTGATGGTTCGAATAGATATTGGAATAAGTATGAAAAAACCTTTGAATAAGCATAAAAAATATTGAGAATTAGTATGTTAGGAATATGGTATAAGTATGTGCGTAGAGAGTGTGTATCCTACTAGAGCAAAGCTAATTTTAGCTTAGGAATACTTTATGAATATAGAAAACGAATCGAATGAATCTACAATTGATAATAATATTGATGAAGAAGAGCTCGACATATTAGATGAAAATTATATTGAGCAATATGCCTCAAATGATGAATTGGCAGATTTGATAGTAGAAAAACTTTTACAACATGATGACTTAAATAGACTGCTTCTAAGTATTAAAGAGGAAAATTCTCGCTCAAGATATCGTGAACCGTACCATGTTTGTCGGAGACTCAACATTCTGAGAAACTACTCCGATGAAAAAATCAAACTATACCCCTGAAATCAAAGAAAGAGCGGTTCAACTTGTTATTGAATCCGAAAAAGATTATCCATCGAATTGGGCTGCAATCACTGCTATTGCTCCCAAGATAGGTTGTACCCCTGAAACACTGCGTGTTTGGCATCAAAAATATTTGGATCAACAAAATCCAGTTAAAGTACAGCATCTTTCAGATCAAGAACGTATAAAACAACTGGAACGTGAAAATAAAGAACTGCAACGCGCTA
>WNDP01000187.1 GCA_009912575.1 Acinetobacter bereziniae
GTCATAAAGATTGCATTACTTGGATGGTAGTGTGATTTATAGAAAGCCACCAACTCATCATAGCTAAGATCTGGAATGTCTTTAGGGTCACCACCAGAATTATAATGGTAAGTGGTTTTTGGGAATAGATGGTGTGCCAGTTGATGGTAAAGTTGGTCTGAAGGAGAACTCATTGCTCCTTTCATCTCATTAAAAACCACCCCCTTATAAACGGGTTGGCCATCTTCTAGCTCAATGCGAATCCCTTCTTGGGCAAAATCCAATGAATTTAAATTAGCAGCAAAAGCTGCATCCATATAGACCTCTAATAAGTTTTGAAAGTCTTTCTTGTTTTGTGTCGCAAAAGGATAAGCTGTCCAATCTGCTGCGGTAAACGCATTCATAAAAGTATTTAATGAACGGCGAATCATCAGAAAAAATGGATCACGTACAGGAAATTTCTCTGAACCACACAAAGCTGTGTGCTCTAGAATATGTGCCTCACCTTTGGAATCCATTGGTTGAGTACGAAAAGCAACAAGAAACACGTTTTCATCGTGATCTGTAGCCAAATGGTAGTGCATCGCACCAGTCACTTTATGTTTATATTCAGACACTAAAATGTCTAAAGCTTCTACATGGTGTTGACGTACCAGCTGAAACGCAGGATGAACAGTTTGAGATAAGGTTTCAGTGACATCTACAGTCATGCGATCTCCAATATTAAATGTTTATCTATGCGTTTAAGTATAACTGAAACTTAAATAAATGCGATTCATTCCTAACACTAATTCTTAGCAAATTGATCAGGATTAACCACGATTTGCGTTTATAAAGTCGAGAAAGAGAAATATTAGAAATAAAAAAAGTGATATCCAAACACGTTGAATATCACTGAAAAACTTATTTTTTTTAACTGACAATTTGATTAGCTGCGATCTAAGTTTGATGTTTATCTGTATCCCAACGCTGCGCAATAACAATACAGATGAAAATTGCAATCAATAGTACAGCTGAAGCGGTGAAACGACTCAGGGCGAGTCCGTCATGATCAATCGGTTTATCCAGAAAATCACCCACCACGGCACCTAATGGTCGAGTAAGCACGAATGCTGTCCAGAACAATATAATCCTTGATGTTTTTGTAAATAAATACAATACGATAACAATTAAAATCAATACCATATACAGCACAATCCCACCAAGATAACCTAGGCCTGCTGTATCTACTGACCAATCCCCCAAAGCAGTTCCTAAAGTTTGTGAAAAAGTAATGCTCAACCAATAGAACAGTTCTGCTCGCGGCTGGTTGATGTGTGGTGAAATTGTTCCTTCCACTTTATACCAAGCATATAAGGTCAGTACGACCAAGCTGAGTAATAAAGTGCTTCCTCCCAAATAGCCGATCCCCAGTGAACGATCGACAAAATCTGCCAATGTTGTCCCCACAGTTGTGCTGGCAATAATCGTAAACCAATACAAATAAGGGTGGTAAGCTTTGGCACGAATTTGAAAATAGACAAAAGCAATAAAAATAAAAGCAAAGATAACGGTACTGAGCAAATACCCCCAATTAAGCGACATTGAAACAGCATCTCCTGCTGTTTCACCAAATGTAGTCGCCAAAATTTTAGTGATCCAAAATAGTAGTGTAACTTGAGGAACTTTAGAGATCAGTTCATTTAGACCTTTGTCTGTCATTCTCATTATTCTGAAATAAATGCTTAAATGCTATGTTCAACAGTCAGTCTTAAAACAAAATTAAAATGATTTTTTAGGGCTTAATCTGAAATCGACGATGGCGAACAACATGGTTTTTTAATTGATGATGCTTAAATGGATGCTATTTAAATAAAACCGTAATTAGCTTATTGAATGGTAAAATTGTAAAAATCTTATTTTAAGTTTTGGAGATTAATTTAGATCAATCTCCAAAATCATTAATAAATCACGAAAACAACAACATGCTCTTGTTTGTAAATTGCTTTCTTTGAACAGTTCTAAAAGAGTTTCTTTTGCTCAAAAACTTTCAATTCACTAAATCAAATATTTGAAATAATTATAATTAGGATGGTTTTCAACAAATACATAATTTTGTTTTTGATAAAATGGCGCTGCATCTTTTTCGCTATTTAAGCACAATGCAGAAAAATTAGCCTTCGCTTTTCTTTCCAGTTCTTGCAATAAACGCTTTCCTAAACCCGTTTTACGATACTCAGGTAAAACATAGAATCTTCTTACTCGACCAATTTTATGTTGTGTTTCAGGCTTCTGATTTGTATCACTATCTTCACTCATTTGAATATTCAGACCACCACAAGCAACCAGTTTATCTCCATCAAAAGCAAGCAATAGAAACTCACCATGACGGTTAAATCTATTTTTCCCTTGATGGAATTCATCCACTAAGCGTTGAATAAATTGAAAACCTTCCTTTTCAGCAATAATTGCCAAGTCCTGAATCTGTGTAGGTAATTGATCGACCTGTTGAATTGAAATATTCACTCAATCTCCAATATTTTAGGAACTGTAAAGCCTGTATATACGCTTGAATGTATTGTTTCGATGATACAACCAAGTGAAATATCTAAGAAAATAACCATGGCTATCGTTGGATATTAGAAACTAATCAATGGTTGTGCAATACAAAGCAACGATAAAAGTTAGATAATATCGCCAACAAATGTAAATGAATTTTTTTCAACAAACTACTGTAAAGCTGAGCATTGGTGTAAACTTTACTTTTTTTAACATTAATGTGATGAAGAACATGGCAACAGTTGATCTTTTTGCAATTGGTAATGCACTAATTGACCAAGAATTTAAGGTTTCAGATCACTTTTTAACTGAACAAAATTTGCAAAAAGGCACCATGCAATTGGCTGATGGTGATGCTCAGGCTCAACTATACAATAACTTAAAAGCCAGCCAAATCTATAAAGGACAGGCATCTGGTGGCTCTGCTGCCAATACAACTGTTGCATTCAGTGCATTAGGTTCTTCAGCATTTTATGCGTGTCGTGTAGGTCACGATGAATTGGGCAAAATATATCTTGATGGTTTAAATGATGCAGGGATATCGACCTCACAAAAATCGATCAGTGAAGGTGTTACAGGAACTTGTATGGTGTTGGTGAGTGACGATTCAGAGCGCACCATGCATACTTACCTCGGTATTACTGCTGAACTTTCTGATCTTCAAATGGATTTTGAGCCGTTAAAAACCGCACAGTGGTTATATATTGAAGGTTATTTGTCGACAAGTGATTCTGCTCGTGCAGCAGTTAAACAAGCTCGTCAAATTGCACGTGAAAATAATGTAAAGATCGCCCTCACCCTTTCTGATCCAGCCATGGTGCAATATGCTCGCCAAGGCTTAAATGAATTGCTTGATGATGGTGTAGATCTGATTTTCTGTAATGAACAAGAAGCGATGCTTTATACTGAAACTGATTCAGTAGAAGCTGCATTGGCAAAATTAAAAACACTTAGCCAAGATGTTGTGATTACATTGAGTGCAAAAGGTGCATTGGTTGCGAACCAAGAACAACATTTTTATCTACAAGGTCGTAAGGTCAATGCAGTCGATGCCAATGGCGCAGGTGATGCCTTTGCTGGTGCATTCTTATACGCTTTGAATTGTGGTGAAAATTTACAAACAGCAGCGCAACTTGCTATTCTTATTTCAAGTGAGGTTGTTGCTCAGTTTGGACCTCGTTTAGAAATTGCAGCGTATACCAATCTGCTTGAAACATTCAAAAAGGAATGTGCATAAATGTCTGAAAAAATTGCAATGACCGATGAAATTGAAGAACGTAAGGCACGTGCATTTGACACAATGACAGGTGATACCATTTTTATCACTCAACGTGATGGTGCATTCTACGCCTATCAAAATGTCTGTCCTCATCTTCAAACAGAACTTGAATTTCTTGAAAATCAATTTCTAGATCAAGATGGTGAGTACATCCAATGTTCTACCCATGGCGCATTGTTTGAAGTCGAAACTGGAGAATGTATATCTGGCCCTTGTCTGGGTGATAAACTTGAAAAAGTTAATATTTCTGTGCACTCGGATGGTGGAATCTACATCGTAGATTAAGCAACAAGGAACTTGCCATGCTTGAATTCTTTTTTGAACATGAGTTAATGCCCTTTCACTTGAGTGTGTTGGCATTAATTTTACTCAGCATGGCAGAAACCTTTGGTTATTATATCGGTTTGCGACCAAGTACGTTTCTTAAAAAAATTTCTCCCGATTGGTTGATTGAATCACCACTCTTACAAGTCAAATTTTCTAAAGTACTTATCTTTGTATTTTTATTACTTAATTTTAGTTTTGCTGGTTACTTCTTACAATTATCAATCCTCGCCACTAAACAAGATTTTGCTGCTTGGTACTATGTGGTACTCCCTGCCTTGGTCATTGCAATCTTTTTTACCGTATTTATGATTCACTGCTTAGATCAAGTGATTAAACCGAAAATAACCACCAATCAGGTTGATTTACTGGGTCGTCTTGCGACAGTTTCAAGTGGTAATGCACGTCCTGGCTTTTCTGCTCAAGCTCGTGTACGTGATGAAAATGGACAATTGCATTATGTCCAAGTTGAACCAGAATTTGGGGAATTAGAGTTTCAATCACAAAATATTTTGATACGTTTTAGAAAATCGCATTATATTGCCAAGAAAATTTCCACATCCAACCAGCTCTTTAGTTCAGATCAGTATTAAAAGTCTGCCACGGTTTAGCACATCCTATACCTTTATTTTTACTTCACCACCTAAAGCCAATCATAGCTTGCCCTCATTTTGGCCAACTTGCAATTTTAGCTTCAATCCGTGCACAAAATGATGCAATTTGAACTTGAGTAAGCGATTCAGCTTTATACAATGACAACATTTGAAAATGGCATTTTGGTGCACAGGTACTCAATAATGCGATTTTCAATATGCGTTTTACTGGTTGCCAAAGTACCAAACGATCTACCCACCACGCTGACCCCAATGAAGTAATCGCCAATGTGTATTTAAGGTTATCGAGTTTAGGTTGAATTGCACCCAAATCGTTTGCATGATCATAAGCAACTCCAGGAGCCCAAATACGATCAAACCAGCCTTTCAGTATTGCAGGAAAACCAAACCACCAAGTCGGAAAGACCAGTACTAAAGCTTCTGCGGAAAGTAAATCATCTATATTGTCTTTTACAGCTGTTTGATCAAATACAGGACTGTAATAACTTTGACGTTCCTCATCTGTCAGTGCAGGTGAAAAACCAGAAGCGTACAGATCTTCAACCACAACTTCATGACCATTGGCAATTAAGCGAGCAATTGCTGTCTTTGCCATGTGATGGCATAAACGATCATTGATTGGATGCGCAATAACAACCAAACATTTCATAAAATTTTCTCTTTTATTTAATGAATTATTATTGATTCGTTGATGTAAACAAAATTTAAACAACTTAGCATAGTCCAAAACAAAAAAAAGAACTCATATTTCATCATCAAATAAATGACATCTCTTATTTAAATCACCATTTAAAAATTTTTAATCAGGTCGGATAAACTCTTATCAAAATCGACAACTATTTTTTTAATTCTCTAAAATATATTTTAATAAAAATGATACATTAACATTAAACCAACCGTTTCACTCAGAATTATTTTTTAATTAAGAATAATTCAAACCATTTTAGTTGGTTTAATAAAATCTAAACAATACTATTTTAGTTGGTTTTATTTTTATTAATTCTAAGTATTTTGATCAACTTTAAAATCTGTATTTTTTAGTATATTTTTTAACGTATTAAAATATTAAGTTATTGTTTCAAATGAATTTAATAATATATTTTTATTTTAAGTGTTTTATCTATTTATTTCTTGTTGTGTTTTGTTTAATAATATAAGCATATTTAAATAATAGGCTTAACGCATGAGCTTAAAACCTAATGATTTAAACCGTCGGCTTGTTAGAGAAATTGCAATCATATTAATAATTAAGATTGCACTTTTAATGATGATCAAACATATATGGTTTGATGCGCCGACTATTCCTAAAGATTTTGATAACCAAGTTGCTGAGCGTATTGCTGGCAGTCCTTCCCAAATCAAGGAGACACGTTGATGATTTCTGAAAGCGTGGTCGATCTTTCGCGGTTCCAATTTGCAATGACCGCGATGTATCACTTTATATTTGTACCTCTTACTCTCGGTCTGGCTTTTATTCTTGCCATTATGGAAACTACTTATGTGATTTCTGGTAAAGAAATCTATAAAGACATGACCAAATTCTGGGGCAAACTTTTCGGTATTAACTTTGCTTTAGGTGTAACCACTGGTCTGACTATGGAATTCCAGTTTGGTACAAACTGGGCGTACTACTCTCACTATGTCGGTGATATTTTTGGTGCGCCACTTGCCATTGAAGGATTGATGGCATTCTTTCTAGAATCAACTTTTATTGGTTTATTCTTCTTTGGCTGGGATCGCCTCTCAAAAGTTCAACATTTAAGCGTAACCTGGTTAGTTGCACTTGGTTCAAATTTATCTGCACTATGGATATTAGTGGCTAATGGTTGGATGCAAAATCCTGTCGGTTCAGAATTTAATTTTGAAACCATGCGTATGGAACTTGTAGATTTTGGTGCTTTAATTTTCAACCCAGTTGCTCAAGTAAAATTTGTTCACACAGTTTCTGCTGGTTATGTCACTGGAGCAATCTTTGTTCTAGCCATTTCAAGTTATTACTTATTGAAAAAACGTGATTTACCTTTTGCGCGTCGCTCTTTCGCCATCGCTGCAATTTTTGGTTTAGCTTCAACACTTTCTGTAATTTTACTTGGTGACGAATCAGGTTATGAACTTGGTGATGTTCAAAAAACCAAACTGGCTGCAATTGAGTCTGAATGGGAAACTCACCCAGCACCTGCACCATTTACTTTATTTGGTATCCCAAACCAAGAACAACAACGCACTGACTATGCGATAAAAATTCCTTATGCAATGGGGATCATCGCAACACGTTCGTTGGATAAAGAAGTAACTGGTCTTAAAGACTTAATGGTTCAACACGAAGCTCGTATCCGTAATGGTATGGTGGCTTATAGTGAACTGGAAAAACTTCGTGCTGGTGATCGTTCTCCTGAACTCATGGCATCGTTTAAAGAAAACCAAAAAGATTTAGGTTATGGCTTACTTCTTAAAAAATATACTGAAAATGTAACAGATGCATCTGAAGCACATATTCAAGCAGCAACAAAAGACACTATTCCAAACGTAACAGCCTTGTTCTTCTCTTTCCGAGCAATGGTTGCTTCAGGTTTCTTGATGCTACTTTTATTTATCCTTGCTACTTTTGCAGTAGCAAAACGAAATGCTGAAAATAAACCATGGTTACTTAAGTTTGCGCTGTTTGCTCTACCACTACCTTGGATTGCAGCACAAACAGGTTGGTATGTGGCTGAAGGTGGTCGTCAACCATGGACTATTGGTGAAGTGCTTCCTACCCACCTTTCTGCATCAAGTTTAAGCACTGGCGATGTATGGGGCTCAATCATTGCATTAGCTGCGTTCTATACTGTGCTGTTGATTATTGAAATGTATCTAATGATCAAATTCTCACGCTTAGGACCAAGTTCTTTACATACTGGTAAATATCACTTCGAAAAACTTGAAGCTCAACAAGCTCAAGCTGGGGAGGCTCAATCATGATCGAATATGAACTTCTCAAAATTATCTGGTGGGTTTTGGTCGGTGTCTTACTGATTGGCTTCGCTCTCACAGATGGTTTCGACATGGGCTCAATGGCATTGATGCCATTCGTAGGTAAAACGGATGACGAACGTCGTGCAGCAATTAATACGATTGCACCACACTGGGAAGGCAACCAAGTATGGTTTGTGACTGCTGGTGGCGCACTCTTTGCAGCTTGGCCAATGGTTTATGCAACAGCATTCTCTGGTATGTACTGGGCACTGTTATTGGTCTTATTTGCATTATTCCTTAGACCTGTAGGCTTTGACTACCGTTCTAAACTCGACAATACCAAATGGCGCAACTCTTGGGATTGGGGGCTATGTATTGGTGGTGCTGTGCCTGCACTGGTCTTCGGTGTTGCTTTTGGTAATATGTTCTTGGGTGTACCGTTTACCTTAGATGAAACTGTACGTTCGACTTATACAGGTAGCTTCTTCGCTCTGCTCAATCCATTTGCTTTAGTTTGCGGTATTGTAAGTTTATCAATGCTTTGTGCACATGGTGGCGCTTGGTTGATGCTTCGTACTGATGGTGTATTACGTCAACGTTCTGCAAAAGCAACTCAACTCATGGGCACAATATTTTTAGTGTGCTTCCTAGGTGTAGGTGCTTGGTTATATTTTGGTGGAATCGAAGGATATACATTGGTGCAACCTTTTAATACCAATGCTGTTGCAAATCCATTAGCCAAAGAGGTATTAACCACAGGTAACCATGGTTGGATGAATAACTATTCAACTTATCCTGTAACTATCCTTGCCCCTGTTGCTGCCATTTTAGGCGGAATCCTCATCATCTTAGGTGCAGGAAAGAACAATGCAGGCATAAGCTTTACGGGTTCAACACTCGCAGTTACAGGTTCAATCCTAACTGCTGGTTTTGCATTATTTCCATTCTTGATGCCATCAAGTATTAATCCAACTGTAAGCTTAACCATGTGGGATGCTGTTTCAAGTAAAAACACCTTGACGGTAATGACTGTGGTGGCTTCTATATTTGTTCCATTGATCTTAGCTTATACCACATGGTGTTATTACAAAATGTGGGGCGTCATTACCAATAAACATGTTCAAGAGAACTCACACAGCCTGTACTGAGGCTGTGTCTAAGCAAATAGGAGAATATTATGTGGTATTTCGCTTGGATTCTTGGGATCTTGATGGCATGCTTTGCAGGTGTCTTAAGTGCCCTCTATATCGAACATCATCAAGATTTGGATGAGGAATAACCCATGACAGAGATCGCAATG
>WNDP01000188.1 GCA_009912575.1 Acinetobacter bereziniae
TATAAAGAGTTCCTACACCACAATACTTATCAGTGTAAGTGTGGTGTCGAAAGGTGTGGGCTTTACCCACATAGGTCGCAAAGATTCCCCTACTATAATCTTTGATTTAGTGGTGGGAGTAGGTCAATGAAAAACCACTCACTGAACGCCCTGTTTTGTGCTGTTCGGCTTTGATCGTTATGTCCGTATGTTCATTGATCTGTTTGATTGCTAGGTCTAAAACGTATTTTTTAAAGTCATACATACGCTTATATTCAGTTTCAAGAACGCCGAGCTTTTGGCGGAAGTCTGATAATTCGATGACAGGCGTTTTTCCTGTGCTACGCCATGCAATCAGAACCTCATACAAGCGTATGGCATAGGCACTACTTAAGCCACTGATCTGTTTCAATTCATAACTGGTGAATTGCTCCTCAAGCCGTGTTACTAAAGGGATAATGGCAGGCGAAAAAATCAGTTCTACCGTTGCTGAATTGTCGATATAGGCAATCTGTGACACCCATCGACTGGTAATATTGGCGATACCTTTGGGGCGTTGCTCTTGGTAGCTAAATTGACGTGCAAACAAGTCCTTACAAGCATCCTTTAATGCTTGATAGGCTGTATTGCGGTGTACGCTGAAATGATTGATATAACTCTCAGCATGAACGGTCAGAGGGTCATTGGCATTAATCCCTTTTCCTGATTCCCTTGCTTCAATAATGGCAAGGAGAATTAACCTCTGTTCCACTAAGTCCAAATTGTAACTGGCATTGATTAGGGCATTATCTTTTACTACTAATTCTTTCATTAGACGAATACTATTTTTATCTCGTTAAAACGAATATAATATTATTGCTCGTCTTTTGCAAGGTAGACCTCGTCTTTAAATGATTTTTTTGCAAGGTAAACCTCGTCTTATTGTCGCTGAAACCATTGCTACATAAGGCATACAGATGACCTAAAAGCTTTTAAAAGCTTATTTATTATTAAAAGCCCATAAGAGCAGGGGAGGGGTCAAAATTGCCCTATGTTTTCGCTAAAGCTCAAACTTTTTTGACTTCACTTCGTTACGTCAGGGGGGCAATTTTTAGGTTAATGCTGTTTGTGAAGTCCAAAAGCAAAAGCGACTATGGATCTCGCTTCGCTCGATACTTTTTTAAAAGCAAAAAAATCAAAAACAACGTCTATTTAGATATGCCAAGCTCAGCATGATAGTTTTGAAGAGTTGAAAACGTATAAAATGGCAAAACATTACGGTCATTTCGATTAACAGCTTTTATGTATCTCTGAATATATTTTGTAAATTTTTCAACAATGTGTTCATGGTTATCTTGGATACGATCAAATTGATCACTAGGAATCTTAAAAGAGGAGCTATCTATATAATTATTATCGCTTATCAAAACAGCCTTAGAAAAATCTAAGCCCTTACGAGTCTCACAAGTATGATCCTGAGTTACATCAGTAAAAAAAGACTGTTTGTGTTTGATATGAGTTCTTAATGGAATTCCAAAAGTTAGCGAGTTAATTGAAACTAGTACGATTCCATAACCTCTAACCTTTGCTGAATCACTCCAACCGCCATCTAAAGCCTGAATTAAGCCTTCATTAGCATCATAAAATTCTTTCGTTAATTTTTTTAAAGGAAGAGGTTTGTAGATGATTTCATTAATTTTCTTTATTCCAAAAAAGATAAAACTCCGTATATATTACTATATACAGAGCCTTATCATAATTCTGATGAGTCTTATTCTTTTTACTTGGAGCGAACTCTACACCAAGATCATTCGTAGGGAACTTATTTGTTTTACGTGGGGCTTACCCTACCACCACTTAATATATACACACTATAATACACATTAATAAAATAAAGAGCAAATACCAAAAAAGCGGTTTTTCAGAGGGGCAAGGGCGAAATTTGGCTTGTTCACTCGTAGACACTCGTTCTGTAAACTGTTGTTATTATTTAGAAAAACTAATTAAAAGGGTTTCTATGGTCGCTTTTGGCTTCTTGATAAATTTCAATGTGTTGAGGCTTTTTCTCAGGTTCAACAGTGCTGAAAAGAAATGCAATTCTTTGAATTTCTTTTAAATTTTTATTAAAATCAGATGAATCGAGCAGTTTTTTGATATACGCACCTAAAAAATAATTCTCACTATCTCTTTGTTTTCTTTCATCTTTTCTTGATTCTTTTTTAACTTCAGGATTTAAAGCCATATCCGCTTTTTTTACTGCATTTTTTTCAGCCGTAGCGGTACGATTTTTCCTGAGCAACAGATCAAGGGTATCGTGCATTGTGAAATATGCGTCTATTTGCTTCTGATTGCTCAATATAGCCACTTTTTGCTCTAGGGTGGTACGTCTCTCTAGGGTCAGTGGCTAAAATGAGCTGTAAGAGCGTCTGACGCTTCATATACGCATTTCTTTCATACCGGCATTTTTTTAACACCTCGAAATCTTCAGGCGTGAAAAATGAGAGATCGCCTTTATTGTTCTCACAAATATCGAGCAATTTTTGCTCACATTTTCTTTTAAACGGCAAATCATGGATATGTTCGAGGATGTCGTAATAATCGGAATTTGTGAGTTTAAGCGGTTTACGTCCTGCCATAAAAAAGCCCCTTTTGCTTCATCAATCCGATTCATGATAGCTTCAGACACCGTGCCCAGTAAACATTTATCTCGTCTCCACTGTCTTTTTTTGATACTCCACTGCTACGCAGTGGAGTATCAAAAAAAGACAGTGGACTTCGCCCTGCGGGGCAAGAGCAAAAGCGAGGGCGGCATGTACTTTTTCGATCTTGAACATAACTTGAAAAAAGACAGTAGTTCTAAAAATACTTTCCACTACCTAACCCGAACCGCCCATTTTAAAAATGATGCAAAACATGATGGTGAGGTACTTGAGTGGGTGAAGTCTGGCAACATGCCAAAATGGGCAGATGGTCGCCCCGACCAATTTTGGGCAGCAGCCGACAAGCACGAAATCGAAAGGGGGCGAACAAGTACATCGATCACTATTGCCCTGCCTAATGGTTTGACTGTCCAACAGCGGCAGGACTTGGCAAAGGACTTGATTCAGGAATTTGCGACACAGCACCAGTTGCCATACACAGCAGCGATACACACGCACAAGAGTTCTATCACCGGAGAAGAACAACCGCACTTACACCTGATGTATTCAGAGCGAAGCCTATGTGATGGGCTTGAGCGACTACCAGAGCAATTTTTTGGTCAGCATCGCCCTAAGAACCCCACGAAAGGAGGCGCACCAAAACTGACAGCCAATGCATTGGGCTATGGTAAAAATCAGATACAGGCGTATCGAGAAGTCACTGAAAGCCTTATCAATCAACACTTACAGCAGTTTGCGCCAACAAAAAAACTGTTAATAGGAGGAATCGAGGTTGAGGTTTCTAGTCTTGTTTCGTGTCTGTCAAACAAGGAGTACAACAAGAAGCACGGCACACAGCTTGAGGATGTGCCACAGATTGCACGGTGGAAGTTGTACGCTGATGATTTACCGCCTGAAGTGGTGGTGGAGATAGAAGCCCAAAAAGCCGAGATCAGGGCGATCAGGGAGCGTAATAACATGCAGTTATACGCCAAAGAGTATGAAGCAGCTTTGAAATTGAAACAGCAGCAGGAACAGGTACACCAAATAACACCGCCACCAGTACCACAAGAGAAAGAGCCGCAGCACATTGCACAAAGCCAGTTACTGGATGAAAGACATAGTTTTGAGCAAGCCAACCCAATTGACACAATGAACTCGATACTAAAATCAGATCGTGAGCATTACTACTTCAGACTTTGCTCAAGCCTGTTCAGAGTCAAAGATAAATACGATTTTGCCCAAACGACAGCAGAGACGCTGAAGTTTTTTGAGATCACATCACCTGAATATGGCGAAGGCATCGGACTGCATGAGACGCAGACCACTCGGAGAGTTTGTGCTGCAACTTTGGCGCACATTGATAGACTTGCCTCAAATTTTGGCAGTACAGCCGAATTGGATTCACTAAAAGAACACTTGCAGGCATGTCAATCTAAAGCGGAATCAGATAGATACACCACCCTATTAACAGAAGCGCAAGACGTTGTAGCGCATGAAAGACGACAGCAACGGAAAGCCGAACAAAGCTATAGCCCCAACTATGACCAGACCAGGGAAAAGTCAAACGACAACGACTACAACAGCGATATGCCTAGCCCTTAAAGTCAGTCTCAGTGCGCAAAGCCTTAAAAACCCTTTTCGCTGTTTCTTCTCGGACACTGGATGGATCTCTTAGTATGTTGCCTATCCAAACTGCAAACGCTGAATAGTCCTTATTACCTGCTAAATCGCTGATGCTGTGGACTTTTGAGAGGATAGAGCTGTAGGTTTTTATCTGAGCGTCTGACATATCACAGAACATATCGAGTGTATCTGGATCTCGTTGTTGTTTTACTGATTTTGGTTTGGCTTTCTGTTTGAAACTGAAAGAAAACCCGACAATTGACCGCCCTTTTTTATACTGTTCATATTCTGCCTTGATGTCTGTATGTTCGTTAATTTGATCTATAGCAGCATCTAGGACACGGCTTTTAAAATTAACCATCTTTTTGTATTCATTAGGCTCTACGCCAAGTTTTGAGCGTAATTCATCAAGTCCAATCATAGCGACCTTGCCAGTGCTACGCCACGCAATCAGCAGCTCGTACAATCGAATGGCGTAAACACTGGTTAAGTTACTTACCTGCTCAAGCTCGTAACTGGTGAAGTGCTTCTCTAGGTTGGTGATCAGTGGCTCAACGTCATCTGAGAACCTTATGCGGACTAAAGCTTCATTCTCTACATACGACACTCGTTGCACCCATCGGCTTGTCACATTCTCGATATTGCCTTTAGCGGTGAGCTTCTGGTAGCTAAACCTTCGCTCAAACAGATTTCTACTGGCATCCTGCAAGGCTTGGTAGGCAGTGTTTCTGTGGACATTGAAATGGTTGATATAGCTATCAACATGAATAGTTAAATCTTTGTGTGTAGGCGTATTGGACTCCCTAGCAGCTAGTATTGTTAATAGGATTAAACGCTGCTCAACCAAGTCAAGGTTGTAGCTCGCATTAATCAGGGCATTATCTTTAACAACTAAATCCTTTTTCATTAATAGCTACATGGTTTTTTTATGAAGTTATAACTACATTATTTTATAATGAAGTCTTTTGCAAGGTAAACGTAGTCATATTGCAAGGTAAACGTAGTCATATTGCAAGGTAAACGTAGTCATATAAAGCCTGAAACCATTACATAGCAATACTTTCAGGTGTCTTAAAAGTATTAAAAATAAAAAATATTAAAAAGAGGGGAGGGGTCAAAATTGCCCTATGTTTTCGCTAAAGCTCAAACTTTTTTGACTTCACTTCGTTACGTCAGGGGGGCAATTTTTAGGTTAATGCTGTTTGTGAAGTCCAAAAGCAAAAGCAACTATGAATTCGCTTCGCTCATAAGTTTTTACACTCGCTACGCTCGGACATGGAGCAACGTTCATCTAGTCGCTTTGCTCGGCTAATCTCGTTCAAATGCGAAAGGGAGCTTTGTAATCAGGGAAAAGGCAGGGGCGAAATTTTTATAACGCTCAATCGCTCGTAGACACTCGCTCGGTAACTCGGTAACTCGGTAACTCGACTTTAAGTTTTGGCTAAAGCCAAAACTTAAAGTCGAGTTACCGAGTTACTTTGCGCCTATGGCTGTTAAATCAGTAAAGAAAAAAACAAAGCAAAGTACTTGCCAGAAATTATTTAGGGTCAATCACGCAGTAATCGCCATTTTCCCCATATCCACACTGTTTTTTCATGATTTTAACGCAGGTTTGTCCCTCACATTTGGATAGGTCTAGGCTGTATTGTTTGAGGTTGTTTACTTCAGATCTACGTTGTTGAATTTCATCCATACTTGGTACAAACAGAAATAACGCCAAAAATAAAACCATCACTAAAGCGACAAAGGCACTCATTAGAGGCGTTTTACATCCAAGTGGCTAGGGGTGGTGTACTCGATAAGGCTGAAAATCGCTAGAAATGGCAAATAAGAAGCATACAGGTGCATTAAACAACAGTATTCAGGCATTAACCGAAGCTACAAACAAACAGGCTCAACTGTATCTTTTTTATTTTTTTTCAACCATTCGAACATTTTTACATTCTCCAACATATTAATTAATTTACTTAATAACTAGAAACCGAGCGAGTGTCTACGAGCGATTGAGCATCATAAAAATTTCGCCCTACTTTTTTCTTGATTACAAGCTCCCTTTCGATTTTAAACTGTAGGTACAGAGCATCCCGAATGGGTGCGAACTTTGGAGCTTTTGCTTTTGAAAAGTCACGAGCGAAGCGAGTGCCATAGTTCTGCTTTTGATTTTAGAGTTCACAAATAGAATTAAAGAAAAACTGCCCCTCGAATCGAGCATAGCGAGATTCAATAGAGTACGAACAAAGTGAGTACCTAGGGCAGTTTACACTCCCCTCTCGCAAGGCTTTTAATTATTTTTAAAGCTTTTAAATGCTTTTAGAAAGACTGTATCCCTTATACAGCCTGTGTTTCATGAAACATAAACGGACATTTGCTCTTGTATAAACGGACATTAAAAATATTGACCTTAAAAAGATATTGTATTAAATTGTCCTTTAATTAAATAATAATAAGTGCTTCTTATGAAGAATAGTTTGATCGTGAAAGATAATGCTCTAATAAATGCCAGTTATAACCTAGAGCTAACAGAACAGCGTTTAGTCATGCTTGCAATCATTAGTGCAAGGGAATTAGGGCAGGGTATTACGGCAGATAGCAAATTAGAAATACATGCTAGTGACTATGCCAAATTATTTAATGTATCCGCTGATGCCTCATATAAAGCGTTGAGAGAGGCGGTAAATAACCTGTTTAATCGTCAATTTAGTTATACAGCCGAATATAAAAGAACAGGAAAGGTCGGTATTGTTCGCTCTCGCTGGGTGAGCCGTATTTTTTATGTTGATGACCTAGCATTATTAGAAATTACTTTCGCACCTGATGTTGTACCGTTAATCACTCGATTAGAAGAGCACTTTACTAAGCATGAAGCTAAACAAGTTGCCCACTTAACAAGTAAATATGCAACAAGGCTTTATGAACTGCTAATTGCTTGGCGTGAAGTGGGTAAAGTTCCACAACTAGAACTTAGTGAGTTTAGAAATCGTTTAGGGCTTTTAGATAATGAATACACTGCCATGAGTGATTTTAAAAAGCGTGTACTTGAACCATCTATTAAACAAATTAACGAACATACCGATATTACTGTAACGTATGAACAGCATAAGAAAGGACGGATCATTTCAGGTTTTTCTTTCAAATTTAAGCAAAAAAAAACAGCCAAAAATTGAAGCAAAGCGAGATCACAATACCCCAGACTTTTTTATAAAAATGACCGATACGCAACGCCATTTATTTGCGAATAAAATGTCCGAAATGCCTGAAATGGGGAGGTTTTCGCAAGGCACAGAAAGCTACCAACAATTTGCTATACGCATCGCAGACATGCTTTTAGAGCCTGAAAAATTTAGAGAGCTTTATCCTTGCTTAGAAAAAGCTGGATTTCAGCCAGCTTAAAACTAACTAGGTTCAATAGCGGTTAGTAAGGCTAGTATCGTAACCTGCTGGATAACCGTTAAGCCCCGTACATTCGTAACCTTGCGAGACCACAAAAAAGATAGAAGCCCCTAAAAAAAGGCTGATATCTGATTTAGGTTGCACTTTTACACCTGACACGTATCAAAAATCGCAAAAAGGGCTGTTATCTGATTTAGGCTTATCTGCTATCACTTATTATTTATAGATTTGACGTATCTGCTGTCACTTTACTATTAGGTATATAGCGAATAACTATTTGGGCTATAACACTCCCTACAATTAATTTTTTCAATTCAATTGTAGTATCTGCTGTTTTCCATGTAACGCTATCAGTCCCTTAAAAGTAGACTCGACATTACGAATTTTTTTAACATAGTAAATATCATCATTAAAATACTTCTCTAAATTTTATATAGTTTTCAAATAACTTTACTAATTATTTAATAAACCTTTTTTCTTTCGTCGATAATAAGTTGCTTGTCCAATCCCTAAAACTTCCCATGGCTTAGTTGTCCTTTCTGAGTTAACAACAGTTCCTCGTTTCGATTTTTGCCCACCTATAGAACCTTTTCTTGATTGCCTATCAATAAATTCTTGATAGCAGTAAGCATCCTTTTTCCAACAATACGCTGCGATGCTTTTGGCAGTAGCTTTGACTTCGCTATATGGTAATGGCTCTATAAACGCACCATTTGCGCTCTGACACTGCTCTAAGACTTTCCCTAACCAAACACATCAAACGTACTGCATCTATGCGCTCTAATCGCTTTATATGCCCATTTACGCACGGTATCGAATAGAGTGCAGTTGCGCCCAAGTCCTAAAACTTCCTGTTTTTTGCTTAACTTCTTCGGTAATTCTACAAAATCGGCTAAATAATCGAGCGGATAGGCTTGTTCACTCCAGAAAGTGACACGCCAGTCTTTATGAAATGGGTTCTTTGTAATGAGATGACTATAGCCAACATCTGCGCCAAGTTTTTTGGCAAGTCCTGCTTGTACCTTTGATGCGTAGGCTAGTGCTTTTTGACTGCCAAACTCACTGGTACACAATGGAATTTCTAGTTTATAGCAGATATGCGCATGACCATTTTTTTGTGTTTGTGCTGTCCAATAAGGCATTGGTAAATTTTCGTCATGCCATGCCATGACTGCATCTGATCGATCTATGTCAAAAAAGAAGTAATGAAGCATACAAGGTTGATTACCCTGTATGT
>WNDP01000189.1 GCA_009912575.1 Acinetobacter bereziniae
ATTCTTGATAATTGTGTCGCTGTTGTTTGTTCAGTTGAACAAATCAAATAGTCGGTATAGAGGTCTAGCAAGTCTTTATTCATGCCATGAATTATAAAGATTTTTAGAGCTAGTGCGTAACATCAGTTAATTTATTTAAATCATGGGCTGCTTGGCGCAGTAAAGGTTCAAAGTGCAACAGATCTTCAAGTGATTTTCGGATGGTTGGTGCATGTACATATAAGCAGGCAATAATCGTATCACCACGCTGAATCGGTACTGAACATGCCACCATACCCGAAATAAATTCTTCATTGTCTGTTCCAATTTTATTTAAATAAATCTGGTCTAAATTTTCTTCAAGTAATACTGGGTCAGTAATGGTATTTCGAGTGAGTTGCGTAATCGGTAAATGCTCTAAAATACTTTTTCTACGTTGACTGGGTTGAAAACTTAAAAAAAGTTTTCCACTTGAACTACACCATAAAGGAACAGTTGAACCGACAGGTAAATACACTTGCAATGGCCAGTTGGCTTGTACACGGTCGGTATATAACATTTGATTATTATTTAGGATGGCAATGCCACAAGTTTCATTAATTTGGTCTGAGAGTTTTTGTAATATCGCCAATCGTTCCATTTTTCGCGGCTCTTGCTCCCAAGAACTTAACAGCAATTTATAGGTTCGATCACCCAGGATATATCCACCGTACATATCTGTTTTAACGAATTTTTCTTGTTCCAGTGTCTGTAGTAACCGATGAATACTCGGTTTTGGAATATCCAGTTCAACGGAAAGATCGAGTGGTGTTGGAGGATGTTTTGCTGTTGATATGGCTTCAATAATGTCTAAAACGCGTGTAATTGATGAACCTTTTTTATTCATTCTCATGTTCCCAACAATTCAATCTGGTCAGTCTATGTTCTGCACTTTGTTTATCATAACAGATTGTATCTGATAAATAATAATTGAGGTTTTATGAATAATTCCGAAAATAGACATCAACCGCCTTATAGACGACTTATATTTAATATTTTTATAAGCGCTTCTAAGTTTTACCTGTTAAAATAAAAAACAATTTAAGCCAAAGCATCAATAAAATAAATCATCTTGGCTTCACACTGCTCTTATGGATTTGACGGTGAACACGATGCAACAAGTATCCTCCAATGCTTATGATGAGGTTTCTCCTGCCCCAGAAAACCTTTCAAAAATTAAACCTGATCTCCGAGTTGGCTTTATCCTCATGGATAAATTCACTTTGGCGCCCGTTTCAGGTTTTGTCGAATCATTAAGATTTGCTGCTGATCAATCTTTCCGTAGTTTGCAAATCTATTGTAAATGGGATTGGATGACCTATAACAATCTGCCTGTGAATGCCAGTTGCGGCTTGTCGGTCAACCCAAGCAAAGAAATGGATATCCAACAACTCAAACAAAACTATGATTATATTGTCATTGCAGGTGGGTTGCTCAGTGAAACCCGCAAACCACCAGAATACTTGCTGGAAGCTTTAAAAGAGATACATGCTGCCAAGATTCCGATTATTGCTTTGTGTTCAGGTTGTTTTGTTTTGGGCAATGCGGGCTTACTCGACGGTCGTAAATGTGCCATCCATTTTACGACTCGAGATGAATTTGTCGGGCTTTTTCCCAAAGCCATTACGCTCATTGAACAAACCTATATTGAAGATCATGGCATATTTACTTGTCCGGGTGGAACAGCAATTGATTTGGCGGCTGATTAAATTCGAGTCCATTGTGGTGAAATCCGTGCACAAAAAACCTTGGATTATTTGCTGATTCAGCAGAAACCACTTCATTCACAAGACAAAGAAAAAACCACTTTAGACAATCCGAGCACTTATGAAAATAATATGGTGTCTAAAGCAATCGCGTTTATGAGTGAAAATTTAAGTGCCCATGTGACCTTAAAAGAAGTTGCTGAGCACGTAAATACCAACCCGAGACAGTTAAATCGAGTCTTTTTAGCAAATACCAATGAAGCACCTGCCAATTACTGGCGTCGACTGCGCTTAGAACATGCTCGAAAACTACTTGCAAACACCAGTGCGTATATCACCAACATTGCAGTCGAATGTGGCTTTTTCGATGGTTCTCACTTTATTCTATGGTTTAAAAAGCAATATGGTGAAACCCCATTTGCTTATCGAAAACGCCGTCATGGGGTAGACAAACTGAAATGAAATATGACTATCTATAAGATGATTACACGCTTAAATCGCTTACAATATTTTATTTTCCAAACAACGGCCATGTAAAAATATACTAGATAATGTCCTAATCTTTCTATTCAACGTGTTTATATTTTTCTATTCTGTAGGGCTACATTTATATTTACCTTCTCTACGCCTACCGTCACCCAATTTTTGAAATCTTTATGTCTAAAAATTTAGCAACATTGATCGGCCTAAGTGCAATTCTCATGTGGGCATCCATGGTCGGCTTGGTAAAATATATCAGTACTGCTGTCGGCCCTGCGATGGGAATTACCCTGATTTATAGTTTAAGTGCGCTGATCGTCCTGCTTATTTTTAGGTTTCCCAACTTTAAACTGATTTCAAAAAATACTTAATCCTTGCTACATTCCTGTTCATTGTTTATGAGTTGTGCTTTTCCTTTGCAATCGCCTATTCAAAGACCTCTCAACAAGCCATTGAAGTGAGTATTGTAAATTATTTATGGCCAAGTCTGACCATTGTGGCTTTTGTCATCTTTAAAGAATTAAAATTTAATGTTTTGATATTAATTGGCTTATTTATTTCAATTAGTAGCATTATTTATATTCAAGCAGATAGTGGATCATTTAGTGTCCAAAGTGTTGTGACAAACCTAAAAGATAATCCACTCAGTTATCTTTTAGCACTTTCAGGCGCAGTGATTTGGGCATTTTACTGTGTGGTCACCCGAAAAATGAGCAACGGCCAAAACCCAATCTCACTTTTCTTCATCGGTGTTGCGCTCACCCTCTGGTTAAAATTGATAGTCACTGATCAATTGGTCATGCCCGATTTTGATCTTGGATTGTCCTTATATCTATTATTTGCTGCTGCCGTTGGTTTAGGTTATGCAGCTTGGAAAATTGGCATTATTCACGGCAATATTACTATTCTTGTTGTTGCATCCTACTTTACACCGATTGTCTCATCAGTCTTGGCGATGTTTGTATTAGATACTCAATTACCAATGACTTTTTGGCAAGGAACAAGCTTAGTGACACTCGGCTCCTTTATTTGCTGGATTTCGAGCAACTGGATTGCAATCAAACCTTTATTAAAAAAAATTAAGAACCTATTGAAGTCAAAGCATGCTTTTAACAAGCTTATTTTGCTCAAACCTTAATTTATAAAACATTGTCCTTGATCTGAGCAGGATACAAGATTTTGTACCCTGCTCATGTTACCAATAGCCTTCACTCTATATCATTCCAATGCGGCTGCCTCAGAAAGATCTTTTGATTTGGTTTCTGGTGCCCAAGCAACTGAAACAATTAGCCCAACCAAAGTTACCGCCGCAGCAACGTACATGGTATTACCAATCCCGATGGTTTCAAGAGACATTGGAACAAGAAAGGTTCCTATTGCCGCACCAATCCGTGTCGCTGAAACTGCCCATCCCATTGCATAAGGACGTAACTCGGTCGGAAAAATCTCATTGGGATATACAAGTTCCAAAACTTGTGCACCACCAATCAATAAGGCATAAGCGCCGAAGAAGACCAATACCACCATTTCTGAAGAATCAGAGAATGCACCCAGTAACAATAAAGCCAAACCTGACCATAAAAAACTGTGAATCAGCATTTTACGGCGCCCCAATACATCAATCAGCTTAGTTCCAACAATACAGCCAATGACAAATAAAAGGGTGATGGCAACCGAGCCATAGGCTGCCCAATCTCCTTCTAACTTCAGCGCTGCAAGCACTTTTGGTGCAAAAGCATACACAGCAAAGACAGGAATGATGGCGCATGTCCAAAATATAATGACAAACATGAGACGCTTGCCATAGCCCATACGCAACATATCGGCCAATGAGAGTTTTGAAGAAGTCGGTTCTTTAGGCAAATTCGCCAATGAAAATTGATTGCCATATACCTTTTTGATGACATCTTCCGCATCAGGACTTCTATTTTTGGTAATCAGCCAACGCGCTGATTCGACAGTACCTAGACGAGATAAAAGTAATATCACACCAATGATGACTGAACTAGAAAGTGCCCAACGCCAGCCTTCATTGCCCATGACACGAACAATAATATCGCCAAAAATATAAGCCATTGCTGCACCTGCAAACCATAAAATGGTAAAGCTGGCTAAGCGTGAACCTCGGTATTTTTTGGGAACAAACTCTACAAACAGACTGGTTGCAGCAGAATAATCAATCGCAATCGCGATCCCAATTAAAAACCGTAACATAAAAATCATGATGGGTGAGTCTGTCCAAAATTGTAAAACTGAACAAATCAAAAAAATAATAGGTGCCACAAATATAACTTTTTGGCGACCAAACTTATCGGTGAGCCAACCACTAAATAACTCACCAGCAAAAATTCCAAGGAGTGCTGAAGTTGCAATCATCCCTTGCCAAAAGTTAGTGAGTTGTAGATTAGCTGTCATCTGTACCAACGCAATACCAATGATACTGAGTATATAGCCATCCATTAATGAAGCGCCGCCAACAGAGACTGTAAGTCTCTGATGAAATCCATTTAACGGGACATCTTCAACTGAAATGTTAGAATTATTCATTGTTGCTTCCTTAATTAAAAGTAAGCCGAACCCACTAAACAATTGAAATAAAAATATTTCAAAGTTTATATTTTATCCCTGAGATTAGGGATTCAGCTTTTTTTTCATTTAAAAACGAGTTGTTATAATATTTCTCTGATCTATGACCTCATTTAAATCAAGAGTCGTTACTTCTGGCGTGTGGCAAACCAACATAAAATTGAACCTAAACACACCATGCCAGCTCCTTGCCAGAAAGAGAGTGAAAGCGGCGTTTGTAAAACGATGGCCGCAAGTGCAGCTGAAAACACAGGAATAAAATAAGAGGCACCAGCCAAAACTGTGACATTGCCATGCAAAATACCAATATTCCAAGCTGCATAACCAAAACCCATTGCCCCCGCAGCAAGTACAAGATAAATCAGCGTATGTAAATCAAAGTGCATCGGTACTGCACCCATAGCGAGATATTTAATCCATAACACCGCAGCCGTAAGCATAAAAAAGAGTGTAACTCCATTTTTGCCATTAGCAATTCTTGCTGTAACGGTGCAATAGGCAGCCCAAATCAAAGCACCTATAAATGCCAGTCCATAGCTCAAGGGATTATCTTGAATATTTCGTCCAATACTGACCAAATCAAGTCCCTGCTCTCCACCTAAAACCCAACAGATGCCTAAAATTGCGATGATAAAACCGGGTATAACCAGTAAATTTGACTTTTGATGATTGAATAAAATGGCACAAACCATGGTCAAGGCTGACCATAAATAGTTGACCATTCCGACCTCGATTGCCTGTTGACTGGTATTTGCATAGCCAATCGACAGTGCCAAACACAATTCATAAGTTACAAACAGTAGGCTTCCCCACATTAGGTACGCTCGTGGAAATTCTCGTAGTTTGGGAAATCCAATACTTAAGAACAAGAACACTGAAGCAACGCTATATATCATTGCTGCACCTCCTGTTGCTCCCAGACTCTCACTGACGCTACGAATCAGCCCAACAATTGCACTCCATAGTAAGACTGCAATGAGTCCTATGAATGTTGCATTTCTTCTATTTACAATCATCTTCATCACTTATTTAGGTTGTGACACCCGGTCTTTTGTTTGACCAAAGTGCCATTTTTACTGCCCTACAATCATTTAAAAGTTGTATACCAACATCACATTCAGCAGCTTATTCCATTTATCATCGTCGCCTTTTGCCAAAGAGCTGACTGTTCCACCAACAAACGGATCATTCTTACTGATCAAATATTCGGTGTATAGCGTTGCATTCTTGTACTCCCAAGCCAGCCCAACAATATTTCGTTGTGAGTTTTCAAATTCTTTGTGCTTTTTATCAAAACCACTGAGTACCCAATATGGTATTAAATTCAAAGCGCCACGCACATGATCGAAGCGATAACTGCTGTCAATTGTGTAGAAATAACCTTGATTGGCAATATCATATTCACTATCAAAAGAACCAAAACCAGAGCTGTCGGGTCTGAGATGATCTTTGTTGTTTATCGACTGTTTCCCCCCAGCCATGACAATATTTAGATTTTTATAACCAATCCGATTAAACAGTGCCCATGTATTTCTTGAGCCATTTTCTGAGGTTTTACGGTTCTCAATCTGTGAATACCAATAACTTGCACCTGCCGAAAGCTTAAGATCCTCGCTATTTAAAAATTTTAAGTCTTGATCTACGCGTGCCATCCACATGTTCTTTTCTTGCAAGTTGGTTTTTAAAGGGTCAGAGGATGTCACCATATTTGCACTGTAACGAGCCGAGTCTCGACTCTCACCATGATAATTGCCTCCATCTGTAGCAAAGTAAGCCAAATCCAATCCACTTTGGTTGCTGACGGCAATTCAAAATGATAATTCACACCTAAATTATGTATATCTTGCAGACCCAGCGTATTGTTGATGCTGGCATAGAAACTGCTGTCCCAAAAACGACTTGGACCAAATGGTATAGGCTGTAAACCTACAGGAAGATGGTCTGTTGAATTGAAACGATAGCCTGCATAACCATAAATTAGCGCTGAAAAATCACATAAAGTATCATATTGATAGCAACGATACTCGGCTTTTCCAAACCAATCAGGAGCGTCATATGCCAGTCTAAGAATTGCGGCATCAAGTTTTACCTTCTGATCTGCGGCAACTTCTCCATAATCTTTGTCTTGATAATTGACGCGTAGTGTACCTGATAGCGTTAATGCACCTGTTTCACTTTCTGCTGAGCCAAACGTAATCCCTGCCATAACGGGCAAAGACATCCCCAAGGTCAGTAATCCCAAGCCTATTGTGCTTGCCCCTATATTTGTTGTTTTAAGCATTTTTAATTCCTTTCTTTCCATGATTTATCGCAACAGCATAGTTTTAAAACTCTTGAACGCATCTGATGCAAATGTTGATGCCTTTGTCTGGTCCACAGATCAAAGATGAGGAACGATTAAAGGTTGTAGCACTCATCGTTCCTCGTTGGTCATCCGATTAAGCTTCTGAAACATCAATCCAGATTGTTTTCAGTTCTGTGTATTGGTCATGTGCCCAAATGGATTTGTCACGCCCACCAAAGCCAGACGCCTTATAGCCCCCAAACGGTGTGGTGATATCCCCTTCATCAAAACAATTGACTGTGACTACACCGGCTTGAATCGCTCGCGCCAATTTGATGGCATGACGTAAATTACTGGTATAAACCGAGCCAGCAAGCCCATAGATTGTGTTATTTGCCAAAGCAATCGCTTCTTCAATGGTGTTGAAAGTGGTCACGGCAAGCACAGGTCCAAACACTTCTTCTTGAAATAAAGTATCCGTGGCTTTCACACCGTCTACCACGGTCGGTTCAACGAAAATTCCTTTTTCAGTCTGACCACCATGTAGAATTTTGAGTTTCTCTGCTTTGGCTTGCTCGATATACGATTTTACTTTTTCAAAATGGGACTAGCTGATCAATGCACCCAATTTATGTTCTGGATCAAGCGGATCGCCCATTTTCCAATCCGTTAGATGGACGCCGATCAAAGCTAATAATTCATCTTTGACATCGTGATGTACAATCAGGCGTGACGAGGCTGAACAGTTCTCTCCTATATTCCAGAAAGCCCCATTAACAATATGTTGAGCAACCTGATCTAAATCTTCAACATCGTTCATCACCACAGCAGGGTTTTTACCGCCGCACTCGAGTACGACACGTTTTAAATTTGATTCAGATGCATATTGGAGAAATAAGCGACCTGTTTCAGTAGAACCCGTGAAGCTGACCATGCTGACATCCATATGCCTGCCTATAGGTTCACCAACTTCACGTCCCCCACCCGGCAGCACGTTGAACACGCCCGCAGGAAGACCTGCTTCAACAGACAATTCAGCAACACGTAATGCCGTTAATGTTGTTTCTTTTGCAGGTTTCACCACCACAGAACAGCCTGCCGCTAAAGCAGGACCAATTTTCCAAGCCAACATTAACAGTGGAAAATTCCACGGTAAAACCAAACCAACGACACCAATTGCCTCACGCTCAACAATGGATAAAGTATCTGCTCCGACAGGTGCAGTGTTATCATAAATTTTATCAATCAATTCAGCATGCCAACGGATGGTATGAATCATTTCAGGAATATCAGTGAGCTGACATTCACGAATTGGTTTACCACTATCCAAACTTTCCATGACTGCAAGTTCAATGGTATGCGCTTCAAGTAAATCGGCAAATTTGAAGAGAATATGTTTGCGCTGATTTGGTGAAAGCTTACTCCAACGTCCATCTTCAAATGCTGCTTTGGCATGCTCAACAGCAATATTGAACCGTACCATGTTTGTCGGAGACTCAACATTCTGAGAAACTACTCCGATGAAAAAATCAAACTATACCCCTGAAATCAAAGAAAGAGCGGTTCAACTTGTTATTGAATCCGAAAAAGATTATCCATCGAATTGGGCTGCAATCACTGCTATTGCTCCCAAGATAGGTTGTACCCCTGAAACACTGCGTGTTTGGCATCAAAAATATTTGGATCAACAAAATCCAGTTAAAGTACAGCATCTTTCAGATCAAGAACGTATAAAACAACTGGAACGTGAAAATAAAGAACTGCAACGCGCTA
>WNDP01000019.1 GCA_009912575.1 Acinetobacter bereziniae
GGTCGCACACCACTGGAAACAGTACTTGATGGGAAGCGAATTTGGGCTGAGAAGAATTTAGCTCAAATTTAACCTGACAGGCACACTAAAAAATGGGTAACTGTCAGATCTGGTTTGAGCTAGTACACTTTAGTATTTGTAGCGTAATTTATTCATCATTGTTAGAGACTGTTAATATTGTAATTTCTGTGTGTTTTATCGCATTTTTTCTTTACAATTGATGTGGATGTATCATGTTGCTTCGTTTAGGTTTATGCTTAGGTTGAGTTTTTTGAAAATATACTTTTTATTTAAAATTCAATTATTCAGTATGCTTTTGTATAGAACAATTGTCATGAATTTTGTTGGTCGTCTTGCAGTAGTTTTAGTTTAACTTTATATATTTCTAGTCAAATTGATGCAAAAATTAACTTGAATAGGAAATGATGATTTAGAACCGATGTATACTATTAATGCAACGTCTGTTTAGAAGAGTTCTCGATGCTTCCTTTATATGTAACCAGCGGTGAGCCTGCTGGCATTGGACCAGATATTTGTTTGGATTTGGCAGATCGTGTTGATGGTCGCCCTGTTGTGGTTTTGGCTGATATCAATATGCTGCGAGACCGCGCCAAAATTTTAAATAAAACGGTTCATTTGGTTGAGTATCAAGGGCAAAAACAAGGTTTGGCTGAAGGTCAACTCTATGTCGAGCATGTGCCTTTAAATCATGATGTTGTTTTAGGTGAACTAGATCCACAAAACTCAGCTTATGTGATTGAACAATTGCGTCGTACAGCATATTACGCGATGGAAGGATTAAGTGTTGGTGTTGCAACAGGGCCTGTGCAAAAGTCCGTCATCAATGATGCGGGTATACATTTCAGTGGGCATACTGAATATTATCAAGAGTTTGCAGGTGTAGCTCGTGTGGTGATGATGCTTGCGACCAAAACATTGAGAGTAGCATTGGTTACAACACATCTCCCTTTACGTGAAGTAGCAGATGCGATTACCAAGCAACGTTTACATCAGATTATTGATATTCTAATTCATGATTTGAAAACCAAATTTAAGATTGATCATCCTCGGATTTTGGTGTGTGGACTTAACCCACACGCAGGTGAAGGGGGGTATCTTGGACATGAAGAAATAGAGACCATCAATCCTGTACTTGAAACTTATCGTGCGCAAGGCGTACACCTTAGTTTAAGTATGCCAGCGGATACGTTATTTACACCTGATAATTTAAAAGATGCAGATGCAGATGCAGTTTTAGCGATGTATCACGATCAAGGTTTACCTGTGTTAAAATCTCAAGGATTTGGCGAAGCCATCAATATTACTTTAGGTTTACCTTTTATTCGTACATCTGTTGATCACGGTACTGCGTTACATCTTGCGGGTACCAGACTTGCAAAAAGTTCAAGTTTACATGTCGCAGTTGATTTGGCACTTGATCTTGCTCGATCGAATTAATTGGTAAACAACCTTATATACCGCGTTGGAAATTTTTTATGTATCAAATTAATGCCTTAAACCCAAAAGATGAAGGGCATCATACGCGAAAGCGTTTTGGTCAAAACTTTTTACATGACCAACGTGTAATTGCAAAAATTGTGCGTTCAGTTGCGCCACGCACAGGTGACAATATAGTTGAGATTGGTCCAGGTCTTGCTGCACTAACTTCACCTTTGATTGGTGAGTGTGATGCTTTGACCGTGGTTGAGTTAGACCGTGATTTGGCAGCAGGGTTGCCGGGACGTGTACCTCATCCTGAACGTTTAACAATTATAGAAACAGATGCATTAAAATATGATTTTTCTGAGCTGTTTCAAGAAGATCGTCCATTACGTGTGGTCGGAAACTTACCCTATAATATTTCTACCCCTTTGCTTTTCCATCTTTTAGAGTTTGGTGGAAAAGTTAAAGATATGCACTTTATGTTGCAAAAAGAAGTGGTAGATCGTATTACGGCTGAACCGAATACTAAAGAATATGGCCGTTTGTCAGTGATGATTCAATATTACTGCAAACCGACTTTTTTATTTGAAGTACCTCCAGGCTCATTTAATCCGCCTCCTAAAGTGACATCTGCAGTTTTTCGTTTAGAGCCTTATGCAACTAAGCCAATTGTTGCCAAGAATGAAAAAGCATTGGCCCGTTTGGTTTCGCATGTATTTACCCAACGTCGAAAAACCTTAAGGAACAGTTTAAAAGGGATGTTGGTTGAAGATAGTTTTGAGCAAGCAGGCGTTGATCCAATGGCTCGTCCAGAAACATTGAGTTTGGCTCAGTTTGTCGCATTGTCAGATCAAATGGTGGCTTAAAAATGACACGAGAAAATGTCAGATTTAATTATGTGATTGGTGATGTACAAGGTTGTTTTGAAGCACTAAAAGCGTTACTAAAAGCGATACAGTTTGATGCTGACCAAGACTTTATTTGGTTTGCTGGTGATTTGGTTGCGCGTGGCGAAAACTCGGTTGGTGCATTGCGCTTTATCAAAAAACTGTGCGAACGAGATTGTGCTGCAACAGTCTTGGGGAATCACGATTTAAATTTACTGGCAATTGCTCGTGGGATCAAAAAGCTTAAAGACAAAGACCATATTGATGATGTGATTCATGCATTGGAAAGTGATGAGTTGATTGACTGGTTACGTAAACAGCCTTTGTGTCTTTTCCCTAATCCACAGACAATTTTGACGCATGCTGGGATTCCCAATATTTGGGATGCTGAAAAAACTGCTGTATTGGCTAAAGAAGTTGAAGCCGTATTGGCTCATGACGATTTCGAAGTGCTTGATGCCTTCCTAAGTGAAATGTACGGTTCTGAACCAGCTTTGTGGGAAGATGATTTACAAGGTAATGCACGACGACGCTGTATTACTAATTATTTGACTCGTATGCGCTTAACCGATGCACAAGGTCGTTTAGAGTTTAGCTTTAAAGATGCTTTAGATGAACCTATGCCTGAAGGATTTCAGCCTTGGTTTGAGTTCGAATCCAAGGCTGCTCAAACGCATCAGATTATTTTTGGACATTGGGCAGCTTTGCAAGGTAAAAGCATCAGTTCACAGATTCAAAATGTTGATGGCGGTTGTGTATGGGGGCATCAATTGATTGCCTATCGACTTGAAGACAAAGAAATCTTTAAAGTTGATAATCCAGTGATCTGATTTAAATAAAGCCACATGATGTGGCTTTATTTTTTGATTCAGTATAAATTTGCCATAGTATGTAAAAAACTACGCTTTAGATATGGATAAAGATTCTGTAAACGGAACATCCTCATTCAGTACTAAACACATTTATTCGCTGGCAATGATGTAACAATTTTAGAATGATTGCCAATATTCACCGAGTTTTGAATCCCATTCACTTGGACTGATGATCATTCTTCCTGCATTCGGCGTTAAGGTAATTTCACTAAAATAGATATGGTCATGAGTGATTAAAAAATCTACTCGACTATAACCGTACTTTAGACAAAGCGTTTGCGAAAGATCAAGCATAATGTCTAATTTGACAGGTTGCTTTAAGCAAACTGGGCTATTATTTTTTAGATCAACTGTGAACGGCTGTAGAACCCAGTTCAGATCATAGATATTTGAATATTCATTTTTAAACTGATCTTGTATATCTACTTCAATAAATTGAGCTTGACCTTCAAAACAATGCACTCGACAAGTCGTAATTGTTAATTGAGTTTCTTGATCTGATAATAATTCAACATATTCTTCAACTAAAATTACAGGCTTGATATTTTTATAGTGCCATTCTCTTTTTAAATAATACATATTTTGTTTGAGATGACGAGTCAGATTACGCTCGGCTTTTTTAAAGTCGAATAAGTTTTTATCCTTACAAACCATGGCACTACCACTGTCATGATTACATTTTAAGACAAATTTGGCAGGTAATTGATCAAAGTTGATTTCACTAAAATGGTGATAAACACCAAGCAGTGGTACAACATGTGAAGCACAAATTTTATTGACAATGACCTCTCTCACTGCAAGCTTATCGGCCAATGTGGTATGGAGAGGATCTCGTTCATAAATCATCCTCGAAGTCACTTTTTCATTGAAACTTTGTGGATGATATATGTTCGGAAGATAGCCTAATTTTTGTAGAAATCTTTTGGTTAAATAGCTTCGATCTGAAACAAAGTAGGTTCTGATAACTTTTGCCAGATAGGTGAGATGGTTATACATATTTATGCAACCATGTTGAACATGATGTATATATAAATAACCAAAGCTTAAAATTCTTTTAAAAAAAACTCACTTTGATTGTTATTTTTATAATGGAAAGCAGCTTAAAAATAAAATTTTTAAGCGTTTAAAAAAGAGATTGGTCTTCATGATGCAATTAAGGTGAAAGTGTATTACTCAAAAGGCCCAATGAAGATCATTCAGCCTTTTGGATGAATTGTATATTGATCTATATTTGGTCTATGTCTAGATCAACTCAGTTTTTAAATCATCTATTGCTGCATCATTACATCAAAGAGTATTTAAAAATGACTATTCCATTCTGATCCATGTTTGACTTCGACCGATCAGGGATATTCCAAGATAACCACGCAGAGTAAGTCGGTTACCACTGGCATTTAACCGTGCTTTACCATGATAAATTTTACCACCACGAGGGTCGAGGACTTCTCCACCGATATAATTATTGGGGTCTTTAGGATCAACTTTCATTTTTTGCAAAATGGTCAATCCAATAATTGGTTTATTGGTAAAGGGAGCTGGACAGTTATGACATTGTGTCAACGGGGTTTCACCAGGTGCAGGAAAATCTTTAATGATTTTTCCAGCATAAGTATCATCTTTTTGCTTTTCAATTTGGATATAAGCACGTACATAACCTGTTTTGTCATCGACTGTACGCCATGTCCCTGTAATATCAGCGGCATGTGTCCAACTGGCGATACTAAAAAGCATACAACAGAAAAATCCTTTTTTCATCAGCATACCTACTTTGTTGTTTGAATAAAAGAAGTAGAGATTCGCGAATTAAATTATTCACGAATCCAAGTTTGACTACGACCAAGTGCAGAAACGCCGACATAGCCTCTTAATAATAAACGATTGCCATTTGGACTGAGCTTGGCTTTCATTGAATAGATTTTACCTGTCAATGGATCAATAATTTTTCCACCAACATAATCTTCATCACTGGTTTGCTTTAGGTTTTTAAGTACATCCATACCTAAAATAGGTTTATTGGTATAAGGTTCAGGACAATCTACGCAGGTTTCTTTTGGCGTATAACCTGGACGTGGGGTAACCTTAATGATTTTACCCGTATAGGTTCCATTAGACTCTTTACGTATTTCTAGAACGGCTTTCGATGAGCCTGTTTTATCATCAATATTTTTCCAAATACCAGTAATGTCTTTCGCCATACTGCTACAGCTTAAAATAGAAAATAATGTCCCTAAGATGAACTTATTAAACCTCATTTTTCGATTCCTTATCAAAATGGGGAAGTATAGTTCATCTTAAGCTGAATAATTACCGTATGCAATCACGTGAAAAGTGAATTAAATCACACTTATTTTATAAAAAGTATAAAGATTGGCAACCAGATTGCTGTAAACACTGCATTGACTGCCATTCCGAATGCGGCATAACGTCCTGCAACAGCACCACGTTGCCATGCTTGAGCAGTTCCGATGGCATGTGCTGCCAACCCCAAAGCTAAGCCTGACGCACGTTCGTCATTTATATTACGTAAAATAATGGACGAAAAAGCTGCACCAATAACACCAGATAAAATCACAATTAAAATCACTAATGTGACTGGTGAGTGCAATAAAGTTGCAATATTGATTGCAATTGGTGTCGTTACAGCTCGTGTTGCAAAAGCCATAATGGTAGGTTCAGACATGTGCAATAAATAAGCCAAACTCATGGGTAAAGCGACAGCACTGATACTGGCAAAAACCAAGATACCTACAATGGATTTTAAAGGTAAATCATCATAACACATCGCAGCCAACGGAATGGCCAAGGCAACAGTAACATAGCCCAAAAGATGGCTAAATATTCCATTCATATCTGTATTGTATTTTTCATAAGGAATTTTAAATAACATTAAAATCCCAATGACGAAAAACATGCCAATCACTAATAATGGAACTTGAGGAAATCGTTTATTGATGGGTTTTGCAGCGAGGTAGGCAATCAATGTGATTAAAAAACCTGTGAGTACACTTAACATTTGTCTCTCCTATAACCACTTCTTTGCCATTTTTGCGTAAACCCATAATGGAATCAGCGTACTAACAAACATGATGATCAGAAATAAAGGAATTTCTTTGCCCATACTCACCAACATGATCAGTGAACCTGCACAAATGGGAAGGAATGCAAAGCCACTTTCTTTCATTAATTTATTATTGGTATCAACCAGTCGTGCTGGAATCTTTTTAAATCTACGCCAGATGACCAAGACAAATAGTAAGCTCAGCAAACCTGTCAAATTGCCCAGTTCAGGGTGATTAAATTGAGACATAATCAAGACTGAAGCTTCACGAAAAAAGATGATGAGTCCTAATGTGAAGATCCAAGCTTGCCAATCGATACCTTTTAACTGATCCATGTGTGTGTATTTATAAAAATTGATCTTTCACGTTTTAACCGATTTAGCGCTTTATTTCAAACTCTTCTAACGGTCTTTTAAACTGTTGAGCTTTCTCTCCAAGAATTTCATCAATCGGTAAATGCGCTTGTTTGATGAGTTGCTCCAACTTGTGTGGGGCAATTGCAATAGTTAAATGTAGCAACAAAGTTGCCTCTAAGGTTTCTTCTAGCGTAGCTTTAAAAGATTCGACTAAAGAATGAGCGAGATTGCGCACAAAACCAACAGTGTCAGCGAGTACCAATGTACCAATACCATCCCAATCTAAGCGGCGCAATGTCGGATCTAATGTTGCAAAGAGTTGATCTGCTGCATAAACATCACTGTTTGCTAAAATATTAAACAGTGTTGATTTTCCTGCATTGGTATAACCCACCAAAGAAACGGTTGGAATATTGGCTTTTTGACGTGCAGCACGTCCTTGAATTCGAGTTTTACGAACTTTGTCTAGCCGATCTTTGAGTTGCTCCATGCGAATACGCAATAAACGACGATCCGTCTCCAGTAGGGTTTCCCCCAGGTCCTCTTAAACCAATGCCGCCTTTTTGACTATCTAAATTGCTTCGACTGCGCACTAATCGAGAAGACAAATGATCAAGCTGAGCCAATTCAACTTGTAATTTACCTTCATGCGTACGTGCACGTTGTGCAAAAATATCCAAAATTAACCCAGTACGGTTGATGACACGACATTTTAAAATGCGTTCCAGATTTCGTTCCTGAGCAGGGGAAAGGGCTTGGTCAAAAATGACCAATTCAATCTCATTGTTTTCGACCTGTTCAGCAATCTCTTCTGCTTTTCCTGTGCCAATAAAGAATTTAGGGTCAGGTCTAATTCGTTGTACGGTTAAATGTTCTAAAATTGTTGCACCTGCAGATTTTGCCAGCAAGCGAAATTCTTCTGGATCTAAATCCTCTAAAATTTGAACATTTACACTGACTAAAATGGTTTTTTCACCAGCTTTATTTTGATCAACGTATTCCACAGATAATACAACTCAGCCATTGCTTGGATAAAAAATCATTCTAAAGGATATTGGGCTTTAAATCCTGAGCGTAAGTAAAAGTATTGCAATTAAATTTCAATCGCTCAGCATCGCCTGAATTTTGTTGGAAAATCACTTGCCATTCCGCTTAAAATTGAATAATTATACATTGCTGCTGTGTATCTGCTGAAACTCGCTTAAGCAAGGATGTGTTGGATGCTTTCAGTGGGCAATACAATGACCAATCTTGGCTGAATGGTGAGATGGTCAATGCAAGTTGTACCAGATCTGTATACAATGGTATTGGTTTAATATGAAATATATTCTGTTTAGTGAATGTCTATGACTCAACAACAAGCAATCAAAAAGTCAAAATCTTCGAATTTAAGCGCTTTATCTAAAATTTTCTTATACAGTAAAAAACTGGTTTCAAGTACATCTGCAGTCGCGGAAGGATTTTATTTGGTGTATCGCCACCAGTTATATAAAGATCCTAATAATCCACGAAATACACGTTATGTGCAGTATTTCTGTCGCCGTTTAAGTGAAGTTTTTAATGTCGATGTACGTGTACATGGTGATATTCCACGTGAACCAGCATTATGGGTGAGCAATCATATTTCTTGGTTAGATATTGCTGTTCTTGGCTCAGGGGCTCGAGTATTTTTCTTGGCCAAAGCTGAAATTGAGAGTTGGCCAGTCTTTGGAAATCTTGCGAAAGGCGGTGGTACTTTATTTATTAAAAGGGGGGCTGGTGATTCTGTCCGTATCCGTGAACAGATCGCAGCATTTTTAAGTAAAGATATTCCTGTATTGTTTTTCCCAGAAGCAACAACGACAGATGGATCAAAAGTTAAAAAAGTACATGGGCGTATTTTAGGCGCAGCCATTGAGGCTAAAAAGCCTGTACAAGTCTGTGTAATTTGCTATGTCAATCAAGATGGAAAATTGGATACCGTGGTTCCATTTATTGGTGAAACAGGTTTTGTTGAGCATGTACAAGCCGTTTTAGAAATGCCTAAAGTAGTGGCACATTTAAAAACCTTTCCTGCGATTTCTACAGAAGGACATACTGTTGAAACACTGACTCAACAAGTGCAAGAAATGATGCAAAAAGGTTTAGAAGACTTACAGAAAGAAGTTCTTACAATCGACTAATTCTCAATAGGTTATTGTATTTTTCTTCATTAAATAAATTTGCGTATGCGAAGCTTAACTTTGCTCCACCATGTTTTATTTCAGTGAATTGTTGCGCTGCAAACCAAGCAGCGCTTTGTTTTTTACTCATATACACTGCTTAATATGGCGATATCCATGTCGCTTAACGATAGAGAAATCGTCTATGATTCAAAATTACAAAATAAATGAATCAATAAAAGGTCTAACTATTTTCTAGACTTACATAAAGCCTTCGATCGGCAACCATGAAATCACTTTAATACCAGCTTTTTGCCACCATTTCATTTTGGGCTCTTTTCTTAGGGTGATAATGCCTTGAGGCGTTTCTTTTAACCAATTAATCTTATTTTGCGAATCTAAAACTAATTTATAAGCATATTTTTTTAAATGCTCATCCATGGTCTTATGCACTGCATTGGCCAAAGGTGGACTATTGATAATGACCCCAATTTCAGTGTTTAAATTTGCAGAACGTGGATCAAAATTAAATGAGCCAATAAAAACTTGCTTATTGTCGATTGCCATGAGTTTTGCATGTAGGCTTGAGCGACTTAATCCTTTTAAGCTAACTTTGGCTTTTTTAGAAATCTCTTCCGAATTGGCATAGAGGTTTTCTTCAGATACTGCTGGCAGAAACTCATAAAGTTCTACGCCATTTTTCAATAAATCTTGACGGTATTTGGCATAAAAGGCATGAACTAAAGCGACATCATTGGCTTTGAACGAATTGGTGAGTACACGAACATTGACACCTTTTTGAGCCAGCTCAATCAATTTCGCTTCACCTTTTTTCTGCGGTACAAAATAAGCTGAAATTAGATCGACACTTTGAGTTGGAACATCCAAACGCTTAACCATCTGAAAATTGAGATGCTGCTCTTTTTTCGCTTTGGCTTGAATTTTATCGGGTGCATCTTTTACAACTTCAGCCTTAACCCAGTCCAGTTGGATATTGTGGTTGAGCCAATGATCAAAATCATGTGTACGATTACTTAAGTCTAAATAATTTTGTACCGTAATTTCTTGGTAATGTTGAGTGAGTTGTTGTTTTAAGTTGTCATAGCGAAGCGTGTAAGTATTGTGGTTGACAATATTTCTCACAGGATAGGCATAACTGTGGTTCCAATATTCGTCAAATGAATGGGTAATATCATCTACAGCTTGTCCAACCAACATGACATCAACATCTGAAAACTGATAGTTGTCGCTCACATTATAATATTGGTTACTCATATTACGTCCGCCAATCAATGAGATCTGATTGTCAGCAGTAAACGTTTTATTGTGCATGCGACGATTGATACGTTTTAAATCCAGTACCATATCGATAGGACGAAGACTTCGGAAGCGGTAGGGATTAAATAATTTGACTTCAATGTTAGGATGTTGATCTAACGCGAGATAAACCCCTTCCATTTGTTTGGCATTGTTATCATCAATCATTAGACGGACTTTGACACCACGATCAGCAGCTTCAATAATTTTATACAAAGCCAATGAACCAATTTTGTCATTGTCCCAAATGTAATATTGTAAATCTAAAGTTTTTTCCGCTTTTTCGATCAGATTAATACGTGCTGCAATCGCTTCCAATGGATCATAAAGTACGTGATAACCTGTTAACTCTGGATTTTGACTTTTTAATGGGTGGATAATTTGCGCCAAAGAGGTGTCTTTGGTGTCTATATCAAAGGCATATTCTGGTTTAATATTTTGTTGTTTAGGCAATGTAGAACATGCTGAAAGGCTTAGAAAAACACACGAGCTGAGAACAAGCAGCCAGTTTTTAAACTGTTGATTGTCATCTTTTTGCTGTAATTGAGTATTACGATTGATCGTTCGTTGCATAATATTTTCTAAGATTTTTCAGAGCTAGAGTATAATTGTCTTCATTGAAAAGATAAATAATGAGATGACAAGTACATGGTACTTGAGAGATTGAATATGTTTCCAACCCTAACGATAACCTCAATTTTTTATCTCTGCTTTATTGTGCTTGCCATATGGGGAGTCAGCCAAGCATGGATAAGTCAATCTAGAACTGAAACAATCCATCCTTTTAAATCTTTCGTCCATTTGTTGGCATTTTACCTGTCTTATCTATTAATTCCGTTGTTGTTTTTTAGCATTTATGCAGGTTGGTTAGAAATATTTTCCTTACATCAAAGTATTTTTATTTGTTTATTAAGTGCGCTACTGATTTATGCACGCTTTATTGAACCGCATACCGTCCATGTTCAGCATATCTCATATGCTTTGGGACAGGAACGAAGTTTTACCCGTCCTGTTAAAGTGGCTTTACTCGCTGACTTACACATCGGACTTTTTTCTGGGCACGAACGCCAACTTAAAAGTATTGTAAAAAAAGTCAATTTAGCACAGCCAGATTTTGTTGTGGTGGCAGGAGATTGGGCGTATGAACCTGAAAATAAATTGGTAGAAGAACTGGCCATTTTAAAAGAAATTCAAGCACCAGTTTATTCTGTCAATGGTAATCATGATGAACAATATCCTGGACCTCCAATTCAAGCTTTGTTGGCAAAAGCCTTAGCGGCCAATAATGTGATGGATATTGAAGGGAAAATAGTGGAGTTTGATGACTTTCGTTTAATTGGGATCGGAGACTTATGGGCTGGTAAAGCTGATATGCGATATATGCCTGAATTACCTCAAGATAAACCATGGCTAATTTTGTCGCATAATCCCGACACCGTGGATATGGTTCCACAATTAACTACTCGCCCACTCATGTTGTCAGGCCATACTCATGGCGGACAAGTTGAGTTACCGTGGTTGACCAGTTATGTGATGAAAAAGGTGTCGATCTTGGGACATAAACGTGGCTTATATCAGCATGAGAATGCAGATGTTTTTGTCGGTGTGGGTACTGGAATGGTGGGTGTACCATTCCGCTTTAGAGTGCCACCAACGATTGATATTATTGAACTACATTAATTTCAAATGAATTTAGGTCTTAAAATAATAAAAGGCGGCTACCCCGACCAGCAAAATGAATCCAATCAGTAGCCAGAGTGAGCTGGATTTATTTTGATGGTTTAAGTCTTCAACACCTGCTGGTGTGGATGAATGAGGTGAAGCGCTGGTATCTTGAGATGAAGAGGTTTCTTGCGAGCCTTTATTTTGTGATTGTCCTTGCATAAAACTTTCAGCAAACTTAGACAAAGCATCAGGTTGAGTTAAATCAATATTGAATTGTTTTTTGATTTCTTGCCAATCTGGATGCTGGTCATCAATTTCAACGACTTTTCCTTCCTTATTGGTCATTTTCACTTTACTGGAAGAAAAACTAAATTCGAAAGATTTACGTTCTACCGATTTCATTTCTTTATTGAATTCCGGCGAATCGGCAAACATAACTTGAGGATTTGCCTGAAAACTTTTCATTGCATCATCAGATTTACTGAGTGCAATGACTAAATTTTTTGCTGCAATTGGGCTTATATGGAGCTGTTCAATTAAAATTTGTTCTGCTTGATCATATTGATTCAGTTTCATCAGTGTAGAAAATTCTTGTAATTGTTGTGGGTTAAGTTGATACATAGTGCCCTCAAAATAAGATATGAATGACTGCCATAATATTGATTATTTTGGTCAAGAATACTGAAAAATAATGTTTTAAAATTTTGATTTAAGTGCAATACAACGGATTATTATGTCAACGATTGCTCAGTAGGTAGAGCAGAAGAGCAATGATGATGAGCACAATAATAATAAATAGAGGTGAACGTTTCTTTTTTGATTGATCTTCAATTCCCACAGTTGGACTTTCTGAAGCAACGGGGCGCGTATGTGGTTGATCGGTTGACGCAGATGATTTTTGCTGTGTTCGTGTTTGCATGGCGCTCAGATAATCCGTTGCGGAGTGATAGCTTTCTCCACCTGCAAACTGATTCATAATATTGTCCCAGTCAGGGTGATTTTCATTGATAGGTTCTTTACGGCCATCGTGATATAAAATAAAAATTTCACCTGTGCTGTAGTTGGTTTGAATAGATTTGTACTGAGGATGAGAACGCTGATAAAAATCCTGATCAGATTCAAAGTCGAGAATGTTAGAATCAGGATTCTCAGCTAATTCTTCCACAAAATCTTTAGTGTCTTTTAGACCCAGATGACTTTGATCCATGACCAATTTTATTGCTTCAATCTTACGACCTTGGTGAATGAGCGATAGAATTTCATAATGTTGTATTGGTCGAGGCGTATTTAAATCATCTGTGTTCTGATGAGCGTATTCACTGGAAAAAAATTGCGCTTGATTTTCAAATTGATCAACAAAGTCTTTGGACTCTTTTAAACCTAAATTTGAGTGATCTTTAACATATTTAACCGCTTCAACTTTACGGTTTTGTTGAAGAAGTAAACGAATTTCCTGCAATTGATGATGATTAAAATGTGTCATTGTTCACCTTTGATTATTGCTTTTAGCACGACTTAGTAACCGCCAGTAAGCCTTAGGAATTTTTATTAATCATAGAATTAATTCATTTTTTATTACAAAACGATGCCAAATAAAAGTAGTAATTTGTGTGCGAATAGGCAATATTTTAAAACTGTCATAAAGTTTTGTTATTTTTAAATTCATCCTATTTTAAAACCCTATAAGAGGACTCAGCCATGACTCGTGATTTTGAAAAATTTCCAGAAGATGATAATGGTAATCTGCTTTGGCAAATGCACGAAGATGGTGATGATTTAGATGAAATACATGAAATTGAATTCTCAATGTATTTCAAGACACAAGAGCTTGCCGAAAAATGTGCAATTTCCTTATTGCTTGAAGAGCAAAAAATCTCTTTATATTTGGACGAAGAGGTACAGCCTAGTGAGTGGGTAATTACTGTTTATGTCAATCTTTATCCTGAATATGAAGATATTGTTGATTTAGAGCAATGGTTTACCAAGATCGCAGAACAATTTGAAGGCGAATATGATGGTTGGGGTTGTACAACCTATATATTTGATGAAGAAGAAATAGAAGATTGATTGTGTAAAATTAGGGTAAGTCGTTTTTTTAAAAGCATATCCTAAGCGATATGCTTTTTCTTTTAAGTTTCAAGCTACTAAAGCCATACATATAGTAATGATCTACAGCGCTAAACTGGATTCTTAATGAAAATAATTAATCAAGGATTTGAGAATGAGCAATACGGTCAAGTTACATCGTGTTTTTAGTGCGCCAGCAGAGCGTGTTTACAAGGCTTTTTTAGATCCAGATGCGCTTGTCAAATGGATGCCACCACATGGCTTTACTGCCAAAGTTCATCATATGGATGCAACTGAAGGTGGATCATATCGAATGTCGTTTACTAATTTTTCCACAGGTTCAATCCATTCCTTTGGTGGAACGTATGCGGAACTTATTCCGAATCAACGCATACGATATTTTGATCGGTTTGATAATCCTGAATTGGCAGGAGAAATTGAAGTGATCATTGACATTAAAAGTGTGTTGGTAGGAACGGAAGTGAATATTAGTCAATCAGGTATTCCTGAAGTTATTCCTGTTGAAGCATGTTATTTAGGTTGGCAAGAGTCATTGCAATTGCTTGGCCTTTTAGTCAATCCGACCATTCCAGATCAATAAATTGATTATTTGAGCTAACTTTATTTGAGCTAATGATAAGTGAAGATTTATACAAAGCGCATCTATGATGCCGTGGCCGAAACGGATGGAAAGCGTATTCTGGTTGACCGTTTATGGCCACGCGGAATTAAAAAAGTAGATGCACATTTAGATTTATGGCCAAAAGAAATAACCCCTTCGAATGACTTAAGGAAATGGTATCACCAAGATACTGAGCATCGTTGGATTGAGTTTAGATTAAAATATTTGGCTGAATTAGAACAACAAAAAGTACCTTTAACTGAATTAAGGCAATTGATTCAGCAAGGTCCAGTGACTTTATTAACTGCCGCGAAGAATGAAGGACATAACCATGTGACTGTGCTGATTGAGGTGTTGAATCGTCCAGTCGCATCTTGATATTTATTATTCCTTATATTTTTTAGGGTTTTTAAGTTGATGAAAAGTAGATAGATGTTATGATGCTTCTTTTTTTGAATTTTGTAGGAGTGAATCATGTCATTGCCTAACTGCCCTAAATGTAGTTCTGAATATACCTATCAAGATAGTGATTTGTTGATTTGCCCTGAATGTAGTTATGAATGGAAAGACGGTGAGCAATCACAAGTAGATGAACAGGTTGTGATTAAAGATGCAGTGGGCAATATTTTGCAGGATGGGGACGCTGTTACCGTCATTAAAGATTTAAAAATTAAAGGTTCATCTTCAGTGGTTAAAGTGGGTACTAAAGTTAAAAGTATTCGTTTTCTTACAGATAGTAGTGATGGTCATGATATCGACTGCAAAGTTGATGGTATTGGTCAAATGAAGTTGAAATCTGAGTTTGTTAAAAAAGTTTAAAACTTTTGCTTACTGATATTGGCAGAAATTGAAGCGATATGAGCGAGGAGAAGCAATGCAAGATCATGATTTTTTGCAACAGGCAGTCAATCTTGCTGTAGAAAATGTTGAAGCTGGAGGGCGCCCATTTGGTGCGGTGATTGTTGAACACGGGCAGGTGATTAGTACGGGCGTCAATCAAATTTTAGCGAGTTATGATCCGACCTCTCATGCGGAACTCAATGCGATACGTCAAGCTTGTCAAAAACTACAACGCTTATCCTTAAAGGGTTGCGTGGTTTATGCAAGTGGTCAACCTTGCCCGATGTGTTTGGCTGCAATGCGGATGGCAGGTGTCGAAAAAATTGTCTATGCCTATTCTAATGCAGATGCTGAACCCTATGGTTTATCGACTGAACAGGTAGCAGTGCAACTTAGACAGCCCCCACAACAGCAAGATGACTTACAATTTGTTCAATTAAAATTGGATCTTCCTTTTCATTTATATCAAGTTTGGCAGCAAAGCAGTAAGTAAGTTGTGACTTAAAGAAAAATTTTTTAAGTATTTTTGCTGAAAATATAAGTGACTTAAAATCCCTCATAGATTGACCTATGAGGGATTCACATTTGAATTTAGTGATTTGTTGCAATGGCGATTTTTTTCACATTTAAGCGCTGTGCAGTTGCCATAACCATGGCAACATCTTTATATTCAGTGAATTGATCAGGTTGTACTTTGATCTGATCTTGATCAGATTTTTGCGCAACACTCGCCAATAAAACTTCTAACGCTTGTTTGTTTTCCACCGCTTGATTATTCCAAAAAATTTTACCTTGTGGATCAATTCTCAGATTGATTGGCTCAGGTGGCTGGTCTTGATTTGGTGGTGGATTGCCATTGGGCAAATTAATATTAATCGCATTATTGGGGATCGGGATAGTAATGATGAACATGATGAGCAATACCAGCATGACATCGATAAGCGGTGTCATATTGACATCCAACATGACATCATCATCTTTATTAGAACCAACATTCATCGCCATAAAATATTCCTCTTATCTGATCATGGTGCAGCAACAGGAGTGGTCACAAAGGCAATTTTGCCAATACCTGCCTGTTTTGTAGCACTAATGACCTCATCAATTGCCTCAAATTTGGTGACTTGATCCCCTCGAATGTGTACCTCTGGTTGAGGGCGTTTCTGAGCTTCCACTTGTAGACGGCTGATCAACGTATTTTTATCTGCTATATATTTTTCGTTCCAAAAAATATCACCTGCTTTGTTGACTGCAATTTGGATATTGATAGGTTTGGTCACATAAGGTGTATTTTTTTCCTCAGGTAATTTGACTGGAACTGTATGTATGGCAACAGGCACTGTAATTAAAAAGATAATCAGTAACACCAACATAATATCAACCAAAGGTGTGGTATTGATGGCCGAAATTACATCATCTTCGTCGCCTTCTGAATTTACGGTCATTCCCATGCTAGATACCTCGTATTATTGCTTATACTATTTAAGGTCGTTGGTATTTTTGATTTCACCACTCAATAACACAGTGTGCAGATCAGAACCAAAAGTACGTACATTGTCCAAAACAGCTTTGTTTCGGCGAGTGAGCCAGTTGTAGCCAAGTACGGCAGGTACTGCGACAGCGAGACCGATTGCAGTCATAATCAAGGCTTCTCCAACAGGTCCAGCAACTTTATCAATTGACGCTTGTCCTGAAATTCCGATTGCTGTTAAGGCATGGTAAATTCCCCAAACCGTCCCAAATAACCCCACAAAAGGGGCAGTGGAACCTACCGTTGCCAAGAAGGCTAAGCCACCACTTAAATGACTTTGGATTTTATCTATGGCACGTTGAATCGAAATCGTGACCCATGTATTAAAATCAATTCGTTCAAGTAAATTACCTCCATGTTTTTTTGTTGAATGAATCCCTTTTTCTGCAATAAAACGGTATGCGCTTGTTTCATTTAATGTTTCTGCTGCATGGTCTATCGAAGCTGCATCCCAAAATTTAGCTTCAACTTCTTTGCCCTGACGTTTAATCTTGGCTTGTTGGATAAATTTGGTCACCATGATGTACCACGTGCCAATCGACATCAGCACCAAGATAAATAAGGTCGATTTAGCAACGATATCTCCTTCGCGCCATAAAGCTTCTAAACCATAAGGATTATGAACAGTTTGAGTTGTGGCTGGTTGAGGAGGCGGAGTGTGGGCACTATTGTTTATATTTTCAGCGGTTTGAACTGCTGTTGGGGTTGCTACTTCTTCTGCAAATACGGTAGAGACAGGCAGTATACTCGTACCTGCTAAAACACTTGTTAATGCAAAAAGTCGAACTGTTTTCATCATTTTATTCATTCATGATCTCCAATTTTTTAATTAATTCATTACAAATTCATAGGGAATGTCGTACCAAGAATCTTGAGGTTCACCATTCTTCAAGGCAGGTTTGAAAGTACATAAACTAAAAGCTTTTGAAGCTGCTCTATCTAAAGCTTTGCTACCACTTGATTTTTTAACTTTAGCTTCTTTAACTTTGCCATCACCACCAACAAGGACTGAAATAAGAACTTCACCTTGTTCCTCACTCTGTAAAGACTCCCTCGGATAATCAGGCTTTTTACAGCCAGCTTCACCACGAGAAACACCCCGTGTTTCACCTGCGGGTTTGGTTTTTGGTGTAGGATCAGATTTCTGCTCTGACTCTGTTTTTTGGGTTGGTGTAGACTCTGGGTTTTCAGATGCTTTTTGTGTCGGCTTTTCAGTCGGTTTTTCCTGAGGTTTTGGATCGGGATTGGTTTTTTCCACGGGTTTTTCACGAGGCTTTGGATCGGGTGTTTTTAATACTTTCTCTACTAACTTTGGAAGCTCGGGTGGTTTTTCAATAGGTTTTGGTTTTTCTGGCTCAGGCTTTTTGTCCTGAATGATGAGTAATTCAACTGGCTCATCTGTTGGTTTTTCTACAGTCTTAGACAATCCTGTAATCAGGCCATAAAGGATGATCAGATGCAGAAGAATTACAGCTCCAATACCAATCAGGCGTTTGGCAGAATTATTTTCTAATTCTGAAAAATTCTTGCCCATTGCGACTCCTGAAGTGAGAGACAAACAATAAATAGCGCGAAAGAGGCTATATAAAAATTGTGTTCAATTTTTTGTTTGACGGTGTGAACGATTTATTTTCACAAACAACAGATGAAACCAAGCTGATGTTTGTGAAATACTCAGTTAGAACTTATAGGTCGCTCTTAGGTAATATGCACGACCTGTTGGATCGGCATAACTTGAGTCATAGCCATATTGGAAGTTATCTGTGACGTTCGAGGCAGGTGGGTCCTGATCAAAAATATTTTTGACTCCAACAGTGAGTTCAAGATTCTTAAATCCACTATAAGTACCTGCGATGTTGTAGAGGGTGTAATCGCTTACACGATGTTGGTCGTATTTTGCTTCACCTGTTGAATTGGAATCTTTATAACCACGACTGAATTGTTGTTCGAAGATCATTTTCCAGTTGTCATAGCTCCAATTCACATTGGCAACATGTTTCCAACGTGTATAAACTTGTTGGTTATAATAGCTCCCTACACGACTGATCCATTCACCACCTTTTTCTTCTTGTTTGTCATATTTGAGGACATAAGTTCCGTCGATACCAAAACCAAATCGTCCTGTTTTGGTCACGGGAGTCAGATAGTTCAAACTTAAATCTACCCCTTGTGTTTTGATGCCACCCATATTGATCAATGTGGTACTGACATATTTGATTCGGCCATCTGCATCACGGACAAAAAGACTGGCATATTTATTCGGATCTGCAAAAACAATTGAATCTGTAATCGCATCGATCAGATTATCAATTTTGATGTTGTAATAATCTGCAGTGAATACAAGGTTTTTGATCGATTCAAATACAACACCAGTAGTATATGATGTTGATTCTTCAGCTTTTAAATCTGGGTTTCCGCCTTGCATACGCTTAAATTGAACATTACATTCTGTTTGATATTGTGGTGAGCTTGCTACTCCACCTGGGCAAAGTAAGGGATCATTGTATTTTGAGCCTGTATAGGTCTGGCTTTGAGGTGCATTGATGTCGTATAAACTTGGTGCACGAAAGCCTGTGCTATAGGATGTGCGGAACATTAATTGTTTTAAAGGTTCCCAACGCAACGCCACTTTAGGATTGAAAGTATCCCCAAAGTCACTGTAATCATCATAGCGAGCGGCAAGTTGTGCCTCTAAATTGGCTAAAATCGGAATATGTAATTCAGTGAATACTGCTGAAATATCACGATCTCCTTTACTCACTGGTTTACCTGGATCTATTCCACTACCAGGCACTTGTCTAACAATTTCGGCATTAATTTTTTGATCCCAATTTTGTTTGGTAAAACTTCCACCTAAAGCAAAGCCAACATCACCAGCAGGTAAGCTGTAGATGGGGCGAGATACTGTGACATCAACAGAAGTTGAATCTAAACTGGCTTTATTGGTATCGCCATTGACTTCAAATGATTTCCAAATATTTGCATCTGCTGAGGGACCAAATGGATTGAGTGAACCGTCATTTAAAGCAGCTTGAACTTTACTTTGATTGAGATAACCTGCATTAAAACTATCAGTTGCCTCGCTTTTTGCATAAGTTAAACCTGCATTGATATCCCATCCATAAGCTTCACCTTCAATTCCAGCAAAAGCACGGTGAGAGTCATTGGTTGTTTTGCCTGAGCGATTGCCACCTTGTGAGCGCAGATAAAGTTGTAAATCTGCATCATTCAAGCCACTCACCGCTGGTGTGATTCCTTTGCCAGGATAATATTGACTTGTACTAGGGAGAGTTACTGAACGGCTGTATACATCAGGGGCAATTGAGGTTGTCACTTCATTGCGAGAAAAAATATACTCGCCAATTAAATTTATCTGAAAGCTTAAATGTGCCTCGACCTAGTGCTGAAATTGTTTCAACTTCTGGGGTAATGCCAATTAATGCTTGCGTGTTCAGATAGCATAAACCTCCATCGGCAATAACATTGGGCGTGTTATTACAATTTGTATTGCCATAGGGGTTTGCAAGAATATTGGATTTTGGATCAAAAAAGTTTACAGGAAAAGCATTTGCTGAACTGGCATCGAGTCCGAGTTCAGGAATAACACCACCACGACGACTGATTTTACGGTCTTTCGCCATGATATTATTGGTTCTACGATAATCAACTACACCATAAACGTTAAAGCCTTGTTCATCTAAATTGCCATATCCCCCAAAAATAGAAATGTCTTGTTTATCCCCACCACTGGTTTCAGGTTGAGTTGCGCCAACACTGATATTAAGCCCCTCAAAAGATTTTTTAGTTATAAAGTTAACAACACCTCCAATTGCATCTGCGCCATATACAGCAGAAGCACCGTCACGGAGAATTTCTATACGCTCTACCATCGCCATGGGAATAATATTGAGATTGGTGGTAGATGTGCTGAACGGACTATAAGCTAAGCGACGGCCATTAAGTAATACCAATGTTTTATCGGTTCCTAATCCACGAAGATTCGCAGAAGACCCCTCCGTATTACTTGTTCCCACGTTTTGTGAAGTTGAAAATCCTGCTTGGTTTGAACTGACTTTAGTCAATGCCTCTTCAACTGTGGTGACACCTTGTTTTGCTAAATCATCTCCTTTAATGATTGTAATAGGGGACGCACTTTGGGCAGCAACCCCTTTGATTGAAGAGCCTGTGACTGTCACTTTTGCCACTTTTGTAGGTTGAGTGTTTTCTTCAGTTTCTGCTGCTTTCGCTATAGAGAGATGCATTAAACTTAAACTGAGTATGCTTAATTTAAGAATTTTTTCCCCCATTGTTGGCGATCTCAAAGAACGAAACTTTTTATTCATTTTCATATTTTCAGACATCCGTTTTTTTTGTACTTAGCGATATTGCTGCATTGCTTTCTTGCAATACAAGTGCCAACTATCTAATTAAATGTTGTAAAAATATACAAAAAACTGCTAATAATTTGCGTTATTAGTGTTGGATTATCTTATTCTTCCATGACTTGGTTATAAAAACATGATTTAAAAAAATCTAAAAAAATATTAAGAGATGATGAAATAATTGTTAAAAAAAGTATAAATTTAGAATTATTTTGTTTGTTTTTTGCTCTTAAAATCAAATGCTTAATTTGAGTTATGTATTTTATTCTTATTTTTTATCAATTAATTTTTTATATTATTTCATAATAATCATATATTTATTAATTATTTTAGAGTGTTTGATAAAATAAGTGAGCGATTTTGGAACACTCATGTATTTAAATTGTGCAATATAAGACATTTTTATAAAACATATATGAATTTAATATTTAGCTGAATGTGTAGTCGCTGGATATGATGTCGAGCATATATAAATCCTTAATAGTTTTTGATTTATTACGGTAAAAATAAACAAAATTTACAATGGAAATTATGGATGGCATGAAATTCGCTTTTGATTTAGGACTGGTCACTTATGCAATTTTTCACTATTGTTAATTTGACATTTGGTTCAGTACCAAAGCGGTAATGTACAGGATGAGCGTACCGTTAACATTCTGTCTCATATGATCTGATTCAGAGCTTAGACAATCTATGTTACTTTCTTTGCAAAGGATGTTCCTTGGTTCAGCTCGAATTTAGTGAACAATGCAAGTGATGCTGGAGTGTTTATTGCTCTTATAAAAAATATAGGTATGAATTTGGAATCCAAGCTTTTACGTATTACGTTGTGCGCATATGCAATCGGTCATGGGGCAATGGCAATTGCGAAAACCCCTGCGCAGCCAAATAAAATTTTAAATTTGGCCTTTGAAGCGCCAGATGATGGTTTTGATATGGTCAAGACCTACAATTTTTATAGTGGGAATATTGCAGAAGCGATATTTGAGCCTTTGTTGAAATATGACTATTTGGCTCGACCAGTCGTATTGGTACCCAATACTGCACAAGCATTACCAAAAATAGAGCAAGACGGTAAGGTTTATACCTTTAAAATACAACCCGGCATTTATTTTACTGATGATCCTGCATTCAAAGGTAAACGACGTGAACTAACTGCCCAAGACTATATTTATTCGATCCAACGAATTAGTGATCCGAAAAATCATTCTCCAACGTATTCTTTTATTGACGGCAAGATCCAAGGTTTAACTGCTGTGGTGGCTCAAGCAAAAAAGACAGGAAAGTTTGATTATGATATGCCGATTTCAGGGCTAAAAGCTTTAGATAAATATACATTGCAATTTACCCTTACCCGTGCTGACTATAATTTTCCTTATATTTTGGCTTATGTCACTTTTAGTGGAGCGGCACGAGAAGTCGTTGAGTTCTATACTGATCGTATCGGTCAACATCCAGTGGGCACAGGACCTTATCAACTCAGTAAATATGTACCTCGCAGTAAAATTGAGTTGGTGGCAAATCCTGACTATCGTGGTTTTATTTGGAATTATAAATCTACGGGAACGGCTTGGGATAACCAGGTGGTCAAAGAAATGTCAGGTAAAAAAATGCCACAAGTGGGTAAGGTTAAAGTCAGCATTATTGAAGAGGAACAGTCTCGATGGTTGGCGTTTAAGTCAGGGCAGTTGGATTTCGATAAATTAACCTCAAATGCTGTTCCACAGGCACTGAATGGCACACAATTAAAACCAGAGCTTAAACAACAAGGTATAAAACATTTTCCCAATAAAGATCCTGAAATTACCTATACCATATTCAATATGAAAGACCCGATTGTCGGAGGTTTTGGTTTGGACAAAATTGCTTTACGTCGTGCAATTACACTGGCATATGACCAAGATGAAGCAATTAAACAGATTTATAAGGGACAAGCGGTCAGAGCTGAAATGCTGGTACCAGATAGTGTACAAGGTCACAACCCTCAATATCGAAGTAGTGTGGCTTATAACCCGATATTGGCCAACAAATTACTGGATCGCTTTGGCTATAAAAAAGCCAAGGATGGATATCGAACCTTACCCAATGGTCAACCTTTGACATTGAAATATAATACTGAAAATAGCTCAAGCTCAGTCATTCACTCAGAGTTGTGGAAGAAAAATTTAGATGCAATTGGGATACGTGTTGAATTTAAAGTCAGCAATTTCGCAGACAATTTAAAAGAAGCCACTCAATGTAAGCATATGATTTGGGGTAGTGCATGGATTGCAGATTTCCCTGAAGGTGAAAATTTTGCCCAGCTACTTTATGGCCCTAATTCTGGAAAAGGCAATTTAAGTTGTTATCAATCTAAAGCTTATGATTCACTTTATCAGCAAGCATTAACTTTACCACCACAACAACGTCCTCCTTTTTATGAAAAAATCAGTCGTCAGATTGAAGCAGATAACCCTTGGATTATTCATACCACACGAATCCGCAATTGGTTATTGCAACCGCAAGTTCAAGGCTATAAAGCGCACCCGATGATGAATACAGTTTGGCAATATCTTGATGTACAGCCGATCAAAAAATAACAGATAAAGTTGAAGGAAATGATGAAGAATAATTTAAATAGGAAACTTAAACAGATCGGGCTAAGTGTATTGTTGGGCAGTATGATGCTGACAGGCACAATGAATATTTTTGCCAAAAATCCAGCAGATCCAACTAAAGTACTACGTTATGTTTTTCCAGTTGCAGAAACGGGTTTTGATCCCGCAGGAACTCAAGATCTGTATTCTGCACATGTACATAATTCAATATTTGAAGGTTTATATACCTATGATTATTTGGCTTCACCTGCCAAGTTAGTGCCTCGTACCGCAGTGGCATTGCCTGAAGTCAGTGCAGATGGGTTAACCTATACTTTTAAAATTAAAAAAGGTATCTATTTTGCTAAAGATCCTGTGTTTAAAAGCAAGCCAAGAGAATTAACTGCGCAAGATTATGTTTATTCCTATAAGCGCTTATTAGATCCGAGTTTACACTCACCCAACAGTTGGTTGTTGGACGACAAGATCGTGGGTATAGATAAAGTACTTGAGCAAGCAAAAAAAACTGGCAAATTTAATTATGATCAAACCGTTGACGGACTTCAGGCAACAGATCGTTATACCTTAGTGATTAAATTGAAACAACCTGATCAAAACTTTCCCATGCTCTTGGCACATCAGCCAGCAGGTGCTGTTGCACGAGAAGTAATTGAACACTATCGGGATAAGTCTGGCTTTGCGATGGGGCATCCAGTAGGAACAGGCCCTTATGTTTTGGCAAAGTGGACACCGGGATCACGTATTATTTTAAAGGCCAATCCTGATTATCGTGGTTATATTTGGGATTTCAAAGCATCAACAGCAGAAGACCAAAAAATTGTTGATGCGATGAAAGGCAAAAAAATGCCTCAAATTGGGGTCGTGGATATTCAAGTCATGGAAGAAGCACAATCTCGATGGTTATCGTTTAGTAAAGATGAAACAGACTTATTCGTCCTTGATGGTGATTTAACTGTTCAAGCGATTCAAGATGGTCAGCTTAAACCAGAACTGGCAAAAAAAGGTATTCAGCTTTCCCGTATTGTCGATCCTTCGATTGATTATTATTACTGGAATATGCGAAACCCGGTTGTCGGTGGTTTCAGTAAAGAAAAAATTGCTTTACGTCGTGCCATGGCCATGGCGTTTTCACCTGATAATCAAATTAAAATTTTAATGAAAGGTGATGCACAAAGATTACAGTTTCCTGTTCCTTATGGTGTAGTGGGGCATGATCCAAACTATAAAACCAGTATTCCTTATTCAATCAAAGCAGCTAATTTACTACTCGACCGTTATCACTATAAAGTGGGGGCGGATGGTTGGCGTACATTACCTGATGGTAAACCATTGGTGATTGAATTGACTATTTATGGGGGGAGTGCACGTAGTCAGCAGAGTGCTGAGTTTTGGAAAAAAACGCTAGACAATATCAAAGTTAAAATGACCACCAAATCTTTGCCTTTTGCAGAAGGTATAAAAGCAGAGAAGCAATGTAAAACCATGTTTAAAGGTTCGGCTTGGGTGGCGGACTATCCTGATGCTGATAACTTTATGCAACTGTTTTACAGCAAAAACATTCATGCGACCAATAATGCCTGTATGAAAATTCCCGAATATGATCACCTTTATGAGCAAACTCAAAAGTTAATGCCTGGCCCTGAACGTGATGCACTCTATCGCAAAATGGCGCGAATATTAGAGGTGTATATGCCTGTACAAATGGCATCGACACGTTACCGAAATGCGTTGGCGCAACCCCGTGTGATTGGATTTAAAAAGCATCCTATTCTTCCATCTGAATGGATGTATTTTGATATGAAAAAGTAATTTACAACGGTGGTTGAAAAAATAAACAGATTGAATTTTGAAAATAAATTAAAGATTGGAGAAAAGATGAAAATGAAGGTATTTAAATTAAGTGCATTATGTATGTTGTCGATGGGTTTAGGGCAGTGGACCTATGCTGAATCTGAACGTACTACGCTACCAAAGTTTCAGGCCAAAGACATTCCAGCCCAATGTAATGCAAAAATTGCTGATGTAAAAAGCAAACTTGCTGAATTTGCCAAACTCAAATTAAAAAATAATGCGCCAGCTGGTAATGTATTGGCGAAGTGGGATGAAATTTTTGCTGAGTTTGAAGATTTTTATGGTCCTATTAATTTGATGAGCAATGTTGATCCAGACGCAGCATTACGTAAAGCTGCTGATGATTGCGAGGTCAAAATTAGCCAATTCCAGACTGAAGTGTATCAAGACGCTAAGCTGTATCAGCAGATTAAAAAAACCAAAGCCAATAATGAGATTGACGTTAAATATCGCCAAGATATTTTAGATGGCTTTGAAGATACAGGCGTTCAGCTCTCCGCTGAAAAACAAGCACGTTTAAAAGTAATTTTGGATGAGTTGACCAAGATCCAACAAGAATATGCGCGTAACGTTCGCGATAATCCAGAAAAATTAGAATTTACACCTACAGAGCTAAAAGGTTTACCTGAAAGTTATATCGCCAATTTAAAGAAAAATGAAAAAGGTAACTATTTATTGGGCTTTGATTATCCCGAATATCGTCCTTTTATGGAGTTGGCTGACAGCGATGATGCGCGTAAACGTTATCAAATTGCCTATACACGCCGTGGAACTGAAAAGAATTTAGTCTTGCTCAAACAAGCCATTGATCTGCGTCATGAGTTAGCACAACTCTTTGGTAAAGCCAGTTATGCCGATTGGGCATTGAAAAACCGTATGGCGAAAAATCCTGAAACGGTCAATAAGTTCCTCAAAGAGGTACACAATACTGTCGCTCCATTAGAAAAACAAGAAGTTCAGGCTCTACGTGAGTTTAAAGCCAAAACTTTAAACATCCCCGTTGAAAAAGCTGAAATTAATCGTTGGAGCGAAGCGTATTGGAGTGAAAAATTACGCCAAGATAAGTACCAAATCGACCAAGAAAAAATGCGTGAATATTTCCCAACACAAGCTTCACAAGATTGGTTATTTGCCATTTCATCTCACTTGTATGGGATCGATTTTAAGCCTGCCAAAGTCGATGTTTGGCAAGATGAAGTTGAATATTACGATGTAATCGATAAGCAGACAGGACAGCTTCTAGGTGGTCTGTATATGGACAAGTTTCCACGTGAAGGCAAATATGGTCATGCTGCAGTTTGGGGAGTAAGAGGCGGAAGTACATTGACCCACCGTAAACCGATTTCTGCTTTAGTCACTAACTTTAACCGTAAAGGCTTAAATAGTGATGAATTAGAAACTTTTGTCCATGAATTTGGCCATGCTTTACATGGCATTTTGTCAAATACACGCTATGCCTCGCAGTCAGGTACTTCTGTAGAACGTGACTTCGTGGAAGCACCTTCTCAAATGTATGAGGAATGGGCACGTCGTAAAGAAACGCTTTCAACTTTGGCAGATTATTGTAAGCCAGCATGTCCTCGTATCGATGACGAACTGATCGGAAAACTTAAAGCGGTTAAAAACTATGGACGTGGTTTATTTTATTCACGTCAGACCTTGTATGCACAATATGATATGGCATTGCATACCGCAAATGCATTGAAAATCCAACCCATGGACGTCTGGAAAAATCTAGAAGCTCAAACAGCTTTAGGTTATGTGCCTACGACGGAATTTCCTGGTCAGTTTGGTCATATTATGGGAGGTTATCAAGTCGGTTATTACGGGTATATGTGGTCTGAAGTGTTGGCCTTAGACATGCTTTCAGCATTTGGCGATAACTTAAATAATCCAGAAGTTGGCGCACGTTATCGTAAAACAATCTTATCGCAAGGTGGGCAAAAGAAAGCTGAAAAATTGGTGGTTGATTTCTTAGGTAGAGCACCAGATAACAAAGCATTCTTTCAAGAAATTATGGGGCAACGTAATTAAAAGGAATTAGAACTATGTTGGCATATATCACACGTCGTATATGGCAAATGATTCCTACCATGTTGGGAGTTGTGTTGCTGATTTTCTTTTTATTTAATTGGGTGGGTGGCGATCCTGCTTATATCCTTGCAGGAAAAATGGCGAATCCTGAACAAATCGAAAACATTCGTCAGCAATTGGGTGTAGACCAGCCATACTATATTCAACTTTGGATTTTTATTAAACAAATTATCACCTTTGATTATGGTTTTAGTTGGAGCACTGGTGAGTCCGTTTCAAATATTATTTTAACCCGACTAGGCCCATCGCTCACCATCATTATCCCACTGACGATTCTACAAACTGTGATTTCAATCATTTTGGCATTGGCTGTTGCATCGGTTCGTGGTTCTTTAACAGATCGAATGGTAATGTTGCTGTGTACCATCGGTATGTCGATCAGTATTTTGGTGTATATCATTGTATTTCAATACAGTCTTGCTTATCAGTTAGGTTGGTTCCCTGTGCAAGGATGGAGTGACAGCCTGACAGGAAATTTATTTGAATATGCATTACTGCCTATTTTAATTATGTTGGTGGTCAGTATTGCGCCTACATTACGGCTTTATCGCAGCTTTATTTTGGATGAAGTCAATCAGGATTATGTCAGAACTGCTCGTGCAAAAGGCGTAGGGGAAGGACGTATCTTGGGGATTCATGTGCTTCGTAATGCTTCCATTCCGATTATTACTGATGTGATGGCGAGCCTGCCTGCGTTATTGATTGGTGCATTTTTAATTGAGCGCTTTTTTGGTATTCCTGGAATCGGGCGAGAGGTCATCATTGCGGTAGAACGTAGTGATTTTCCTGTGATTAAAGCCATTACTGTGTATGTCGCAGCCGCAACCATGATTTTTAATCTCATCGCTGATTTGATTTATAAAGTGGTTGATCCACGCGTACAGTTGAAGTAGGTGGAATGATGCTTGGAATTTTCGCTAAAAAAGTAGAAGTACACGATCAACAGGCTTCTCCGGGTCTATGGCGTTTAGCAATGCGACGCTTAAAAGCCGACCGCGTTGCCATGGTGTCGTTAGGGGTGTTGTTCTGTTATTTCGTCATCTTGATTTTATCCATGACAGGTGTCATCGCTTCGAACTGGAACAAAGAGGTTGCTGAAAGTTATGCACCTCCAACCTTTATTGGAGCTGATCAAACAGCACAAAATACTGCTAAAAAGGCAGTCAATGCTGAAGCATTACCTGAAAACCCTGTTGATCCTTTAAAAGATGTTATTAAAGAACTGAATACCCAAATTGCATCTGAACAGGTTTCAGGCAGTGCAGTGGATTATTATGGTGTACAAGATCCACTGGCAGAAGATATGAAGGTCATTGATCAGCAATTAGGTGGACATTTGCTAGATCAGCAAAGTGAGTTGAAAAAAACCTTGCCTTTCGGCGCTGATAAATGGGGGCAGGATGTTGTATTAAAGACCATAAAAGGCGCTGAAACCTCGATTGTAGTTGGATTGGTTTCTGCATTGCTGGCTGTGGTAATTGGTACATTTCTTGGGGCAATTGCAGGTTATTTTGGCGGATGGGTTGATGACGTTCTAAATTGGTTTTATAGCATTTTTACCTCTATTCCCTATTTATTATTGGTCTTGGCAATTGCAGCTGTACTTCAGCAAAAAGGTATTTTATCGATTGTTTTGATTTTGGGTTTAACTGGTTGGACAGGCGTGTTTCGTTTAATCCGTGCTGAATATATGAAGCATACTTCACGTGAATATGTGCTTGCCGCTAAAGCCATTGGGGTCAGTCATCTACGACGAATGTTTGTACATATCTTTCCAAATGTGAGTCATATTGCGCTGGTTCAAATGTCAATTTTGGTGGTTTCATTCATTAAGTCCGAAGTGATTTTAAGTTTCCTTGGTTTCGGGGTTCCAGTCGGTGTCGTGTCATGGGGCAGTATGCTGAATGAAGCACAAAGTGAGTTGATTTTAGGGAAATGGTGGCAGTTGGTCGCAGCATCGGTTGCGATGGCTGTATTGGTCACCGCATTTTCAATGTTTACAGATGCATTACGTGATGCATTAGACCCTAAATTAAAATAAGGAGTGTAAAAATGTCAGAACAAAATGTGACTCCTCCTGTACTTCTGAGTGTCGAAGATCTGAGTGTGAGTTTTAAAGGGGAGAATAAGCAGTTCATCGAAACGGTGAAAGGCATTTCCTTTCAGATTCCAGCCAATACCACTGTGGCATTGGTGGGTGAGTCTGGGAGTGGTAAGTCGGTGACCTCATTGGCAACGATGGATTTACTCCCAAAAGGGCAGTCTCGTATCGCTGAAAAAAGTAAAATTATTTTTGAAGGGCAAGATTTACTGCGTTTGACGACAACACAAATGCGTAAGATTTGTGGTAAAGAGATTGCCATGATTTTTCAGGAACCGATGTCATCACTTAATCCTGTGTTTACTGTCGGTGATCAAATTGCTGAAATTCTACGCATTCACTTAAACATGGGGCGTAAGCAAGCCCGACAACGTGCGCTTGAATTACTCACTGAAGTAGGTATTCCTACACCAGAAACGAAAATTGATGCTTATCCCAATCAACTTTCTGGTGGTCAGCAGCAACGTGTCATGATTGCAATGGCAATTGCCTGTGTGTGAACCGAAATTACTGATCGCAGATGAACCGACCACAGCACTAGATGTCACCATACAAAAACAGATCTTAGATTTGCTCGAAACTTTACGCAAACGTCGTCAAATGTCGATGCTATTTATTACTCATGATTTGGCTTTGGTGAATGAGATAGCTGATCAAGTCATTGTAATGCGTCATGGTGAAATCCGTGAATATGGCTTAGCCAAAGAGGTATTGGAACGCCCGCAAGATCCCTATACCAAAGCTTTACTCTTGTGCCGACCAACATTATCCCATCGCCCTTATCGCTTACCTGTCATCAATGACTTTCTTAAGCAACAACAAGATGGGCAACTGGTGGAAGATGTACAGTTATCTGAAATAAAAATTACTGAAAGAAAACGTGGTTTGGTGGGAGGAGAGGAAATTATTCTTGACGTACAGAATTTGAAGAAATCATTTTTTAGCCGAAAGGGATTTTTTGGAAAAGAGGAATATCAAGCGGTTAAAGGTGCTTCTTTTCAACTCGCCAAAGGCAAAACTTTGGGTCTAGTCGGTGAGTCCGGTTCTGGTAAGACTACGATTGGCTTATTGCTGATGCGTCTACAACAAGCCACAGGTGGTCAGGCTTTATTTCAGGGTAAAGACATTTTAGCGATGTCTGAAAAAGAGTTTAGGCAGTACCAACGTAAAATTCAGATTATTTTCCAAAACCCATATGCTTCACTAAATCCACGTTTTACTGTTGGACAGATTTTGATGGAGCCCATGCAAATTCATGGTATCGGTAGCAACGATGCAGAACGTAAACGCTTGGCCTTAGAGTTGTTGGATAAAGTCAGTTTACCTGTACAGGCCTTTGATCGTTATCCGCATGAGTTTTCTGGTGGTCAGCGTCAACGGATTGCGATTGCTCGTTGTTTAACTTTAAAACCTGAAATTTTGATCTGTGATGAATCGGTATCTGCACTTGATGTATCTGTTCAAGCCCAAGTTTTAAACTTACTTCAGGATTTACAGGATGAGTTTGGATTGAGTTATATTTTTATTTCACATGATTTATCTGTGGTGAAATATATTTCTGATCAGATCATGGTGATGAATCATGGTGATATTGTCGAAATTGCCAATTCTGATGAATTGTATCAATCACCACAACATGAGTATACCAAACGGTTACTGAGTGCAATTCCACAAGCTGTGGTTGAGTAACTGTCCTGATCCGATGCAAATCAAAAAGCCACTCAATCGAGTGGCTTTCTAGCGTTCAGTCTATGCATGACTTAAAACTTTTTAAAACCTTTATTCACTACAAAAGGCTTTTTCTTTTCAGGTTGTTCACTACGTTCTTGACGGTTTGAATAGTCACGACGGTCATTGGTGTAACGATCATCTGAGCGGTTACGGTTTTGTTGCGAACCATAGCGGTTTTCAGAACGGTTGTTGTTAAAGCTATTGCCACGATTATCTGCACGATCATTATTGTAGTTGTTGCCACCAGAACGGGCTTTATTGAAACGGTTTTCAGAACGCTCATTGCGCTGATCAGCACGATTTTCAGTGCGGTTTTGCCCGTATTGATTGATAGTTTGCTGAGAATCACGACGATCATTTTGATGGTTGTTAGATTCTTCAGTTTCGCTATCACGGCGTTGTTGACGTAAGAAACTACCACCACGACGTGCAGCCATTGGTTTATCTTGCATACGCTCTGTACGGCGTTTAGCCATACCAAATAGACCTGTACCTTGACGTGGTTTCAGTTCTACAGCTTTAGTCAAATTATCAATATAAGTTTTATCAAGTTCCATCCAACGACCTGTACGAAGTTCACGAGGCAAAATCACGGTACCGTAACGTGTACGGAGTAGGCGACTTACTTTTAAACCTTGTGATTCAAAAATACGGCGAACCTCACGGTTACGACCTTCTTTTACAACGACTTGGTACCAGCGATTGATCCCTTCACCACCAATTTCAGAGAAAGATTCAAATTTAGCTGGACCATCATCTAAAACAACGCCATTTGTCATGTTGTTTTTAAGTTGAGGCATGACTTCTCCCATGACACGAACGGCATATTCACGTTCGATTTCATTTGAGGGATGCATTAAACGATTGGCAAGTTCACCATCATTTGTGAAAAGCAATAAACCTGTAGAGTTAATGTCTAAACGACCCACCATGACCCAACGGTCATTGGCAATTGGTGGTAAATGATCAAACACGGTCGGGCGAGATTCTGGATCATTACGTGAGCAGATTTCACCTTCTGGTTTATAGTAAATCAAGACACGACGACGGATCTCATCTTCAATCTGGAACTGAACTTTACGACCATCGATGCGAAGCTCATCACCTGGTTCGATACGTTCGCCCACTTGAGCAACCTGCCCATTGACACTAACACGACCAGCGGCAATGACCTCTTCCATATAACGGCGAGAGCCCAGACCAACTCGTGCGAGTACCTTTTGCAATTTTTCACTCATGACAGCATAACCTTAGAAATAATCATCAACAGTGCACCTATTTAAGACTTTGGCGCTTGCGCATCCAAAGCCAAAAAAGCTTCCTTGGCGTCCTGTAGGGGAGGCAATTGGTCTAAAGACACTAGACCAAAGGCATTTAAAAATTGTGGCGTTGTTACCAACAACGCGGGTCTTCCTGGGAGTTCACGGTAACCAGATTCTTTAATCCAGTTCCAATCAAATAAAGTCCTGAGTATTTGACTATTATTTGTCACTCCTCGAATTTGCTCAATATCAGCACGGGTTACAGGCTGATGATAAGCGATCACTGCAACAGTTTCTAACAGCGAAGGAGATAATCGAGTTGGTCGATCCGGCCAAACCTGTGCAATCATATTGCGGTATTTTGCACGGACCTGAAAACGATAACCTTGAGCTATTTCAATCAACTCAATAGAACGACCATGTTGTAAAACAGACAGTTGCTGTAAGTATTGTTGCAACTGTTGTTTAGAATATTGATTTTGAAATGCTTCTTTTAAACGTGCCAAAGAGACAGGGGCATCACTTGCAAAGATAATCGCTTCAAGTTGCATCAGAACTTCATGATGTAATTCATCAACATTAAATACATTATTTTGATCTATGGTCATGCACTTGCACCTTGAATGGAAAGAGGAGCTTCGACACCAGATGAAATAATTTGAACTTTTTGCTGACGGGTCAGCTCTAAGATTGCCATAAATGTAACCACCATGCCCATACGACCTTGGTTTGGTTTAAGCAAATCTTGAAAACTGAGCACTTCACCAGATTGGGTCATATATTCAATATAAGCAATACGTTCTTCAAGCAGTACAGGTTCTTGCTCAATTTTATGGGTGATCGGTTCAGGTCGGTTAAAAATGCAGTAAAGTGCATCTTTTAACATGTTGACGTCATAACCTTCATAAACTTTTGGAATTTCACCAATTGCCACATGGCTAGCAAAAGTATCTCGGTCTAAAACAGGCATTTGCCCTAAACGCTCAGCTGCTTGTTTAATTCGTAAATAAGTTTCTAAACGGTCAATAAGTTCTTGTTTTGGATCTTTTTCGATATTGATTGTTTTTGGTTTTGGTAATAATAATCGCGATTTCAAATCAGCTAACAGTGCCGCCATGACCATATAGTCAGCAGTGAGTTCAATATTAAGCGATTTCATATTGTCCATATAAGACAGATATTGAGTTGCGATTGGAGCAATATCCAGTTGTAAAAGATCAAAACCGTTTTTTTGAATGAGATAAATTAAAAAGTCGAGTGGTCCTTCGAAATGTTCAAGCAGAATTTCGAATGCAGCAGGAGGAATGTATAAGTCCTCTGGAATTTCTTCTTGCCATTCATCCAATACACGGATGTTGGAAATAGATTCCATAGGATGATGAGTTGCTTGAGTCATTACAATTATTAGCCACGCGAATTTTCAAAGGCATGTTTATTCGTGCTACCACGCATAAAACAGTTGCTTTGGCGCAAGGTGGTGACGAATTACGAAAAGATAGTAGGTGCATTTTAAAGTAAAAGTTCGCAGGAATACATTGCTAAATCATAAAAACGATAAAAAACCTGAAAATAAATAGGGAATATCACGTCACAAAATATGTCAGAGTGTCGATAAAATCATCGATAAGCTTAAAATATATTGTGAGATCATTGGCTTAAAGCAATCACGGGAGCAGAAAGTGAGTTGTGGTTGTTTTTGTTTAAGTTGTTGTAATAAAGGTTGTTTTTTGTTTGTGAGGGGTGTCTTGTTTTATATTGTTGCTGATCGGGAGAGTCGTCTAGGTCAATAAAAAAAGCATGAGGATCAGTCATGCTAAAGAGGGAACTGAATTAAAAAATATTTAGGTCTTAAGCTCCCTTGATTGGATGGGCGTATTGAATCCTGATCATTGAACTTGATAACTAAAAACTTTTGGTAAGTGCAAAAGTCACGGTTGAGTCAATCGGATTTGAAACTTTAGCATTTGGATTACCATTGCTATAGTTCTGATAGAAACTATCTTTATCCCATGCTTTGCTATAACTCAAGCTGCTTGAAATCTGATAAGGCAATTGTTTACTGATGGTTAAACTCGCATCTTGAAAGTTAGCTTCTGAAAAATTTCGAATACGTTGATGACCATAGTGTGCATTTACAGACCAACCTTGAGTGATTGGTTGATACCAGTTCAAGTCTAGATACCCAGAGCCACGAGAGTGTTGATTGTTGCCAATCGCTAAGGTGTCCGAATTATTGCCAAAATAATCTTGTGTATAGGTAATGGCGTATTTCAAACTGAGTGGGCCATAACTAATTTCTGGAATGATTTCACCATAGTTAAATCGGGTATGTGCTGTTTCTGCTGTGGTTTTTGCACCAGGGTAATAGTAATACGCGACTTTTGTACCTAGCGTAAGCTCACCGAAACTATGGCGATATCCTTTATAAGCATCCCATTCAACAGTTGCATCTCGGATAAAGTCGTCACTGACTGTAGATGCCCAGGTTCCTGCAAAAAAGCCATTGTTATGATTGTAATCTAAGCCACCCTGTAAAGCGGGTTTACCCCAAGTTTGTTGGAAACCACGTGAAATATATTGGCTCGCTAGCGTTAGATTTGCACTATAAGCTGATGTTGTGGCAGTGCTCGATTCATCTGCATAGATGCTTTGAACAAAGATGCTAAAAGGGAGCACGAATAATAATTGTTTCTTCATCTTATTCTTCCTTGAGTATTATGACAGCTCAGTAAGCACTCAGCTGTCACATTAGAGTGTACTTTTAAAGGATTGAGCGTAAAGGCGCTTGTCGTACTGGTGCTGCCCCTGCCTTGTAATAATCCGCTTCAGATCGTGGCAACTTTTGACCACGGATTTGATCTGCAATTTTTTCTGCGATCATAATAGTGGTTGCATTTAAGTTTCCTGTAATGATCAATGGCATGATTGAGGCGTCTACCACACGTAAGCCTGCTAAGCCATGAACTCGACCTTGACCATCTACGACAGCCATTTCATCTTCACCCATTTTGCAACTACAAGAAGGGTGGTAAGCCGTTTCTGCATGGTTTCGTACAAAATCATCTAGCTCAGCATCGGTTTGAACTTTTTTACCAGGACTGATTTCATCACCACGATAGGCATCCAAAGCAGGCTGTTGCATGATTTCACGAGTAATACGAATAGCATCTCTAAATTCACGCCAATCTTGATCACTGGACATATAATTGAACAAAATACTTGGATGTTGAAACGGATCTTTCGAATTAAGCTTGATTCGACCACGAGATGGTGAACGCATAGAACCGACATGGGCTTGGAAACCATGTTCCTTAACTGCATTACTACCATTGTAGTTAATCGCTACAGGCAAGAAGTGGTATTGAATATTGGGCCAGTCAAACTCATCTGAGCTACGGATAAAGCCACCTGCTTCAAATTGGTTACTTGCACCAATGCCTGTGCCATTAAAGAGCCATTCAGCACCAATCGCAGGTTGATTAAACCATTTCAGTGCTGGATAGAGAGAAACAGGCTGCTTGCATTTATATTGTAAATACATTTCCAAATGGTCTTGTAGATTTTCACCTACACCTGGCAAATCATGAACCACAGCAATGTCCATTGATTTGAGGAAAGTACTTTGACCTACGCCTGAGCGTTGTAAAATTTGTGGTGAAGCAATCGCACCTGCACACAGTAAAACTTCCCGTTTTGCTTGTGCTTGTTTTAAATTGGCTTGATCAGCCCCAAGAATATACTCTACACCGACCGCTTGCTTCTGATTAAAGAGAATTTTATTGGTGGTTGCATGGGTGACAATGGTTAAATTTGGTCGACCTTTTGCCATATCCAAATAACCACGCGCTGTACTTGAACGACGACCTTTAGCTGTCACAGTACGGTCCATTGGACCAAAGCCTTCTTGTTGATAACCGTTCAAATCATCAGTACGTGGGTAACCTGCTTGTACGCCTGCTTCAACCATGGCATGGAACAGTACATTGTTGCCGTTTTTTGGCGTAGCCACAGAAACTGGACCGTTGCCACCATGATAGTCATTGCCACCGATATCTCGTGTTTCAGCTTTTTGGTAGTAGGGTAAACAATCCGCATAAGTCCAGTCTTCCAGACCTTTGTGGGTTGACCATTGATCTAAGTCCATGGCATTACCACGGATGTAACACATCCCGTTGATCAATGAAGAGCCACCTAAGCCTTTACCACGACCGCATTCCATACGGCGATTGTTCATATGGGGTTCTGGATCGGTTAAATACGCCCAATTGTAACGACGACCTTGTAATGGATATGCCAAGGCAGCAGGCATTTGAGTGCGGAAATCTAAACGATAGTCAGGACCACCTGCTTCTAATAATAAAACAGTGACATCTTTGTCTTCAGTCAAACGAGTAGCCAATACATTTCCGGCAGATCCTGCGCCAATGATAATGTAGTCATAGGATTGAGTATTCATAATTATCCTTTTTGTATTTCTTAAAGGTGCCAATGCAATCAAGTGATGACATGGCACATAGGATGGATTGAGAGGGAAAGGGTGAGTGCATTAAAAAATGCTTTGGTACTCACCTAATTCAACTTGAATTGATTTAATGCGTGTGTAATGTCCGAGTGTGGTCAAACCATTTTCACGACCAACACCCGATTGCTTATAACCGCCTACTGGCATTTCCGCAGGAGATTCACCCCAAGTATTGATCCAGCAAATTCCTGCTTCGATTTGGTGAATAATACGGTGTGCTCGGGTGATGTCTTGAGTTACTACACCCGCTGCAAGACCAAAAGTCGTGTCATTCGCACGACGAATGACTTCTTCCTCGGTGTCATAACTAAGGATGCTCATCACAGGCCCAAAAATTTCTTCTTCAACAATACGCATATCGTCTTGGCAGTGACTAAAAACAGTCGGTAATACATAAGCACCTTTGGCTAAATCACCTTCTGTTGCACGTCCTCCACCAATAAGTAGTTTTGCACCTTGCTGTTTGCCTGACTCAATGAATGACAGCACTTTTTCCATATGTGGGAAGCTGGTGAGTGGACCGAAGTTGGTGTGTTCTGCCATTGGGTCACCAATGCGAATACGTTTGACACGTTCAACAACTGCTTTTTCAAAGTCAGCAAGTAAAGATTTAGGCACAAAGACGCGTGTACCATTGGTACATACCTGCCCTGAGCTAAAGAAGTTCGCCATGATTGCAATGTCAGCGGCACGGTCTAGATTGGCATCATCGCAAATAATCAACGGTGATTTTCCGCCAAGTTCCATTGTGACTTCTTTGAGGGTTGAACCTGCTGCACTGGCCATGACTTTTTTCCCAGTCTCTACACCGCCAGTAAAAGAAATTTTTTCAATCACAGGGTGCTCAGTCAACCATTGCCCAATTTCACGACCTGCACCTTGTACAACGTTAAATACGCCGTCTGGCAGTCCCGCTTCTGTATAGATCTCTGCAAGTTTAAATGCCGTAAGAGGGGTAGTTTCACTTGGCTTGAAAATCATGGCATTTCCTGCAGCAAGGGCAGGGGCAGATTTCCAAAGTGCAATTTGAATTGGATAGTTCCAAGCACCAATACCTGCTACGACACCCAGAGGTTCGCGGCGAGTATAAAAAAAGCTGGAATCACGAAGGGGAACTTGTTCACCCTGAATCGCAGTTGCAAGCCCTGCATAATATTCTAAAACATCAGCTCCTGTAACAATATCAACAGTTGATGTTTCGCTATAGGCTTTACCTGTATCGAGAGTTTCTAATTGCGCTAGCTGGTCATTACGCTCGCGGAGAATATCTACAGCACGACGTAAAATACATGAACGTTCCATCGCCGTCATGGCTGCCCAAACTTTTTGACCTTGTTGTGCGCTTTGAACTGCTGTTTCAATATCTTGTTGTGACGCTTGTTGAAGTGTTGCAATCACCTCGCCATTGGCAGGGTTAATACTATTAAATGTTTTACCACTGGTCGCAGCAACATAGCGACCATGGATATACAATTGATGAACTTGTGAATCACTCATTCCGTCTCTCCTGCAAAGGTTTTTTCGCAAATTGCAATTGCGTTTTTACATAATCGTAAGCAATGGATCGTGCCAGTTCGCTGTCAAATTCATCATGACTGACTAAACTCCCACGTAACCATAATCCGTCAATCAAAGCCGCCAATCCGCGAGCAGCAATACTTGCCTGTTCTTTATCCAACAACTTGAGGAAATGAAACTTCAAGTTTGAATACAGACGTTGGTCATTAATTTGTTGCAAGCGTCCCAATTCAGGGAGATGCATACTTGCAGACCAAAAGTCCAACCAGACACGCATCGCTTGCTTATTGACCTGACTGATATCAAAGTTGGAATCAATAATTGCCTTAATTTGGCTTTCTGGATGCGTATCTGCTTCAGCTTTATTCTGGTCGGTTTTTCGACGCAAAACGTTGAGCATTTCTTGCATACAGGTATTGATTAATCCTTGTTTATCACCAAAATAATGACTGACAATACCTGTTGATAATTCAGCTTTTTTTGCAATTTGTGCAATGGTTGTGTTGGACAATCCCACTTCATAAATCACATGAAATGCGGCATTAATAATTTCTTCACGTCGCACATGCTCTGGTTTTACTCTACGCTTTGTCATGCTTTTCCATTTGCCCCAAATAGGGCTTTTATCTAACATTTCTCGATGTAGAGCATCATAGCATTTTTATCATACTTTTTATTGATTGAACGTTCAATCAATAAAAAGTATAATCTGCAAAAATCAATAATTTTTTGATTGGCCATACAAGATGAAAATGCGTACATCAATATTCTTAGATGTTGAAATACTCAGTCGAAAAAATGCCTATCATCTTATTTTTTAAGAAAATACACCGTTTGCAAGGAGCAAGGGCATGGTGTCAAAAAGTCATGAAGGATCCGAATCCGAACATGTTCGATTAAATTTATTTGTATTTGGAAGTTCAGCAGTCAGTATCGGTATTTTTGGGTTATTGTTTGTTTTATTTCCTGAAAAAAGCCAATTTTGGCTGACCTATGTACAAGAACAGGCCAACCAGCTATTTGGTTGGTACTATATGTTGGTGATCGTTGGTTGCATCGGTTTCGTTGCTTGGTTAGCTTTTTCACGGTTTGGTCAAATTCCTTTAGGCAAAGATGACGACAAACCTGAGTTTGGTTATCTGGCATGGGTTTCCATGTTGTTTTCTGCTGGTATCGGGATCGCCTTACTCTACTATGGCGTTGCTGAACCTGTTGATCATTTCCTACGACCGCCAGAAGGTGAGGGCGGCACTATCCAAGCAGCACGTGATGCAATGATGTATAGTTTTTTACATTGGGGCATTCATGGCTGGGTGCTTTATGCCTTATTGGGTGTGACGCTGGGCTATTTTGCCTTCCGCCTAGACCTACCTTTAGCACTACGCTCAGCACTGTATCCAATTTTTGGTCAAAAGATCTATGGCTTGATTGGCGACTGTGTAGACGGCTTCGGTATTTTAGCGACAGTCATTTCTTTGGTCACCAATTTAGGAATTGGCGCATTGGTTCTGGTCTCAGGGATTAGTTATTTACTCCCAGAGATTCCCAATAATAATATTACCTTGATCAGTGTGGTCTTGGTGATGATGGTTGTTGCGACGATTACCACGGTGGTTGGTATTGAAAAAGGTTTAGCTTGGCTTTCACGGATTAATTTACGTTTACTCTATGCTTTATTGCTTTTTGTATTTTTAACAGGGCCAACCAATCATTTGTTGAATGGTTTGGTACAAAATATCGGTGATTATCTAAATCATTTTGTCGTTAAAAGTTTTGATGTGTATTTATATAATCAAAAAGCCAGTGCATGGTTAGGTTCATGGACAGTGTTTTACTGGGCATGGTGGATTGCTTGGGCACCATTTGTAGGGATGTTTATTGCCCGTATTTCAAAAGGCCGTACAATTCGAGAAGTCGTATTGGGCGTATGTCTGATTCCTCTTGGTTTTACACTGGCTTGGCTTTCAATCTTTGGAAATACTGCGATTGATTTGATTTTGAATCAAAAGCAAAAAGTCCTAGGCGACATGGTTTTAACTGATCCTGCTTTATCATTGTTTAAATTGCTTGAGTATTTACCTTTCAATCCTTATGTGGCAGGTATCGTCGTGGTGATTTGCTTTGTACTATTTTTAACCCCTGTGGGTTCAGGTACATTGATGATTGCGAATTTATCTACAAAAGGTGGAAGTAGTGAAAGCGACTCACCCATTTGGCTACGAATTTTTTGGTCGGTGGTGATTACACTGGTCAGCATTGGATTATTGTTGGCAGGTAGTTTTCATTCTATGCAAAGCGCCGTGGTACTCTGTGGCTTACCTTTCTCTGTGATTATTTTGTTGTACATGTTTGGTATGAGAAAGGCGTTGTTACAGGATAATTTTAATCCTAAACCACCAATATCGCTTTCGCAACAAGCACCCCAGCAAGAACATTCAAGTCAAGATCCATCTTGATTGTGTAAATACAAATCAAAGCTTGCTAGACTCAATACACCCATTCTGCGATAAGTCATCTACTTATATTCAGAATGGGAAAATTGATACCTATACTTAAATAAATTAGTTGATGGCTCATGCATTATCTTGTGTCTTTAAACAGTATGCATCTTAGTTTTGGTGGTAATCTTCATTTGAATATCTATGCTTCAGCGATAAGACTCACACAAATTGATCGAAATTTTTCTCAAAATATAAGACTGTAAAAACGCCTTATTTATATGATGCAAGTTTTCTAAAATGTGATCACTCAGATCAGCGTTGTGAACAGCAAAAAACACCCTGAAGCGAAAAGCAAACTGAGTACCAAACGCTTGAATTGAATTTCAGAAATTTTGTAAAACATTTGCGCACCAATCATTGCAGGAATACTCACTGCAACAATAATCAGTGCAAAATAAGGTAAATGTAAATGTTGAATTGTCCCCTGATAGAGATAGACCAATATCGTAAATAGCTGAATGGCAAAATTAAAGTGTCTAAGAATATAGCGTTGTTGGGCTTTAGGTAGGTTTTTAAGCATCACCCATGCAGAAGGTGCAGCACCACAAAAACCGCCCAATCCACCTAAAACTCCACCAACAAACCCAACACAACTGTCTGCGACCTTTCCAAATGCTTGGATGCGTGGAAATTCAGGTGCAAAAAGCATCATCGGGCACCAAAGTACGAGAAACAGTCCGAGTAAAATTTTAAAACTGTTGCCATCAACCAAGTGTAAAAGGTAAGTTCCTAATGGAACACCGATGAGTCCTGCAATCAGATAGGGCAATACCAAAGAAAAAGAAAAGTCATGTTTTTGCTCTCGGCCCAGTGCGATGAGATGACTCCATAGGGAAGCAAAGACCACCAACGGTGCTGCCAGTTGTGGTGGTAATACCCAAACCCAAAAAGACATCGCAATTAAAGCAAAGGCAAAACCTGTTAAGCCTTGGACAAAGCCTGCAATCATTGCACCGAGAATAAAAATAAACCAAGTCATTTTTAGTGTGTTACATCGAGCTGAAAAAAGGGCATGCTATTTCGACCAAAAGGATGAGATCAAGCACTCGATTCTAAAAGAAATGATCGAGCTGCTGTATCATTTATTTAGATTAAGATTGAGATTTAAATCGTCATTCTCAGTATTTAATCTCAGCCAATAAAAAGCCTCTAAAGGTAGAGGCTCAATATTTATGCAATGTCGTACTCATCTGTTAAACAATTAGTCATTATTGGGCTTCAATGATTGGGTTAAGCCATTGATATCACCACCTTTGATGCCTAGTTCGTTCATTAAACTATCAATTAGCGGTGCTTGTGAGCGATAACGAAGGGCACTATTAACCACTTGATCTGAAAGGGCAACTTGAGCGTGTTCACCTGATTCAGATGTTCCTGTTGAAGCTGAAACACCACCTAAACCATTGACTTGGAGAATCTTAATATCATCAATATTTTCCATGGGTTTAACACTTTCACGAATGATTTCAGGTAGATACTTCAATAATGCTAAACGAATTTGCATTTCAACCTGTTCAGTTGAAAGTACATTATTGGCTTCGTTTACTGCTCGAGTACCTTCAGCGTCTACTTGATATTGTTTCTCTTGAGCGGCTGCAAGGAGCATTTTTGCATCAGCTTCACCTTTGGCTTTTAAGCGGATCTTTTCTGCTTCAGCTTGTGCTGCAATACGTACAGCTTCAGCATCATCTGCCGCAGCCTGTTTTGATGCTTCTGCTGCGACAGTGATGGCAATTGCATCTGTTTCAGCAACCTGTTTGGCTGCAACCAACTCAACTGCTTTTAAACGTTCAGCTCGTTGAGTTTCACGAACTGTTGTCACTTCTTCTTCAGCTTTCACTGCTTGTGCCCGTGCTTGATCTGCTAAGGCTTTTGCTTCGGATTCTGCACGTGATTTTTCCGCAATCGCAATCGCTCGGTCTTGTTCGGCCAGTTCAATGGTTTTCTTCTGCTCTACTTGCGCTTTTTGGATCAACTGCGCTTTTTGAATATTTTCATTTTCAACATCACGTGCAGAAGCAATGCGTTTGATTTCAACTTCACGTTCAGCCGCAATACGTGCTTCTTCCGCTTCACGTTTTTTTGCTGCCTCTTGTGTTGCAATTTCAGCGGATTGTTCAGCTTTACGAATTGCAATTTCACGTTCTTGTTGTAGTTTTGCATATTCTTCTTCACGAAGGATTTGCAAGCGCGCCTGTTCTGTTTCTAAGTTTTTGGCTTTAATTGCAAGATCATTGTCCTGTTCAATATCATTACGTTTTTTACGGCGATCTTCAATTGTTTCAGTTAATTTGGTCAGACCTTCTGCATCAAAAGCGTTTTGAGGGTTGAAGTATTCAAAACTGGTCTGATCTAAACCTGTCAGAGAAACAGTTTCAAGTTCTAAACCATTTTTAAATAAATCTTCTGAAACCACTTGCTGAACTTTTTGGACAAAATCAACACGTTTTTCATGTAACTCTTCCATGGCCATTTCAGCCGCAACCGCACGAAGTGAGTCCACAAATTTACCTTCGACTAAGTCTTTAAGCTCTTGCGGTGACATGGTTTTTTTACCCAATGTTTGGGCTGCTGTGGCAATTGATTCTGCGGTAGGTTTTACACGGACATAAAACTCTGCCATGACATCTACACGCATACGATCTCGGGTAATCAGTGCTTGATCGGTAGCTCGTTTAACCTCAAGTCGCAAGGTATTCATATTGACTGGAATCACTTCATGTAAAACGGGGAGTACAATTGCACCACCATTTAAAATGACTTTTTCACCACCGAAACCTGTTCGAACAAAAGAGACTTCTTTACTCGAACGTTTGTATAAACGGGCAATGATCACACCAATAATAATAAGTGCTGCAAGGACAATCCCTGCTAAAACCAGTATTTGATATAAATTTGAATTCAACATTTTATTATGCCTACGATTGTTATTAACTGATGTTACGCACTAGCCTTTTTAAAAAAGGAAATTTCAGAATAGGCTGCTTTCAACGATTTTAGATAAAAAGCTTCGCTTTCAAAGCAAAATGATTCATTTGATGAGTAAGCTTTAATTGTTCAAGTTTCAATACACTGCAAATTGATAAAAACAGATGATTACTTTGAGTTCTTACCGTTCTGGTTGGTGACTT
>WNDP01000190.1 GCA_009912575.1 Acinetobacter bereziniae
AGTTGAAGGGCAAAGTGGACATGAAACACTTTACACCTTCATATAACCCTTGGGATCAACGTTTGTGCGTCGTTCCTGATGGCGATTTATTTAAGATTTTGCGCTCTGGTCAAGCCAGTGTTGAAACCGATCAAATTCAAGAGCTGACTGAAACTGGTATTTTGTTAAAATCTGGGCAACATCTAGACGCCGATATTAATGTGTCCGCCACTGGGCTTGAGATTCAGATTTTGGGTGGTATTAAAGGCTCAATCGATGGTCAGCAATTGAATACCTCTAAATGCATGTTGTATCAAGGCGTGATGGTGAGTGATGTGCCAAATATGGCCATGATTATTGGTTACATCAATGCATCTTGGACTTTAAAAGTCGACATTGCTGCCGATTATATTTGTCGCTTGCTCAATTATATGGATCAGCATCATTACGATGAAGTTATACCAAAGGGTGATCAGGCAGAGCTGCTTGATGATACTGTGATGGGAAGCCTAACTTCGGGGTATATTGCCCGTGCGGCCAATGTGATGCCAAAGCAAGGTAAACATGCGCCTTGGAAAGTCACCAATAATTATTTGGCCGATCGTAAAGCTTTAAAACAGGCGCGTTTTGATGATGGTGTCTTGCAATTCCATACGGCTACACCTGTGGCAGAGCGTAAGCCAAAACTGGTCTCGTAATAGAAGATGATCAAATGAAAAAAGGGGAGCACGTGTTTGCTCCCTTTTTTATTAACTTAAATCAATAAACTACTATTATTCAATTATAAACTATTCTTTTACATCTAAGATTTTAAAATCTTACAAAAAACATTCTGCTTTGTTTTGCTCTTTTATGAAAATTCCTAACCTAAACCAAGATTTAAAATACCTTAGCAATTAATGTTAAAAAAAGTTTAAGTCTTATAGAAAATATACACTGAACAAAAATATAAAATATATAAAACAATTTTAAGAAAGGTAATTATATACTTAGCTTAGTTTAGAGTATTTTGTGAAAACGTTTTTAGATTTTCTGCACTGATTCAAAGTAATTTATTTCACTTTGAAAGGTACAAGAGGTTGATAAACATTATAATTATTTTCTTATTAGTATTATCAACACACAAAAGAAGCTACCTACTCGTATCTATATTTGTTTGTAAATCTCTAAGTAGTTTTGATAAGTCTTGTAAAACGATTATTTATCTACTTCAGCTTAAATTTTTTTTAGTATTATCGTTAGGAAATACTCAAAGTATCTTTATTCAGTACAAATATTTTGTGACAGAGATGACCAACTACAGCCTGGACACCATAAATAACTTTTATTGCAACCTCAAATTGAAATAAGCTTAAAAACATAATCAAGTAAGAAGGTGAGAGAAAAAAAATCACGTATTTCAAGCACGAAGAAATATGAAGGCTTTTTCTTCTCGATTGTTTTGTTTCCTTTTAACAAGATTTTACGCACTGATACTTTTAAGCTGTTTGTCACCTCATCTGGTGTCGCTCCAAAACTTTGTCCTAAAATTTGAAATGCTTAAACCTCTTTCGGTACTTTATTTTATTTGAGGTCTTAACTCACCTTCGTCAATCTCTTTATTACTTGTTGTGACAACAGATTTATAAGAGCTTGAGAGTAAAAGCATTATGTAAGAATGTCTGCAGACTAGTTTCCTTAAATAAACTGTAACAAATTGTCATAAAATGAAGTTTGTATTATTATATGCAAAATATATATTTAAAAAAAGTTAGCAAGATTTAAAACTAAATCTATTAATTAATTTTTAATTTTACAAGTATTTTTGAGTTAAAAGTGATAAAAAAAGCAAAAAAAACAATTTATGAATTACATTTTATGTATTTTGAAAATTCTAGTTTTCTCATTCAAAAAATCTAGTAAATAATTGTATTCCAAAGATTTAAAATTAAAGATTTGTATTTATATAAAAGTTTTCATTCTAAAGTAATTACAAAAATAATTACTACTTTGCACTAAATGCAGAGAAAAAAGCTGTCATCTTTGTTTAATCATCTCTCTCAAAAAAAAGCTGAAGAAAATTGTTCTATTAATACGTAACGTGTTATTTGGCTTTGTTGCATTTCATTAAATAATTATTATCGTTTTATAATTTATTATTTTATCGGCAACTAAGTATTACGAATTATAAATTTTTAAAAAATTCTTTATTTCTATTTAAACCTAACAAAACTTTGGAAACGACAAAAATTAAAAATAGCTAAAATTAATAAAATTAGAATATTATATAATTCCAAAAACAAAATTAAAAGTAGATAATTCAAACACTAATATCAATATAGCAGGACACATTTAACTGACTACTTTTCTAAGACTCTAATTGAAATCATAATAGCTTATACAGAAAAATTAAGTTATTTTAATTTTTCTATTTTGCAATATGAGAATCTTCAACAATAGCAAAAAAAACTGTTTCTATAACAAAGTTATTGTAATTATTTCCGCCTTGACAGTGTTATACCTTTTATTCAATAAAAAATGTTTGGTTGCTCTGGATGAGCTTTACGCAAGAATATATGAGATATTACATACTACACCGACCACTTTTAAACTCAAACTGTTTATAGCTTTGCTGAAATTTTTCTATCTTTTCCTTCCCTTTAAGAGTTTTTTAAACACTTTAATGAGAGTTAAAATCTAAAAGAATCGAGTTGAAAACTGATCCATTTGGGTTATAAAAATTTGGACATAAAAATACTCTTTTTAAAATATTCATCTTTTTTTAGTTAAGAAAAATTTTTTTCTAATTTCAAAAACGTTTTCCAGAGGGTAGAAAAAGATGTAAAAAGTCTAAAAAAGTCGCTCTTGACATATAATAAATACCTCATGTAAAGAGCCTAAGACAACTCTCTTTTTCTAATCTTCAATACCTAAACTTTTATAAAAAAATTATAAATTAATCATTACTAATAGTCAATAAATATAACTACCCTAATAAAAGTTTTGATAATTTCAAACTTAAACTACGTTTAAGACCACAAAAGCATAAATTTCATTCATTTTTTTTACAATCGTCCGAACAAACCCATTTGTATTGATTTGCATTTTGGCTAAACAGGTATAGATATTTATTAGCTATTTATATTATTGGTGAACCAAAATTTTACCTGTTTTCAAAAGAAATTTTTTGAATGGCAACTGTTTTGTAAAATAGTTTCCATCTCCATTATAATTTGCAAATAATTTTTGTTTGTTTTAAAGGTGGTGTTATAAAACACCAATAAAGTAGATTATAGTATTGTGAATGTCTTGTACTTGCAGCTGATAAAAAACTTTGTAGCTTTAGTAAGAATAATAAGTAAGATCTCAATTGTGAATTTAAATAGCGGCAAAATGAAAGTTCAGTTAATAGGGTATGTAAATACAATTATCATGATATAACTTTTACATTCAACAAAAAATATAAAAAGACAACTGCGCCCTGCGGTATAAGCAGTAGAAGTGTTCCACAAGATACCACTTATGGTCCAATACTTTTTCAAAAAAAAAAGATAAAGCGTGTGACTTTGATAAAAACTTTTAGAGCTCAGAGTTAATCAATAAGGTTATCAAAAGAAGCTATAATTTATAGCTTTTACTATCAATATTTATTTAGTTTTTTTTTGTATGTTATTAAATGATCAAAGTATTAATTTACACGTTCTTTAAGAAAAGGGACCGGAATTAACTTTCCCAATTTTGTGATGTAGCTATAAATTAGAATCGAATGATCTACTGACCCTAAATAAATTGATCTTACGAGATCAGTTGTGTAATAGTAATAATAGTACTCACCGGTATTATTTCACTCGTGAGAAAAGTAGCCTTTCCAATAAGGAAAATTCAATTGGCCTGGTCTCAAGTTTGTCAGTTACCTTGATTTGCTCCAATAATTTCACACACAATCACTAAATAAATACACTTTATAGCGAACAACTTTTTGTTTTTTTAAATTAAATTCCAATTTGACTATCATCCACTAATGTCACTTATTTAATTATAGTTTAATTCAAAATTGTTTGTTTAAGGTTCCACTTATTGATGTTTGTATATTCGTCGCGATGTGTGTATACAAGGCTGTGACAACAAACACGCTCGAATGAAAGATATCAACTGGGGAGAAGTGGCGACCTCACTACTATATATTGCTAGAAATACTTGCAACACAGACCTTTGTGAACAGGTGTACTCAAGAGGGGATAAGCCCTTTTTATCTGTTTTTTTATAATAAAATAATTTATACAAAATTCTATCACCTTTCAAGAATAAATTTTCTAAGAAGTATTTCAACCTCCATAAAACGCAAGACTCGTCTCAACTAGTTCAAAAACTATTCAAAAACTTCTAAATTGTATACTTTTTGACACGCGTTAAAAGGATTAACGCTAGAGTCTTGACAGATTTGCCAGCAAAACGTTTTCTACACAAAAATATTAAATATAACCCTCATAAACAAGTCATAAATTTTTGAACGTTTACTTCTTCAGAAAATAACTTTACTCTATTTTTATATAATTATTTTAATAATAAAAATAATTATTATTATTATATTAATAATAATAACAATATTTTAGTTAAATTTAAAACTTTCAGAACTATAATGTGCTAAATAATCAATATCTATTTTATCTTTTTCATATTATTAAATAAACTAAATAAAAATTGTTAAATGCTTTACTTATATCATCGACATATTTACTATTATTATCTTGATCAATATTATTTATTATTATATTTTCAAGAAAAATTATTTCTTTACCGCTTTTGCAGTTTGTTTTTTTGGCTCTGATCCTCAATTCTTTCATAAACACTTCAGCACAAAATTTCAATAGACATCTGGCTATAAGTCTGCACAAAACTACAAAAACTGCATAATAAATGGCTTCTTAGAATTAATGTTGCTGCATTTTAATCTAAATCTATTTATTAGCAATAAAAGTTTCTTCTAAGTTTCTTTTTTCCATCGCTTTGCTGATTTTTATAGTTCACCGTTTTCTAGATCTTGTTTTTTTGTGCTCTTTACTTCAATTTTCAAACTTTTTAGACCAATCTTTCCTCAATCATATGTCGCATGTGCCCATACCACAATAGCTGTTTTCTTTTAATTTGATCTAATATAATTGTTTTAACTTGCATTTTTCTTCTTTTTCTATGTTTGACACTAGGTCTAATATAGTTTTCTGGCAGAATCTTCTTTAATACATCATTTCTATCGTATTCATTTTGTCTTTGGTGATCTATCTAGCATCCAAACTTCAGAATCTCTCAACAAATAAAATGACGTGAGCATTCTTTCTTTAGTTTTTTTTTTAAATTGTATTGTTTCATAAAACCTAATGTTTTTCTCTGATTACTGTTTTTTGTTTTGTTATTTTATTTTGAGCATTTTTATTAATTCTGCAATGAAATGTAAATGTTATTTTCAAGTATTTATATTCCTTAATATATTTTATTAGATTTTTTGTGTCCGAATCATAGCTTTTGCCTCCAATAACCATACACTGTGTCTTCTCAATATTTATTTGTAGAGCCCAATTTTTAGACTCATCAACTAAATCAGTAGATATTTAATTTGCATGATTTTCATCTTCTGCTAGTATTGCTTAATCGTCAGGAAATAGGAACCTATTTACCTCTCTGTCATGTAACGTAATTCTTTTTGGTTTACATTTTTTTCTTCAATTTTTCAGAACTTTGTCAACATTTATCTCCAACTCTATTTCTATATGTTTACAAAACGATTTAAAATAACAAATAAACTGAGCTATGTAAAATCTCAGCAAGGATTGAGAGTGGTTTAACATCTAATTACGGAATGCAAAAAATAATTCTAAGTTGTTGTTTTTACAACCAAGTAACAATAACCGGATCTAGTGAGAAAAACATAGTTACTAAAATATTGATCAAATATTATTACCACCTTGTAACACGAAATATTTTAATCTTTATTGGTCTTATTTTTGCACTTCTACACCACACGTGTTACAAAAAACCTTTCAATAGATTCAAATTGACCAAAACATCTAAGAAAGGTAGAAAATTCACAATCTAGCGTACATATTAATATGTGCTATCAATGCCTTTCTTTCAAAGAACATCTTTTTATTATAATTATATTATTTATAATAAATATACAATCAAATGATAAGCTTGCTGAAAAAAATTGACAACAAAAATTCAAAAGTTTTTTCTTAAAGTTTTGGAAAAAACTTTCAGCCAATTAGCTCGTTAGACTTAACTTTATCATAACTTTACTTTAATATTTAGCATAATGACATAAAGCCAGATCAGGCCAAAACATTTATCGTTGGCAAAATGTAGATGTAAAAAATAAAGAAATTTAATCAAAAAATTTTTAATATAAAACCTAGCATTTAAAGCTGATTAAACTCGACCAACATATGATTAGAAAAGAAATCTGATGTTTATTTGATATAACTCCTATACTTTTTGTATTCTTAAATGTCATTCGTAGTTCAGCAATTAAAAAAAAATGTTTTCTAAAAGTTGGTTTAAAAATAATTAAAAGTTTTTGCGTGCATTTGATGATTCTCTCGTTATTTTAATATCATTCAATAGAATAAACCTCTAAAAAACGTTGATAATTGCAACTATAGATACCATTGTAACTGTTAAGATTACAAAAGTGATAAAACCTCAGCATAGTCATTGCCAGAAATCAGAAAAGAACTAGTTTTAAGTTTGTTTTTTTAAAATAGCAGAACTAATCTTAAACTTGGTAGAATTCGTTTCAACTCTTGTAATGTTTAAATGTAAAAATGACAAAAAATAGATTCATTTGAAAATAAACGCAAAAAATATTTAAAAAAACGATACTAGATAAGTAAATTCGATATTAGATAATGTGTCTTTTAGACTTCATAAAATATTTGAAGATAGTTTAGAAAACTTATTATTCAACTAACTAATTACGCCACATATTGAGACATTTGTTTTATATTGTATTGATTTTTATCTTGTGTTGTTATATTGGTTATTCTATCAGTAGTAAATTTTAAAAACACGTGATTATTTCACAAAATATACAAAAAAAAATAGTTTAATTGCTAAAACTATCTGCAGATGATTAAGCAACCCAGTTCAAGATGATGAATCACGCGAGGTGTCTTAAATTCCTTTACCAATGATTATTACAGACGACTCATGATGATACAATTTGAGATAAATTTTTACTAATCTTGATAGCTGCAATAATTTAGAGTTGAGATTAACAAATAAAGTAATGAAAATACTAACACCACACAAGGTGTTGTATTAGATTATTAATTAAGCGACATTTTTATTTTTATGTAAAAATTAAATAATACACTCAATAATAGTAAATATAACAACAATATTAGATTCTTAAAAGCCTAAAATTAAAAAAATGTTTCTAAAATTTTTTTGCAAGTTGATATGTACAGTTCGAACTACAAAAGTCGACCGTAATAGGTTAATCTACCAATTTATGCTATTTTATAATGTCTTTTCCAGGATTCACAAAATTTATCAAAATTACTTTAACCACTTTGTATAAATTACCACCTACGATTATTCAATATAAGTAACAGTTATTACCTTGTCTAATACTGCCTATTTAATTGAAGACATCTCACTATTTTTTACTGCATTCAAAGCAGGAATATACCGTCTTTTTTGATAATTTACTAAAATTATACATCTTCATATATAGGTATTTGAACATATATAACGATAATATTTAATCAATATTCTAAGATTAATACACCATAGAGAGACTGGAATTTTTGAGATTCTCTCTCTTACCAAGAAAACTTTTTTGATAATTTGAATAATAGTAATAAGTACAACATTACTTTACTGTGTTTTTTGGAAAAATATATTATCAAAGGATGAAAAATGAAGATATATCTAGAAATTTTGGAATTAAAATTTCAGTTCCGATAAGTCAAAAGGAATAATACCTCTTTTATTATATATTATTGAAATTAATTAGATCTTAGCCAGGAATATATTTCTTAATATACCTAATTTGCTATAAAAGATTATTCATTCATTAAACAGATGGGTCAGGGTCATTTCTAATTCGGATCTTATTAGACTAATATAATTGTGCTTGTTATGACAAGCTAAAGCTCATTTAAAAAGATAACATACTCTTAAACGCATTACAAATTGTTTGGTAGAACTTTGTGGCAACAGTTGTTAATAAATAAACAATGGAAATTGTTTTGTTTTTGTTTGCATTAGCTGGTTGCGTATTTAGGATTTGCAGCTGCGCTTTTGCAATCTATGTTAATAATAAATCTCTTATAGCAATGACAATCAAAACTACTTTTTAAGTTTTCTATATATTTTTATATGTTTTATTGATTTTTGTTTAGTAGACTTTGATTAAACATAACACTAATTAACAAACACTATAGTACACCTGACATCAAATAGTAGTTTGTGAAGTAAACCAAAAAAAACACTATTCAAGTTTATATCTGTCATAGGGTTACTTTAGAATAGCTGATATTGTATAAAACTACCTTCCTACCGTTTATTCAAGTTCAATCTTTAACAGTAGAACTTCTTTAGTCTGTTGCCGCTACCAAACTTACAGATTATATGTATCTATATTACAGTTTTTTAACTTGTAGCAGTTTTAAGATAAAAATTACTAAATAACTATATAATATTGGTCATTCTGTCTTGTATATTTCGTTTGTTTAATTATTAGATTTGATAATTTACCAATATTTATTTTTTACCTTTTAATAATAAGCGTTTTTGCCTTTAAATTTGTTTTACAACAAGTTTTATTTCTATTATTCTATATTTTTTTAATTTTTATTTTGTTTGTTATTTAACAGATTATGCGATTG
>WNDP01000191.1 GCA_009912575.1 Acinetobacter bereziniae
TTCTTACAATTTTTTCGCATGCTACATGTCCTTATAGATTTGCCATAAGCTGAGAGAAATTTTGATCAAAGTATAGTTAAAAACATATAAAATTTGGTAAAAATCGGTAAAGCCATTTCGGAAAAGTACGGTAACTAAAACTGTGCTATGAAAATTTTATATATTACATAATTCATCGTTCTTATTGTAAATACCAAACTATAACAAAGATCTAAAAAATAAATTTAAGAAAGACTGGGAAATAGCAAGTAGCCCATCAATGTTTTTCTTATTTGTTTATCAAAGTTATGCTATAGGTTACTTTTTAAGCAGGCTACATGAATCTTTGGTTCAACACAGGAGCAATGAGGTGTTACTGTTTTTAAGCTTTCTATACTTCAGCTCAGGTACTGGCAAATCCGAAAATTAAATACAGGTGTTGCATATAAATTAGATTTGATTTGATACTCTTGCGTTAGGGTCGGTTGGAGAAGCCACTTGGCCAAACAAGCTTTTATTTATTCAGACTTTGGGATTCATCAATGTCGGAGGATAAATCTAACAATGAAACGTATGTCCGATGCTAAGTCCTGCCACGTGCCTTTGTGATATTTAACACCAAAAGTTTTGGCCACAGATAAACATCAATATGTAATCATAGAAGAATAATAAAAGATTAAAAATGTAATTAATAGCGAAAATTAATGGATTACTTTACTTTTAATGTAAATACTTGGAAACTGCCAGCATTAATCTTCAAGAAGCGATCCAATGAACTACCGTAGAGCTGCTGAAATTTATTCTAAAATGAGACTTCTGAGTCTGTTCCAAGTCTAGCTCTATGTCTAAGATTTTTTAAAACTATTTGTGTTTCAGTAGCTTCTTATGAAAGAAGTTTCTCAAAATTAAAGTTAATAAAATTTTACTAAAGATCTACAATAAACCAAACATGATTAACCAGTTTATCCATATTGTTCATTGAAAAAGACAAAAAAGGAAATTTTAAAAATGTTATTGAGTATTTTAGCAATATAAAGTCTTAGAGAAAAATGAGAAAAACGAGAATAACGATTGTATTTTCTAGATAATACAAACAAGAAAAAACAACTTTTTTGGAATAAAAGAAATGAAAACATCAATTTAAATAGACAGTATTATTATGAATTTTATCAAAGAGCATTTTTCTCAAGATTTGTATCACAGGAATATTTAAGAAATTAGAAGAAAAAGCAAAAAAAAAAAAAAAAACTTCGACCAATAATTAGCAAAAAATCAAATTGCTTAAAAATATAAGTACATTATAATTTTATATAAATATAAAATTAAATAAATTTTGATAAAACTACAATAAAATTTTGAGTTACTATGGTAGTTTTATCAAAACTTATTCAACCTTTAAGAAGAATAATTTTCTATAAAGTTCTATGGCAGTTTTATCAAAACATCATAGAAGAAAACAATAAAATTAAAAAAATTTGAAATAATAATTATTATTCAAACAATCACACGCAGTTCAGATCTCTTCAAACTTTAATAATAAACAAAGTTTTATCACTTTTTAGTCCACGTCTTTAAATGATATCTTATCTCTGGGTTCATTGCGGTAGTTTGCTTTTTACTGAATTAGATTCTAACATATTAGAAAACTAAAATAATATTATTTAAGCAAACAAAAAGATATAAAGCTAAATAAAGTCAGGTAAACACGTTTAATATTTGTCGATTTATTTTGAGGCTGCTCAATAGAAAGTCACTCCGGGTGACCATTCTATTCTACGCCATTACTGAGTAGATTTATAGATGTAATTATGAATGTATCTTGCAATTATTAGATATTAAATACTATGAATAGTTATAGAAAGAAGATGATAGGCCTTCACGGCCAGAAGTCAATGTAAAATTGAAGTCTTTTGGAGATAAACGTGTCAAAGAGGAAAGAAATTGAAAGAATCAGATTGAGTTTTTCTTCTAGCGTGGTTTAGATGTCGAGTTACCGTGCTTAGTCTCATCCCCAATTATGTTTTGTCCTGATGACGCCTTCGCCGATGGAGAGCAAAACGTCTAAATTTTCTTCCTCTTTGACAAGTTTTTCTCCGAAAGACTTCAATTTTACAAATATATAAGTATTAATAATTTCGTTAATTGTCATTTAATGTTTTTAGTTGGAAACAATTAAGATATCATTTTCTTTTTTTTAGTTGGTATTACTTATAGGTATACTTTTAAGAACGGTTATTATTTTTGATTTTTATTGATTCCTCTGTATTATCATTAAAAATTATTACATGCATATAGAATGCTTACACAATACAGAACAAGAGTTAATGTTTTTTAACACTAGGAGGCAAAACGAAAACAAAAAGTTGCTAAAAAGCACAATTGCTGAGCTCAAATATTTTACAATATTTTTGTTTGTTGTTCTTCTGCAACTGAATAATCTGACAAAACAAACAAAAATTTTATGAATATACAAATTTGGAGCAAAATTTTCCATTTTACTAAAAGGAACCAAAACGTCACAGCGTTCTCTACAGTAGTTAATTAGTATCGATTAAAATTGCAAAGGCTTCTCGAGACTTCCACTTCTAAGGCTTCCAATGCTTTATTGAATTAATGCTTTCTGTGAAATACAACGTTACACGAGTTGTGACAAATAATTCGTTTTGTAGTCTGAAATATTTCATAAAACTGAAAAAAAACATTATTACAGTTTGAGACAAGTTTTTTTTTATAATTATTTTCTCTAAAATCAATCATTCAAAGTAGTAAATTTTTATAATAGACTCTATTTTATGATATTGCGGCAGATAAGAGGATAAAAGACACGCGTCATGCAACATCCTCACTTTAATCTGTTTAAACGCTCGCATACTATAATCTAGTAAAACTAAATAAAAAAAATCTATTTTCTCTTTTGATTTTAGTAGTTTATGACTTGTCAATAATAAGCCGTAATAAGCTGCTCTAGGTTTTAATAACTCAGCAAAAAAATCTTTTTAGTAAAACATTTAAGCCTCGTAAGTGTATCAAATGAAATTTTTGTCTTCATAAATTGCTATTTAGAATTATTTACAAGATTTAAGATTTTCTTCTATTCATAGTAACATGGTTCAATCAGTTTCTTACGTATGTATGAATTATTGCTCCATTTTGTGCTCAAAATCTATTACATTATAAAATACAATTTAAAATATCTTAGTTTTACGATTTATTGAAGTTTGTTAGTAACACAACTTATTTCTTCCAGAATCATACATAAGTTTTTTATAAAAAATTAAATAGTCTTTAACTGACTGCATAAAAAAGAGGAGATTTTCCATTCAGATGTTTCTTTTTTTATGTTATAATTCTATTTATAATGGAATTTACAAATAACTTTTTTTTTTTCGAAAAACTTTTATTACGAAACAGTCAAAAATGAATTTTATATAGGGGTTTATAAGTTTTATATAGGTTTTAGAGATAAACAACGAAACTCAGCAAATCAGCTGCAATTTAGAATAACTGCGTCATTTAAGAATACACCAAAGATATACATTTGCTGTAAAGATAGCAATAGAAGAATATAAAATTACTGGCACTAATTTTAACATTGAAATTTGCTATAAAAATAAAGAAATAAACTATTTTCTTTAGTATTAAGCAACTGAAAATAGAAAAATAAAATAATTTAGCACTCAAAAGTAATACTAAACTAGTGGCGTATTTACAGGGGGTTCCGCAGGTTCCGCGGTAAAATTCTCATTTCTTATTACAAATTTAAAAAAAAAAAATTAAACTTTATTACTTACTACAAATTCCAAATCATAAAATCAGCATTGCTTTATTTCAAACTTGAAACTCTAGAAGATAAACGACAATAGAACACTCAAGTCAAACTGTTTATTAAAGTGCAAATTTATTGCTTTTTAAAATGATGATGGAAAACATAATTTAATAGTCAGCAAAGTCAATTGAAACTTTTTGTCTAATTTACGATGCTACTTTAGCTATGATAGGTCTAAATGCGTTCAATGTATGTATGACACTCACTTCTAATCAACGTTTATTCAAATCTGTACCAGTATCCGAAAGCTTTTTTGCTTCCTGCTTTCAAAAGATAGCTAACAATATTAGGTTACATACAAAAATACCGATGATGGCAACAACATAACATCAAATAACAATAAAATTCTTCGAAAAAAATTTGAGATTTTTAGTGAAAAATAGTGATATTTTACATTAGTGAGAGAAAAAAGTTACGTTGTCAAGTTCCCAATACTGGTTCACTTGTGAAGTTCTCCGTTCTTGTTGATGGACAGTATAATAATTGTTTCAGTACTTTAATTTTTAATTGTGTAATTTTTCTATTTACAAATAAAAATGAGTGGTGTTGGTGCTACTTATAAACATAAATCAGGCGGTGCTATTGAAATTGGATAGTTTTCTCATTCACCAAAAAACTGATTGTGAAAATGTTAAAGTGTTGGAAGTTCTAGTGTAGAAACTGAAAATGTATGTGCGGATGTCGGGGCGAAAGTATATAGTTCCAAAGGTCTGCAGCAGCTCGTAGTTTTAAACAATTTGCACCCGATCGGATGATTTTACCATCATTGCAGCTTGAACCCTCTACCAGTGGTGCAACTACAATGAAAATTAGTAAAGTATTTTCCTTGAAAATACTTGCTAGAGATTTTTGTTTAATTTCTTGAAGTGTTTTGTTTTAATGATTAAAACATTCTATTTTTCTAAATTTGTTGTAGATGCTTCCGAAAGACAAATTTTAAAAAACGTTGAGGAGCCGCATTCGTTTTTGGAACCCCGACCCGGCAACCTAGGTTGCCGGGTCGGGGTTCCAAATCTATATCAATCTATATCAATGAATAAACCTATCAAATATATTACAAAATTTTATGTGTGAAGTCTTTGCCAAGCCTTTCTTCAATAATATACCTATAAGTAATACCAACTACAAAATAAAAAATGATATCTTAATTGCTTTCCAATAAAAACATTAAAAGACAATTAAGGAAATTTTTTATACTTACATATTCTAAGTCAACTTCTGAAATTCATTTTGACTCAATTTCACTGCTGAGGAAGCTTATATTGAATAAATAAAGTGCAAACGCAGTAGTAAATACGATTAGATAAGATTGATGAAGATGGGGAAAGTTGTGTAAGAGAAAGTAGATAAAGAAAAAAGTTAGTCATGTAAACAAGTCTTTTCAAGTGTTTGAAATATAATGACCCGAATCCTTATTAGAGTTATTTAGATATTTTACGATCTATATAGCTTCCCGAATCTTTCTCTTATAGAAATAATCAGATTTTCAAATCAAACTCGATTGTCTAAAACAAATTTTGTGTCCAGTTTCTAAATGATCTTCCGCTAAAGACGACTGAGCCAACAAACCCGAATCTGTTCGTTTATGTTCCAAAACGCAAAGTTTAATAAAACGACCTGTTTCTCCAATGTAAACCTTTCCGCAACAACAAAGAATTCTTTAAACACCTTTTTGACGACAATGTGTACAATTTATCTTTTGGAAAGAATAAGAGTTTTATTATGTTGGAAAGAGCTTTGAAAACTGTTCTTAATCGTTGTTTGCAAAGAATTTTGTCAATTTTGTCAGTAATCCCATCAACATATAGTAAAAATGCAGTGTCTGTATTATTTTCTACCTCTTTTGTCTCGCTTTTCATATTCATTATTTACTAAACTACTGGTTAATTGGTTTCATTCTGTTAGAAAATATATTTCCTGAGAAACCGAAAAAGATCGATAAACCAGAGATTTAAGAACAGTTTGTTTTTAGGTCGTATGATAATGGGAACTTTCGTGTAAGTAGCGATTTGTATGCGTAGGTTTCCAATATAACGATCCGTTTGGCTGACGAGTCACCAAAACATCTAGAAATGAAAGAGAACCTTGATTTTCAATTTCCATTGTAAATTGGATGTCATTATTAGGACTGTTTAGATTATTTAAGAAATCTATTAGAGTGTTCACTTTTCACTCATTTCAGCCACACCGCTAATTTGTTTTTAATGTTTTAAAAAATTCTATCCTTTTCTATAACCTGCCCTGTGTTCGTTTTAAGTGGATTGCATCTTGCTTGAACCTTTTATTTAATAATCAAACAACTGTCACTTGTTTTCCAAAAAACAAACGTTGGTTATCATAGATACTACTGTAAACACGCCGGTTGCAGTTTGGAATTCTTTAGTTTATAATCTATAGGATTACTAGTAACAATGTAAGTATGCCTTTTTTGATTCTTATAATAAAATAAAACAAGGCTAGTGCTATTCTTTTTAAATATTCCCGCGTAATGTAAAAACCTTTAGAACCTTATTTGTAACGTAAACTACTATAGCATCACATTACGTTAATTTTTTTGAGTAGTTGAAATTTGATTTGTAGTTCTAAAAAAAATTTGTTTGAGACTGTCTAAAATGTATTTTAGACAGTCTCAAAAACTATTTATAACAACTTATTTATACCTATATTAGATTTTATCGTGACACGATTCTTAGTTTTTGTTGGCTACAGTCAACTCCGATACTCAATTGTTTCCAAAGGTTGCTTTAATTAAGTATTTTCATTTTTTTTTAAATTATATTTAGCACTGAGTATTAACCCAAAAAGTTTAACAATAAACTTATTGTGCAATTATTTGTTACCAGTTAATGCAAAATTTAAAAAAAAGTTTCACACAAGTATTAATAATTAAAAAAAGAACAACAAGCTCAGTCTGGGACCATACTATAAAATTTTGTTAGTATTTCATTTCATCACTTCCTTTTGGTGTAAAGTCATCGATATTCCATTATTCTGGTATAATTCCACCCGCTCACCACCTGACTTGAACATAATCCAACTGTGTTCGCCGAACCATAAGTCCTCTCTATCTATAATCTATATGTTTATCTTACATCTTTTTTTTACCAAATAGGTATTGAAATTATTTATATTTTTATTCAATTTCTATTTGTATAAGAAATAATAAAAAAATGGCGGCTGATAGGGCGGCGTCCTTAATTTTAATCCCCTATTTGAAGATGTACGCATCCAATCAAAATCAACCATTCCTTGTAGTATTCGGCTGGCAAATGGGGTAGTGTGCGGAAATGTATTGATTATAACATGCTGCCCTGGTGGTGGTTTTTCATCCTAAGCATCTTTTTTAGTTTTTTCACATTCTTCCATAGCCTGTACTTCCTATTTATAACATAAAAAATCGAAGAGATTAATTTTCGTGGGATGCCAACGATGATATTAAGTTACCCTTTGTACAGACTCGAGAGGAAAAAGATCAATTTTCAAAAAATTTATATACTTCGTTAAATATAACAAAATACATTTGATTAGATACGTTGAGAATAGAAGCTGAATTATTTTTTTGTTATTTATTTTAAGTACACTACCCAACGAACTAAAGTCCAATTAGAGGGTAGAAAATTACAGTATATAAATTAATAAAAAATACAAACAAAATGATAAAAGAATAAATTAATTAAATATAAGTACAAATTAAGAATTTACAATAACATTACTAATTACTACATTCATTTTTTAATTGTTGGCAAGGCATTGGTATGAAAAATATCAACATCCCTCTTAATTGCACTGTAATTGTTTACCATTTGGTATCGAGGAGATGACGCTAACACATTGGTTCTTGGGTATCTAAATGAAATATATTTCTTGATCTTGCATTGGAAGAAGATACTTTAACATTAATTTTTGAAAATAGATAGAAAGAGTCAATGTGGTAATGAATTAAATTATATAAAAAACGCATGCAATAATAATTTCGCTTAGATTTCAGAGAAGGAATATTAAAATGTTGTAGAAGAATACTGTGAGGGTATCCTCTAGGGGGGTATATACCATCGGTGGTAAAAACAAGAAGTTTAGCAAAACGGCTTTGAACATTTTCCATTCTGGACATGTTAATATTTTGGTACAGGATCCATACTACACAAACATATTCTAAATGTGAACGGATGTAGGTGTTAAAAAGAGTGATAAGTGTGTCAACATCTTTAAAAAGTTTATAATTTCTAAGAATAAAGCCCATACTTTTATAAGACTGAGAAGTAATAGAATCAATATTTTTAAGGATAAGCTTTTGGTCAAAAATTACACCCAGATCGTTAAAAGTATCAGTTCTGTGGAAAAAGTTGTTATCGATATTATATTGAAATATATATTTGTTCACACTTCGGTTATAAGAGACAACAAAACATTTTGTAAGATTTAAGATCAAATTATTTTTTGTGCACAAACAGAAATTTTCTTAATGCTGTTTTGTAAGGTATAGCAATCTTGAATTCTAGAAATTTGGGAAAACAGTGTTAGGTCATCTGCAAACATTAAATGGTTTATGTTGAAATTCTCAGATTTATCATTAACAAAGTAAAGAGTAGGGGACCGAGGACTGAGCCTTATAATACGGCAGAGATTGGCATAAATTTATCTGATTTTGATCCTTTAGTTTGAACATATTGATATCTATTAGACAAGTATGACTTTACAAGTTTTGTGGATCCATTAGAGAATAAAATAGAGGTCATTTTAGCAAGTAGTATCTGGTGATCAATTCGGTCAAACGTCTTAGAGAAATCTGTTTAAATAAAGTCAACTTGTTTAAATTTATCAGTGGTTTCGGAAGGATATTAGGTCATTTATGTAAGACTACTAACTGTTGATCTACCTGAGACAAACCCGTGTTGATGTTCGGATATCGTATCAGAAGTGTGATTATGTGTGATTATGTGTGATGATTGAGTAAATGACTGTGTCAAAAACTTTAGAG
>WNDP01000192.1 GCA_009912575.1 Acinetobacter bereziniae
ACACGCCATACAACAACATCAATTTGGCGAGCCGGTTTTATTACAACGTCATGAAGAAGATATGTTTGCTGCTGAAGAAGACCAGCATGGTACCTATTTCATGAACTCTAAAGACTTACGTGCAGTTCAACACGTAGATCGCTTAACGAAAATGGGCATTCAATCTTTAAAAATTGAAGGGCGCACCAAATCTTACTTTTATTGCGCAAGAACGGCGCAAATCTATCGTAAAGCGATTGATGATGCACAACTAGGTAAATCGTTTGACTGGGCTTTAATGTCACAACTCGAAGGTTTAGCAAATTTGGTTATACCGAAGGTTTTTTACGCAGACATGTGCATGCTGAATACCAAAATTATGAAACAGGTTCATCACGTTTTGACCATCAGCAATTTGTAGGTGAGGTGATCGAACGAAATGAAGACTATATTAAAATCGACGTTAAAAATCGTTTTGTGATCGGAGACTCTCTGGAGCTTATGACAACCTCAGGCAATATCACCTTTACGCTTAATCAGATATTGGACAAAAAGAGGCAGCCTATTGTGGATGCAAAAGGCTCTGGACATATTGTTGAAATCCCAATCCCAGCAGATGTTGATATGCAATATGCTTTATTAATTAGAAACTTACCTAATTCAACTGCTGATATTTCAGCGTCATCATTGGCTTACCAAGCAGTATAGGATATCAAAATGGCTTTAATGATTACTGATCAATGCATTAATTGTGATATGTGCGTTGCAGAATGTCCCAATCAAGCAATTTTTGAAGGTGAAAATATTTATGAAATTGATAACGAACGCTGTACCGAATGCGTGGGTTTTTACGAACGTCAAACCTGTGTAGATGTTTGCCCTATCGAGTGTATTGTTCAAAATCCTGAGCATATTGAAAGCAAAGCACAATTATTAAATCGTTTTCATTATTTAAGTTTCTTTGGATAAAAATTGTTTTTAAAATTTCATATTTTGGAACGTATTTTGCTTATTAAATGTATCAGCAAATAACAACAATAAACATCATGGAATTGAGCAGTGGCAGCGCAGCTCATCAACAGGGTAAAACAATAAGATTAAGGCAAAGCCAAAGTGTATTTGGGGGACACTTTGGCTTTTTCTTATTTAAATGGTCTATCCATTTTCGATAGCTCATTTACCAAGTCGTTATGTACAGTCATACATTGTACTAAACAAAACTTTGAGAAAATTTTTCTCTGCACCAATCTTTCACTTCATTGATGACAAAATCAGCGTCAGGTAGTGTTAATAAATAATAATTCCATGCGGGTTCAATATATTCTGAGACAATTTTCATACGACCATGCTTTAGATCATTGGCAATTGCGGTACGACTGAGTAGTGCAATGCCCTGCCCTGATAATACTGCCTGAATAGCATGACTTTCTTGGGTATAAAAAACTTGCGCTTGTCCTGCCTGTATATGTAAACCTTGTTTTTCAAACCATTTTTGCCAATTGACCAGATTGGGGCAATATTCATCCCCCCAAGTAAAGTGTATTAACGGTACGGTAGCCCAGTCCATTAATTCGATATCTAATAAATGATGTCCAACAGCAACATATTCATCTGTTGCAAGCAATTCAGTATTTACATACTGATAGCCACCAGAACCATAACGAATCGCCAAGTCATACAGCCCAGAAGTCATGTTGACCAAATCATAACTGGCATGAACTCGAAACATAATATTGGGAAAGCGATTTTGTAACTCAGGTAAGTGCGGAATGATCCATTCACTTGCAAAGGACGGCGTGGTTGTAATCGTAAAAAGGCGCTGTTTATGCTGTTCGAGTTGATGTAAAGCAGATTGAATCTGTTCAAACCCAGAGCTAACATGCTTCAGCAAATACTCGCCTTCAGGAGTGAGCGTAATCGCTCTTGTACGACGTTCAAAAAGCTGTAAATTCAATTGCTGTTCTAACTTTTTGATGCGATGACTCAAAGCAGTTGGTGTCAAAAACAGCTGATCTGCTGCTTTTTTGAAGCTCAACTCTTCAGCAACATATTGAAAAGCCAATAATTGTTCTAGTAAATTATGTAATGCCATAAGTTCTTATATATATGGATGAATTTAATTCATTTATAGCATGTATTTTTATCGTTTGTTGATTTTTTCATATTACATAAAAATCAGACTCAGAACATCACAAACAGAGTAACAATATGGCTAATATATTGAAAATAGATACAAGTCTAAGAAGTGGAATTTCAGGTACTCACCCACATGGATCTTTAAGCAGACGCTTAACAGAATTATTTGCCAATCAATGGCATGAAATTGATTCATCCATAAATATTAAATATCGCGATTTGGGCCAAAATCCTCCACCATATCTTGATGAAGAATGGATCATTTCAGAGTTTGGCTATGCAGAATCTAAAGAAAAGGCCCAACAACGCTTAGCTTTGAGTGATGAATTGATTGAAGAACTACAATGGGCTGATGTGATTGTATTGGGCGTACCGATGTATAATTTTGGGACACCTGCGCATTTAAAAAGCTATATTGACCATCTTATCCGGATGAATAAAACCTATTCTTTTGATATCACCCAAGCACAGCCATATTCAGGTCTGATCGATGATCAAAAAAATCTGGTACTTCTTTCTGCACGCGGTGGGCATGATTTTGACTCAATAGATGCTCCTTTTGCCAATCATGTAGAGCCCGCTATAAAAACTGCATTTAATTTTATCGGGATCAAAAAAATTCATGAAATAGCCATTGAGTATCAAGAGTATGGTGGAACATTGCTAGAAAACTCTATCCTTGCCGCTGAACAAAATACCCGCGCATTAGTACAGCAGCTGCATGCTTTGCAAACCCCATAAAAATACTCAATATATATCACAAAAAAAGGAATTGAGCTGTTAGCAACTCAATTCCTATCAAGGGTAAAACCATCAGTTTAACAGTGCTAAAGTCAGTATCATGGAGACTATACTGACTTTACACCTCAACAGTGTTCAAGTCATTATTGACCTGAACGAATAATATAATCAAATGCAGATAAAGAAGCTTTTGCACCTTCACCAGCGGCAATGATGATTTGTTTATAAGATACGGTTGTACAGTCACCTGCAGCAAAAACACCTTTCACATTTGTTTCATTTCGATCATTTACCACGATCTCATTACGGTTCGAAAGTGCTACAGCGGTTTCTTTTAAGAAATCTGTATTTGGTAATAAACCAATTTGCACAAAGATCCCTGCAAGCTCAATCGTATGAAGCTCTTCTGTAGTACGATCTTTATATTTCAAGCCAGTCACGATAGAACCATCACCGATCACCTCTGTAGAAAGTGCATTCAGAATCACAGTAGTATTTGGCAAGCTATTGAGTTTATCTTGAAGCACTTGGTCAGCACGGAGTTTAGTATCAAACTCGATCAATGTAACATGCTCAACAATACCAGCAAGGTCAATCGCAGCTTCAACACCAGAGTTACCACCACCAATCACAGCCACTTTTTTACCTTTAAACAGTGGGCCATCACAGTGTGGGCAGTATGCAACACCACGTGTTTTATACTCTTTTTCTCCAGGTACATTCATTTCTCTCCAACGTGCACCTGTTGATAAGATGACTGTTTTTGATTCAAGTTTTGCACCATTCTCAAGTTCGACTTCGACTAGGCCATTGGCTGTTTGATCCGCACCTACAATATTTTTCACTTTTTGTAAGTTCATGATATCTACACCGTACTCACGTACATGTGCTTCCATATCAGAACCAAACTTTGGACCTTGAGTTTTCTGTACAGAGATAAAGTTCTCAATATCCATCGTATCCATCACTTGACCGCCAAAACGCTCAGAGATAATACCTGTACGAATCCCTTTACGCGCTGCATACACAGCAGATGTCGCTCCAGCAGGTCCACCACCAATGACCAATACATCAAATGCATCTTTAGCATTGAGTTTCTCAGCATCTTTAGCTGCAGCACCGCTATCGAGTTTGGCAACGATTTCCTCTAAAGTCATACGACCTTGGCCAATATGTTCACCATTTTGAAAGACCATCGGCACAGCCAAAATTTTGCGCTCTTCAACTTCATCTTGGAAGAATGCACCATCAATCATGGTTGCAGTCGTGCCCGGGTTATTGATCGCGATCAAGTTTAAAGCTTGCACAACATCTGGACAGTTATGGCAACTTAAAGAAACGAATACATCAAAGTTTGCAGTAAGATTTAAGCCTTTTACTTGTGCCAAAACTTCATCAGAAACTTTCGGTGCATAAACCTGAAACTTGTAATAGTGCTAAAATCAATGAAGTGAACTCATGCCCCATTGGCAAACCAGCGAAGAATACACGTGGTTGCTCACCTACTTTTGCGATACCAAAGCTAGGTTTACGATCGTTTTGACCATCAAAACGTGCTGTTACTTGATCTGAAAGTGCAGCAATTTCTGTTACCAACTCTTTAATTTTATCTGATTTATCAGAACCATTTAAAGAAGCAACAATTTCAATTGGACTTTCAAGACGCTCTAACAAAGTTTTTAATTGAGCAGAAGTATTTGTATCTAACATGCTAACAATCTCCAAGGGAGTAAATTTCTTTCGTTGAATGTATATTACGTCTATTTAAAAAATAGATAAAACAGTTTGTTTTCATTAAATCAATCGGTTTTTTAGTTTAACCTTTATCTGTTTAATATGCATCATTACTTCCCCCTTATCATACTTAAATTTTTAAATTCCTTTTCTATATCGGGGCATTGTCGATAAAATCAATCAAAATCATTGCAACCTCGAAACTTAAAATTAGATTAATTTTCAATAAAAATAATATTTCTTCGACCATCTTTCTACAAAAAAACGTGCGCGACGATTGCACAAAGTTTTAAGCTAAATTGATGTTGTCGTTTCTCCTATTAAGTACAACAACGTGTACTTAATCACAATTTCTAAATACATCAGTGATGAGGTAAAACAATGAAAATAGAGTTCGTATTCGATATCGTCTATCCAATGAGCTATGTTGCGTTTGAAAAACTTAAACAACATTGGAATCAACCTACGGCGAAAAAAATCGAATTATTACCTGTGCAAGTTTTACCAGAAATTCCGGAACAAGGCCTCGATATTTACCAATATTTGACTGAAAAATACGGAACCAAAGAAGCAAATCGTAAACTCGATATGGCAAAATTTGCAGCATATAGTCAAGACTTAACCGTTGATATTGAACATATGAAGCGTATGCCAAATAGTCGTTTAGCTCATCAGGCAATTTTGGCCTTGGACAATGTCTTTGATCAATTCGCTTTAACACAAGCTTTATTTCACGCTATATTTGCGCACGGTAAAGACATTGCTAATCCTGAAGTGCTGAAACAAGTCATTGAAGGTATGGGGCTGGATGGCAATAAAGTACTACGTTCAATTCAGCATAAAGAAGTTGCAGACAAACAGGCTGAAATTACCCATTATGTACAGAGCTTTGGTAAGCACCCAACCCCTTACTATTTAGTTGATGGTGAAATTTGGGATAAAACTTTCGATACACTTGAACTCAAGGAGCTCATTACCCAACGAGCAAAAGATGTAGCTTAGGCAATTCCAGTGACACCATAAAAAGCACTTTTCATCAAAAATGAAAAGTGCTTTTTATTAACTTGAAATCTGGGATATTACAGTTACAACATTAACTCATCCGATGACCGATCCGCTGTAAACGTTTGCTCATCCGATATGCGATCAAATAGAAGAATAAGCCTAACAATAAGCCAATTGCACCAATTTCCCACAATATCTTTTCGGCAATATTAGACCAAAAATTTGCACGATTCACTTGCGTTTCTACGCCTTTGGCAAGCGGAGAAACTGCTTGATTAAATACTTGATGTTGAATGGTCCATAATTGTTCAGGTTTAAAGCCATACTCTAAAAATTGAGGATCAGTTTGCTCTGCTTTGATTAACTTTTCGGCATAGACTGTAGCTACAACTTTATCAACAGGTTTATGCATTAATGCCGCCTGTGCCAATAAGTAGTTTTGTACAGGATCAGGCAGTTCAGACTTGCTTAAATATTGAAAAATATCACTCTGTTGAATATTTTGATCATAGCGAACAAAGGCTTTCAGCTCTTTGTCTCCCTCATCTTTAAGATCATATTGTACATAAGTCAGACCCGACCATAGCACAATAAAAGCGATGAGCCATGCAACAAATTTGAGTATAAATGACTGAAAACGAACCAAGAAAAATCGAAACTTTTTAACAAGCTTTATAATGACAAATGCGCCAATAAAAGAAACGATTAATTTTAAAATTAACCAACCAAACCATGAGAATGCATTCATCAAATAGTCAGGCTGATAAATTGCTTCTCTTAATTGCTGATCAACCATATAAGGCAAGTGCAATTGATGCACCTGTTGAGCAACCCCAAATAGGTTAAAGACTAGTTCCTGTTGAAAGAAAACAGAAATTAAGCTTGCAACACCCACGGCAGCCAATACCACAGCGGAAGCGCTAAGATTCCACTTACGACGTTGCAGCACTTTTAAGCCTTGCTCTATTTGCTGAATATCGACAGCATGTTGATTTTTTTCAGTCAAGAATTACACCTTTTCAATTCAACGTTGAAGCAATTTAAGACTTGCCTGAAGATTGTTTCGTTGTGTTATCTAAAACAAGTTGTTGTAAGTTTGACTGCAAAGCTTTAATTCGGGTTGAAGCTTCTTCACGCTTTTGCATGCCCTCTTTTTGAATCTGAATCACATCATTCACTGTTTTAATCAGGGTGTTTTGAACATGTTCAAGGGTTTCAATATCAATAACAGAGTGTTGATTGGCTTTGGCTGTGTCTACTGAGTTTTGATGTAGCAAATCCGCATTACGCTTTAACAACTCATTGATCGCATCATCAATAGTATTTGCAAGCTGTACACTATTGCGCTGCTCATTTAAGGAAATCGCTAAACTGATTTGGTTTTTCCAAGCAGGTAATGTAATGTTTTTTACGGCATAAAATTTATCAACCAACATCATGTTGTTTGATTGGATGATCCGAATCATCGGCAAAGTTTGCATTGCTGATTGCTGTAAAACTTGTAAATCACTCACTCTTTTTTCTAAGTTATTGGCCAAATGATTCAAATCATAGACCCGCTGATTGGTTTTTTGATCTTGTTCTTGAGCAGATAAAGTCGCAATCTCTTGTTGCACTTCCTCTTGTTTGATACGTCCAGCAGCAATGTAAATACCCAACTGGCGGTATTCTTCCTGCACCCCGTTAAACATACGATCTAAGGTATCTACACGTGCTTTTAAGCCCGTTTGCGATGTTTCAATTTCTTTGACCAATGAATCAATTTGTTCCTTGGTGGAGTTGAAATGCTGGTCAAAGCTTTGTTTCGCACCTTTAAACTTATTTAAGATACTGCCAATAAATCCTGAGCTTTTTGATTGATTCAAAATACTCGATGTATTGAGCTGTTGAGCGACCTGAACCACTTCATTTAATTTTTGCCCAGTGACATCCAAATCTTTGTTTTTAACCAGATCTAATAGCTCATCGGTGTAAGATGAAGTCTTGGTTGCTATATTTTTTCCATATTCAGCAACAGCTGCATGGTTCATATTGGCCAAGTCTTTATGTGCATTTTGCACTTCATTAAAATCTTCGGTATTTAAACCGATTTCTTTTAAATTCAATTGTTCAAATTTTTGAATTTCTAAAGGAGAATTCGGTGCTGTGGTCGTTGAAGTTGTAGAATCTGCTTGTATTGTTCGTAGTTGCTGATTCGAATCGCTCATAGATCTACCCTATTTATTTTCTAATGATTTCTTTAAAGACTGAATTAATTTATCACGACTTTTATCAAGTTCCTCAGTCTTCACTAAAGAATTTTGTGCATTGCTCTGTTTGACATGATACTGCCATGCGGGAATTAAGACTTGTTGCGCTTCGTTAAAACGGTCTAATAATGTTAATGACAGTTGCTGAGTTAACTGCATTTGAGCCAATGCAATGTCATTACTGGCTTGTAAAGTCTGCAAGGTATTGATCTTTTTCGACAAGCGCTCTGAAAAGTTATCTAAAGGGTGGCGTTGTTGTACAAAAGCTGGATATTCATATAAGAACTCTTGCGCAGCACGAATGTATTTCGCCATTTGTTCTCTTAAACCATTGGCCTGCTGAAAGCGTGAGTCCGATTTTTGAATTTCAACATGTAAACGCTGACTCAATTGTTTAGCTTCATCAATTAAACTTTCTAAATCGCGTAAATATTGAACTTGTCCTACACTAAACTCCAAATCTAAGCCCAACCATTTTTGCAGCGCATTAAACTTACGTTGATTGAGCTTTTTCTTTGATGCAAAGAGTTGCTCAATAATCTGGGCAATCACTTGACTTAATTTTTGTGTCAAACTGGGATCAATACTTTTTAAAAGCACAGATTGTGCTTGAATCAATTGATCTGCATACAAATTTAATCGGGTTTGATTATCCAATAATGGAACCAAATCATTTCGTTTAATCGAAAACAATTCATCAGCGCTACAAGAGATCTGTTCAAGTGGAGTAAGTACAGTAAATTGTTTCATATCTGTCTAAAATGAATAACTTTTCAATGATTTAAGGGCAATCATCAGACCAACCCTGTCTAATTAAAACTTATAATACAAATTCAGTATAAAGCCTATCTAAATAGCAAAAAACATACAGACATAAAAAAACCAGTTTCGAAAAACTGGTTTTTT
>WNDP01000193.1 GCA_009912575.1 Acinetobacter bereziniae
CTGTCATAAGCATTAGATTTTTTTGTTTTCTTACTCCAATAATAGTAACGCAAATATTAAATATTAATACACCAAATATTTTCTCGTAATTTTGTTCAATAACTTAATGGTTGATGTTTTAAAGTAAGTAATTATAATAAATCATAATAGTTCTGATCCAATAAAACCGAGACTTTTAACACCTCATTTTTTATTTTGTTATAAGTTATTCAGATAAATAGAGATGCGATGAAAAAAAGTAAAAGACAACAGTTTTAATATTAATACATAATGTACTATAAAAAATAAGAAACACCTTAAGCAAGATGAAAAAAAATTGATTCCAGTTTTGTTTTTGTTGGCTTCTTTACAATCACAGGTATGGTTTGTTTTCCAATGAACAAACAGTTAACAGAAATCATTAATGATTTTAATAATAAATAATAATGATTTTAATAAGTAATAACAAATAACAATAAAATAAAGCAAAACAATCTTCAAAGTACGCATGCTAAGATTCTTAACATAGAAAAGTATTTAATTTCTATAGATTTTATTAAAGCATTTGACTAGGTTAATAGATTTAAGGTATGCAACATAATGAATAAGAGATCATTAGATATACAATATCTGACTATACAACGACAAAAAATGACTTCTCTAAAACTATTGTATGTAATAACAACCAAATATTTTTTAAATTATTTTATAAACTAATTACAATTATTGATTAATTTTCAGATTGTTAATACACTCTTTATGCAAACAACATTATGTAATCTAGTTAAGTTTTATAAACCACACAAAAATAAAAATTGAAGAAAATGATTGTAGATTTATCATTTTATTTTATTTTTATGCAAAATAATGTCTGCGGTTTAAAAAGATGAAAATTACGTTTTTACTATAGTTTTTCTGAAGCAGTGAAACAACTTTTTCAGTTTTTTTTGTGAAAAAAAATTTAATAAATTAATATACTTGAGGCAAAAGTGTTTGCGTTTGTAAAAACTGTTTAACTTAAAGTATTTTTTCGTTTTGAAAATAAAAATATTTCATCTCTAATGAAGTCTGCTAAGTTAAGATTAACACATTAGAAAAGTCTCTCTAAAAGTAGGAAAAAAGTTGTTTAAAATTCTTAACACATTTACCCTCACGCACTACGTGAAAAGAATAACCTAAGAAGTGAATCATTTAGAATGTAACAATTTCTCCTGAAAATTCGACTTCTAAAGTATATTCTCGTAATCTGAGAGCAGCTCAAACTAAACACGGGCTTAATAGAAAATTAAACGGGATTTGTTATCTGAGAAATGAAAGTCTCTAATGACTAACATAAATAGATCTACATCTTCTTCGAGGTAATCGCCATGCTCTAGCTTCCAATCGATATGGTGGCCTAGTTGAATTTGGAATTAGCAATTATCAGATCTGTACATAATCATGTGAAAATTCTACAATATTAATCAATAGTCGGTCAGTAATTAGAATGTTAAATAGATTAAATCAATTATTAATTAATGGGTTTTATCAAATTGGGCTGTTATACGGCGTTACTCAATGAGCATTTGTCAATCAAACCTGACAAAATGCATTACTCTTGAAATATCTCCATCTCAATTCAACTATTTAAAAAGTTCCCAATCTTTTAATTGAATTAAAATTGATTAATTAGAGAAACTTTTTATTTCAAATTGACAAAACGTTAAATTTTTATCTTGGATGCTGAAATGCTATCATACAGTTTTCTAATAAAGTAAAGTTTTTAATAGTTTTATTATTTTACTCATATTTTTTTAGCTCCGTTTACTTTAGTAGTGTGTTCTTAAAAAGTTTTAATATTCTTGTAATTAATTCTATTTTCATATTAACATTTTTATATATCTTTATTTCATTTCTTAAACATTTTGATTTACTTACTTTTTTACCTATTTTTTTAACATCTACTCGTCAATAAGTTGTATTTTCTTACAATTCTTATAATCTTAAACACTTTTACTTTCTTCTTTCATTTTTACTTTTTTGTTTTTTAATTTTTATCTTTCTTTGTACAATATATACAATAAGTTGACAAGAATTGCAGGTGGAAAAAAACATACTGACTGGAGATCCTATGTGAAAAAGAGCAGCATATAATTACCCATAAGAAAAAATCTTCAAAGAATCGTAAGCTGATCGTAATTTAGAAAAAAAAATACATTTTCTTTACCTACAAAATATTTAAACCGTCTACTTGAGACAAAAGTTGAGATACTTAGTGAAAAATTTGAAGCTATAGATGTTTTCATGTTTCTAAATGAAAAAAAAGTTAAATAATTTAATAACTGTCAAATATAGATTTGTCATACATACACAAATAAATTCAATTGTTGTTCTTCACCCTATTTGAATTTAATACGACGATCGTCATGAGTATAAAATAAAAAAAAATCAATACAAAAACAGTTAAAAACTTTTTTTGTGACGAAACGTGGTTTGTATGTCAATGAGTCTTTTATAGTCAAAGATCTGTATTAGAAGCGACCTTCACCCATCTGTTTATTAGATGAAAACTATTTTATTTCAAATGTAACATATTAAATAACAAATCTCAAATAGATTAGCTAAAAAATGTTTGCCTAAACTGTAGTAATTAAATAAATAAAAATTGTATTTTTGTCTATCGTACGGACCTCTACGTCGTACGTGTACAGTGGCATTCTATTTAAATTTGGATAGGTTCAGAAATTATTCGTTGATTTGAACAAATATATATTTTTAAAATTTATTCAATGTCACTTCTGTTTTATGTCAATTAGTATATTCGTGAAATAGCTATGCTGACGTATAAAACGGTATATCTATTACGAGTTCTTAGACGCATAATATTGCATAAAATGTTTATTTTGTTAAAAAAACTTGACTTAAATTGTAATCTAGAACTATAAAGTTAGATAAAATGAACAAATAATTCTATAAAAAAAAATTAAAATTGTTTATTTTTCTTTAACTTGTTAAACGCATGTTTAATGTTATTTGGAGAACTGATTCGGTAAACAAGGATTTACAAGAACAGTGGTTGTAAAATGTAGTCGCATTAGCTTTACAAGCGCCCAATATCAGTCGACAATGTTTCATTCAAAATGTGTTTCTAATTAACATTACATTATTAATTAATGATGATTATTACACTCATAACATTATATATAACATTGCACGTGACTACCTATACAAAATCTAAACACTTTTAGATTTTGAGTAAATCATGCTGATGAGAAGCAATTATCCTAAAATAGCAATTTAGGAAATGTCAAATTTTACAAAAACAATGAAATTGACGTTAAAAAAATAACATAGGAGTTTAAATAAAATAAAAAAAGAGCTATACTAAAACAATAAGATTTAGCTTAAAGGAATGCTATGTAGCACAAATAACAAACAAATTCAAACGTTATGAGTTTTGCCAGGCGATTTGTCTCGTTATATTATAAAGATACAGACAAATATAATATTTGTCATCAAGTTTAAGGGAAAAAACTTTTTAAAATTTTGTTTAATTAATGATGGAAATTGCTTTCAGTCAAACAAAGAGACTAAAGATAGGAACTTCAAACAGTTTTTTTAGTAAAAATTAAATTTTTAAAAGTCTAACTTCAATTTTTTGCTTCAATGTTGTCTTTTTCAATAAATTTAAGCATTATTTATTACTTTTTTCATTTTATTTAATGTTTATTTAAACGTTTAATTTGTTACAAATGCTTTTTTCAAACAATAACAATTTAACCTTTTATAAATGCTAATAGTTATCACCGTAAACTAATCTTTTCATTTGTATTTTCAGTAGAATTTCAAAAATTTTACTAGGAAGAAATGAAACTATGCTCCTCGCTTGCAATTAGCTTTTGTTAGAGTTTACCAAAATACACAGCTCCGGTTGCTACGTCGTTTACTCTCAAAACATTTGAGCTAGTCTATAAAAACTAATTTACTAAGTTAATTTCTGAATAACAATTTTTATAAATTAAATTAGATACTCAAATTCTATTCAATGTTTCCTAATCCCTAAAATCAAAACTATCTTTAACCCAGTTTTCATGTATGTATTATATTTTAATAAATAACAGTATACAGTCACAATGGGCCAACCAAGAAACACCAAGAGGTATAGACCCCGTTTTCTTATAGTCCTGGAGTTTCGAGTCTACCAAAAAATTATTTGCCTTTTGTAAGGCTTGCTACTTTATAAGAAATGATTTAGGAGGATCTACTGGTGCTGTGTAACTGCTTCTTACTTGCTATCTCATTTTATTTTGCTAACTCTCAATATTTTCCTTGTTTTTTATTATATATGTCATTTATTTTTATTTGTAATTTTTTAATCAATGTGCAGACTGTTCTAAAGCTATAATTTCTCACCGGAACTCTATTGTTTATTTTGTATTGAGGATCGAATCCTGATGAAATGCAATAAATTTATTATTATTATAAACCAGAGATATAAGAAACAATAATAAGATAAAGAAAACGCCGTGGTTTTGCCCAAAGATTAAGAAAAAGATTGAAGAAACTTTCATTATTATCATCGGGAGAATGAAAAGCGACACTACTAGCTCCGTTGAAGTGTTAAATGCCATTCTTGGCATAAAAAGCAACTCATCTTCTACGACCAATGAACCATCAGCTTAATTATTGGCCAGATACTGCATTATCTACCTTTTCCAAAGTTAATTAATAACTTCTTCATCTCAGGTGTTTTTCCTGACTGCCTTAAAACAGCAATAGCTTTTCCTCTCACAAAGGAGGTGAAAGAAATGGTTCTTTCTAAAGTCATAGAAAAATTAATTAAATTCCAATTAATGTTTCTTTCTTTATCTCTATGTCAGTTTGATTTCTTACGTAACAAGAATAGAAATAATGCTATTCTTTTAATTATAAATAATATTTATTCTAGTGTCAACAAAAAACTATGCACTGCATCTGTTTTTGTGATTTTTCCAAAGAGTTCGATTGTGTTAAGCATGGCATATTGCTTGAAACTTAGAAATTTTTAAAGTCTTACGTTACACTTTTAAATAAAAATTTTAAAACATTGTTGTGTCCTTACTTTGTTAAACAAAAAATTTTTACTTTTTTGGCTTTATTTATTCTCGAATCAGTATTTTTAGTGTAAGAACATTTTTTCACATTTTCAACCCTCAATATCCCTACCTGACAAGAAACAAAACCTCTCTCTTTCTTTGTTTACAATTCAAAAAAACTATTTAATCATCTCCTATCTCACCTTAAAGATTTATCTTCTTATCCTTAACTTAAAGCATACTATCACCTGACAGTTTTGTTTATCTAAATAAGAAAAGGGCTATCAACAAAAAAGTGTAAATAACATCTTTTTACCAAAAAAATGAAAATCGTACATAGAAACATTATAGAGACAGGAAGAAATTATAGAATATACTACAATAAATATAAATAAAAAAAATTGAAATGAATATAACACAAGGAATAGTGAATAAGACAATAAAAAAGTTTATTGTCTATTTATTGTTTTTCTGCTTCTTCTTCCAGTGTTCCAGTCATTTTTATGCAATTCATAATAGTTTGTATTTTGCTAGTTTCTGTACCATCCATTTAAAAAAATATTGGAATTTGACCCAAACTTGTTTCCTTCAGTACTTTGACCGTTTTGATTTGGATTGTTTTGGTATCCAAATATAATTTTTTATAAACTCCGCAGTACAAAGTATTTTGTATTATTTACGCCTGGGATCAATATATTCGTAGCATTTTAAGCATTTGTATTCTTTCTAAGTTGGTATGAGTGGATCGAAATCTTGCGTCATCATCACTTCATTGCTCAGCTTTTTCTAAGACTTTTTCCTCTAACTTCGTATTTGAAAGCGAATACCATAAACTCTAAATTTTTCCATTTCAAACGATTTAAATATTTAAATATGTATAATCAATTAGTAATGTAAAAGAGTGAATAAAAATTTTGTTTAATTAAATAATAAGTAATAAACTTATGCAGTTGTTTGTATAGTGTCGTTGACACTTAACCTTGGATTGTTTTTTTTAATTTTGTAAATTATATACTTCACCTGGTCGACACCACTCAAAATATAAAACACCAGAACGCTTTAATTTTGCGGCAATTAATAGAATACCTACAGACATGAAAATTTTATCCTCTATATCATTTTAGAGAATTATGCGCAGGTGATTGGTGTAATAATTTGATAATGACAGATGATAAGAGCGAAACATGTCTTGGATGTTTTGGAATTGTTTAATAAAGCTTATTAAAAATGCATAAAGAAACGATGGTAGTTTTTCTGGAAACATTTCGATTAAGCTTTACATCTGGCTAAACTAAAATAATAACAAAGATTGCACATTTTACCATGTAAGATGCTTTAAAATAAAAGCTTTTCTCAGTAGCACTTCAGTATTTGCAGGTTGTAAATCACACCCTTTTCTTAACCCATCTGTCACATGGTTTTTCGTCATTGTAAAATCTTAGCAATCTACAGAGATTTGCTTGAACGAACTTGGTTTAATGTCAGGTGCAACGGCCTTAAAACGTTTACTTTTTAGGAGCTTTGAAACAGCGAGTATCCTTGAATGTTGCTTTCTTTTGTGTTTTCTATATAATAATTTTGCAAAGAATTTTTTTTTGGGAAAAATAAAAACGTAACTGTAAATGGTCGGTGCTTTGTTGCACCATCCTTGATGGTTGTTTGCGAGTAAGAACGATTACCTGTTATTTATGATGATGGATTTGGGATTTTGCAACGATGGCAGTTATGCTTTTTATTGATGCTAGTTATTACCAATCATTGCCAAAATAGAATTTTACAAGCTGTCGTAAAAAACATGTTTTACAACCCAAAAAAGAGACGATGCCTAATTTTGTCGAAGAAGAGATCTTGCAGCGAAAAATTTGGTCAAAATTTAAAGACAAATGGTACAACTCTAAACAAATCTCTTTTTGAAATGAATCAATACTGATTGGGACGGTCTATTGCTGACCGATAATGTCTTCTTCATTTTCTCTCTTCGCATTTTTCACTTGAAATTCACAATTTCGTTTCGTTCCGATTTTACTTAACACACCTTACGGTTTACCTTTCGTCCTCAATTTGCAGCATTTTTACACCTACTGAATCGTATAAGCAACGACGTACGTTTTGTGATGATGTCTTTTTAATGCTTGGTAAGAGATCATAACGTTTGTGTGTTTTGAATTATTGCAGATAGCGTAACACATTACGGGTAGAGGTTGATGACCGTGTTTTCACATAGATTCTTGTTTTGGCGGACATTGTCTTGAACTTGATGAAAGAATTTAATCAAAATCTTATAGTATATCTTTTTAAAACAATCCTTACGTGTTAGAAAATATAGTATTTCATGAAGTTTATTTTGCAATATCATATAAAGTTAAAATATGTTTTAGAAACTTGAGAAGAAAATAAAACAATTGCTAAAATGTATAAGCTGACTTGTTTTTTAAAAAGTCTATAGAAACTAGAGATCATTTGCAATGAATTAGCTCCAGCAATCCAGAGGTCAAAAATAAAAACACTAGTCTTTCGGTCTTGAAGACCAAAATCTATGTCATAAATTTTCTTATCATAAAGACAAAGTTTTGTACTGCAACGGTTTAAAAAAAAAGAATTTAGTAAGTTTATTATAACTGTTGAAAAGTCTTTTAATACAGATCTAAAAAATTTTGGGCATTTGTCAATATATTCTTGCATTCCTAACATCTTAACTAATGGTGACGAAGTAGGACGCTCTTCACAAGATATTGTCCACGCTTTTGCAAATTATTTCTCACAATTTTTTACTAATAATCTGTGGTACATTGTCATGTTCCTCGTTATGTAAAAGATCTGCTATAAAATCTGGCAACCCAGCCTAAATATATTTAAGCTGACTGAAACTGATATCTTAAATTTAGCTAAAAACATGAAAGCAAATAATGTTTATAGATCTGATCAAATTTTTGCTTTTTTACTAAAATACTGCATCAATAGTTAGGTAACAGCCTTGTGTCAGTTTGTAAACTGTTATTTATCATAAAAGATTGAAATTATCACGCGTCATTCCATTAACAAACCAGGGAAAAAAATGACATCAATTGACTTATTGATTATTATTGCTTCCTTGCCTAACTTCTAAAATTATTTGAGTCGCTACTGTCTACGAATAATTCTTCTCATTTCATGCTTCAAATAACGCAGCATTAAACTTATTTGAATACGTGCAGCCTTTATCTGAAGCTTTGGGCAGAAGATTGCTAGAAGATGCTATTTATACCAACTTGTCTAAAGCTTTTGATAAAGTTAACTTCCGTTAAGTTAACTGATTTGGGTGTTATAATAGACAAAGCATTAACTCTTGTACCTCACATTACATATGTTATCAAAACTGTTTTAAAATAATTAGATTTTGTAATGAAAAACACTAAGGAATTTTTGAATATAACTTGTATAAAAGCTTTATTTCACAGCTTAGTTACGTCAAAATTAGAGTATTGCAGTGTATTATGGGAGCCATATTATTTGACATATATTAGTTCAATTGAAATAGTTTTTAGAAAATATGTACTCAAGAAAATGTTAGGAAAGTTTCCTAGCAGACATTGTGACCTTGTTACCTCTTGTTAAGCTTTCTGGACGAAGTGCCACTTCTAGCTCGTAGAAATTACATGGGGGCTATATTCTTACAGAATATTGCTAAGGGAAATATCTGTAGAACTGTAATACTAGTCTTGAT
>WNDP01000194.1 GCA_009912575.1 Acinetobacter bereziniae
TTGATGTTTTATCTTGCATTGTTTACAGGTGCCCGTTTACAAACGATTTGTACTTTACGAATCAAAAACTTAATTGGTTGTGAGCCTGATAGTCATGGCTTTATTCGTCTGCCAGTTGGGGTGGGTACAGGTGTGGACACTAAATTTCAAAAGCCGATGAGACTTTTGATTCCAAATTGGTTAGTACAAGACCTGAAAGTTTATATCAATAGTGAGAAAGCGTGTCTGCGTAGACAAAAGTCAAATTATGGCGACTCGGATGAAAACTATGTGTTTCTCACCAAGCTTGGTACACCTTTTTACACCAGCAAAGTCGAACAGCAAGAACTGACTGAGCAGATTAAAGCCTCTGACTCATTTGGGGCGAGGCTGAAACTGTATGAGGGTGAAGCGGTACGTAGTTATTTAAAAGTCGTGCTATTACCTGAAATTCGCTTGATTGATCCACAATTTAAAAGTTTTAAATTTCATGATTTACGTGCCAGTTTTGGGATGAATCTGCTGGAAAGCCAGTTGCAGCATCTACCTGAAGGGCATTCTGCTATGACCGCTGTTGAGTATGTGCAAGCTCGGATGGGACATCGCAACATCAGCACGACTTTACAGTATTTGAATTATAAATCACGATTGCAATGGCGCAGTAAAATTCAGCATGAGTATGAATCAAGCTTAATGAAGTACGTAATGTCTTCTGTCAATGTAGCAGGAGAATTGTCATGAATTTTAGACGCTCTCCGATTTTTGTGCATATCTCAGATATCAACAAACAAATTAATGAGCATGAGCGGCTTGTTCTTGCCTGCAAAGATAAGACAGCTTCTTTTGCTTTTAAGACATTTGACATTGGAACTCTGTTTTATCGAAAAAGAGTATCTGGCGAGGCTTTGTCAGAACAACAGTTATCTGCATCTTTTGATGAAAAAAGACGTTATTTTTTGCAATGTTTAACGGACTATTTGTTGCAAATGAGCGGATCAGATTTGTCAAAAGGGCTCTTTTACTACACTAGTAAAATGTTTCTAGATTGGGTAGATAGCCAAAAGAAAAATTTTGATTTATCAAATCAAGACAGTGTGATTGATGCGTATCGTCGTTACAGCAAATATTTAGTTGATCGCACTTTGCTTGCAGATACTGACGAAGAAAGCTTGGCTGCGCATACAGCAAAGCAATATCAGCGTAATGCAGCGAAGTTAATCGCATATGTATTTGACTGTCATGAAATTGATATTGCTAGCCAAGCAATGCAAGTCCAATCTCAGCGTTATGATGTGCCTGTTTTGCCAATTGCGGAAGAGGATCATCAGAAAACTTATGCAACTTTGTTGAATGTCTTTCTTGAAATTTATCGTCTTGTTGTACAAGAAAATGATTTTCCTGCGCATTTTCAATCTGTGGATGAAGAAGATTTTTATTTTTACTCGGGCTTTCATCATCAAATTGATAAACAACATATTCAGTTTGATGTACAGAGTTACTTAGCCAAATATAGCTCAATTCCGACATTGTCAAAAATGCTAGCTGATTTTGAGTTAGAAGAAGATAGTGAGCATCGAAAACGTGTACGTGAAAATCGCAATCAAGCGATCCGTAAACTTGAAGAACGCAACAAAGATAAGCGACATTTAGAGCGTGAAAGACTTGCCTCCTACGGTCTTGTCATCGGCATGCTGTTATTTATTGCACAAACTGGAGCAAATTTAGACACTGCTCAACAGTTACAACTTGATACGATGGAAATCCAACCGAGTACACAAGGCCGACGCTTTTCAGGAACGAAAAGCCGTGCAGGAGGCAAGACAGTACGACCAGAGTTTGGAGTTAAATTTGAGCCGATTTTTAGAAAAATTTTAGAACTTCGAGCTTGGTATATTCAAGATGAGCCATGTGATTTTGTCTTTCCATTGCGCAACGAAATTCAGCAATTGGGACCTGTAAGCAACGGCAGATTACAATTAATAAAAATTTTTTACAGCGCATTTTCCCGAAAATGGCTTGGATCACCCCACAAGAGTGGCGCAAGCATGTTAGCAGTCAATATGTTGAGTTGAGCGATGGCGATATATTGCTGGAAGCTGAAGTGATGGGGCACTCACTTGATACAGCAAGAAATAATTATGCACGTACTTCATTCAAAGATGCAGCTCAGCAAATTTCACAATTTTTTAATGAGTTGAGAGAAGTTGCGGTAGCACAAACTCGAACCGTTGAGCGTATTCCTGTGCAAACGTTAGATGAGACTTTTGATGTTCAAACCTTACCTGTCGGGGCTTGTACGACTACCAGTCTACAACCTGAAAAAGCAACAGGTTTTACTGCGCAAGCTCCAACTCCAAACTGTCAGCAATTTGAGCATTGTTTATTTTGTCAGCATTATGCAGTTCATGCTGATGACGAAGATGTGCGTAAGCTTTTATCACTGAAAAGTCTACTCGGCTACGTTAAGCAAAAAGCCACGGACTTAATCAAGTGGGAACAGCAGTTTGGGGTTGTGCTACACCGGATTGACGAAGTACTCAACGATTTATCAGATACTTATGAAAGTGATCGTATTTTTTCAATTCAAGAAGAAGTAGAAAGTGGTGATTTAGATGCGTATTGGCTCAATCATTTTGAATTGCTAATTGATTTGGGGTGGATATCATGAGTTCATTTAATTCATATCTATATTCATTGGGTATTGCTGAGCAGTTCTTACCTGATGAGTACAATCTACAGAATAATCAGCTGACTGTTCCAGGTAGTTTTGTATTATCGCGAATGAAGAGTGGTGAGATATTGTCAGTTTATTCAGACAATATCTGGGATCTTTCTCCATATTTACCGAAGTGTGATTGTCGCCTAAATTTTGATAGTTGGCTTGAAAATGCCCGAGAAAATGACTTTCTTTACTGTCAAATTCGGGCAGAAATGAAAAAAATCAGTTTTGCTTTGCTTTATATAAAATCTGGTAAATCAATCATTAAAAGTATTGAACAGCGGCATACGGTTTTACGTCAGTTTGCAGCAATTGCATATAAAAATGGCTGTACATTACAGCAATTATTTAGTGATGTTGCTTATATGTCAAAAGTAAATGATGCTTATGTTGGTGTGAGCTATCAAAAAGCTATCCATATTAAAGCATTTTTAACGGATTATTTTGCATTGCAACAGCAATATCCACTAATCATTCCTGCGTTTAGTACATATAAGCCAATAGAGCATTTAGCAAAGTTGGCTGTTCAAGTCAGGTTACAGTCGGGCAAAGTCGGTCCGCAAACTAAGTTGATCCCTTCACGGCTTTATATTGCTTTCATTAATGCTTTAGCGGATAAATTAAACGAGTTTAATCAAAATGCTTCAGCACTTCTGAAATGGTTTCAGCGCAAGCAGCAGGATGCAAGTTTTGCTTTGATGCCGACAGAATTTAAGCGTGAAAAAAATGCGGTAAGTTTTGCTGATGCTCGAGATTTACTCAATTTAACGGCACTGTTTGAAAATAATCAGATTCAAAAACATGCCAACCTCACCCGTTATATGACGCTGATTCAAGGTATGGCCAAGTTGTGGATTCATCTGTTTACAGGGATGCGTGATAATGAAGTGAATCAGCTGTCTTCTGATTGCTATCAAACTATTCAAAGTAATGAGCATCTTGTGCATGTCATTATGGGCTATACATCAAAATTACACGGGGGTGGCAACAAGTCTACGTATTGGATCACGTTTGAAGACATTCAAATAGGCGTACATGCAGCACAAAGTATTGGTGAAGTCTACGCCTTACTCAATCCTCACTATGATATGTCTAATCCTGCTGAATATCCATTATTTCCAACGCTATACTCGCAAAAGCATCGAAATAAAAATAACCGCAATATTGAGCATGAAACGGATTTTATCTCTAATTTTGAGGGTGCTCCGACTCGAACACAGTCTAATTTTAATCAGTATTTAAGCCGTATTTCTGTCTTGCTTGGAGATGGGTTGAAAATCACAGAAAGTGATATCGCCGAGCTTGAAGCTTTTGATGGTTTCCGCAATTGGCGAGAAGAAAAAGACTGCCAAGTTGGTGAGTACTGGAATATCTGTACCCATCAATTCAGGCGTTCGCTAGCTGTGTATGGAGCCCGTTCAGGTATTATTGGGTTGGGTACTTTGTCTGTTCAATATAAGCATTTAACTGAAGCAATGACGTTGTATTACCGTAATAATGCGGTATTTGCACCGAATATTTTAGCTAGCGATAGCCAAAAAGAGTTTATTCAAGAGCTGGAATATCAGCGTCTGGTACATTCTTATGCGCAATTTGAAGATGGTGTAATTAATAGTGCTAGTCGTTTACTTGGTGGGGCAGGAACATATTTGCAGCTGCAAAAAGACCGTGAGCAATTACTCACAGTATTTCCAAACCGTGATGAAACGATTAAGCGCATGAAAAAAGGGGAAATTGCTTACAAGGCTAGCCTGTTTGGTGCTTGTACTAATCCTGATGCTTGCGAAAAAATTTCATTTTCTGCGATTACCAGCTGTTTGAGTTGTGCCCATGCTGTGTTTGATGCTGAGAGTGCAGAAAAGATGCAGAAAGTGGTTCAGCGACTGCAACGGTAGCGAGATATGCAAGTACAGAACAGTCTGCTATACGGGCAAATGGACAGGGATATTTTGGCTTTAAACAAAATGATTCAAAGAATTCAAACGATTAATATTGAGGTGTAAAATATGAGTGCACTTAATGATTATTATGCTGCTTTAGAGCGATTAAAAGCCAACAAACCGATTATTCTACCGAAAGGCTCTGCCATTAATAACGATACGGTTGCAATGGAGGCAGGACGTAAGCGGGGGGCGATTAAGAAGAGTCGCCATGCTGCATTAATTGAAGCTATTGAGCAAGCTGCGCAAGAAGTAGGGCGAAATATTCCTTCACCTGAACGACTGATTGAACGGGCAAAAAACAAGAGCAAGGCTGTTAGAACTGATTATGAGCAGTTAAAAGTAGACTATGAAAAACTGCTACAAATGTGTAATTCATTGCTGTTAGAGAATTTTGAGCTAAAACAAAAAACGCATCTTTAAAGATGCGTTTTTTTAATATATTTATTTAAATTACTAGAATTAAACGCCAGTACAAGTTTTAGGTAAGTATTTTTGCGCTGCATTAGATGTACAAGTCCAATCAACTGATCCATTGGTTTGTACTTGAGTTAAAGTAATTGTTTTACTAATTAATCCGCTAGAAACACCAGTCGCAGCCATTGTCGCTACAATAGTACAAGCAGGCAAAGCTGTTGCTGAACCATTTGTACCGCCTGTTGTAACTTTAAGGACATATTTCCCTTTAATAGTAGTGTCAGTAGCAATACCTGCAGCTGTTGCAGCAGCAGAGTTAACAGGACAAATCCCAGTTTGACTACTAATTTCAGTCACTGGGGTTTTTAAGCCACTTGCTAAAGTCAATGCTTCTGACGCTTGCGCGCGAGCTATATAATCTTGATACGCAGGAATCGCAATCGCAGCTAAAATACCAATAATAGCGACCACAATCATCAACTCGATCAGCGTAAAGCCTTTTTGAGCATTCATAACATTTCTCCAATTTTTTGAAAATTTTTATAACTTTAAATTGAGACATTAAATACAAAAAATCAATGCCATTACAAACATTTATGATTTTAGAAGTAATGTAACATTTTACAAGGTTTATTTAATCCTACGTTTCATTGAATAAGTTTTATGTAAAAAAGTGACAGTTATTGTCAGTTTTGATTTCTAGATAATGAGCACTAAGTACTAAAACTATCATTTATTTTAAGTATAAGTTTCTTGGGGTATGGACAAGTTTATAAAAAATGTCCTTCTAAATGCATGTCCATATGGACAATGGAGATAAAGCTAAAAAATATAATAATTCATATGCTTAGAGCATGTCTATTTAAAGTGACTTATGGAATGTAACTCACTGATGATTGTAATTGCAATCATCGGTATTCTTGCGGCCATTGCATTACTACAATATCAAAATTTTGTTGTTAAATCCCAACTGACCAGTGCTGTTGCAGAGTTAAATGGGGCGAGACCACAATATGAGTTAATCATGAATGATGGATCTGCTTCAAACAATGCGACTTTTACTGTTTCAAACATGTTTTTTTCAACATCATCACAATTTTGTACTTATGCGGTTCATGCACCAGTTGGAGGTATAGCAAGCCCTGCTTTAGAATGTCAACTTAAAAATGTTGCTTCGGCAATCAAAGGTGAGTCTATATTTCTCAACAGGGATAGTGATGGAAAGTGGAGTTGCAGTACATCTTTAGGAATTGCAAACAAATATAAGCCCGTAGATTGTATTTAAATAAACTGGCAACTAAAATTATTTCATATTTAATTTGGTCAAATATAACAATGTCAAAACGTATAAAGTTTTTTTTGGGGCATCTAACGATTTCTTTCGTAATAGCCTTACTTTTTATTGCAGTTGTATTTTTTATTTGGTACCCAGCGCCACTTGCTAAAGCAGTAGGTGTCACTCAAATATTCTTGATGCTGATCGCAATTGATGTGGTTATTGGTCCTTTTTTAACACTATTAGTCTATAAAGAAGGTAAAAAAACGTTAAAAATGGATTTGACCATCATTATACTGATTCAAATTTTTGCATTATGTTATGGTGTATTCAATATTGCACAAGGTCGGCCAGCTTGGATTGTCTATGATAATGCAGGTCGTTTTGATTTGGTTCGAAATAATGAGATTGAATTAGATAAAATAGTACAAGCACAACAAGAATATCAGAAAGCGGGTTGGGGGAAACCACAAATTGTTGCATTAAAAAAAGAAAAAAGTATAGACGCACTAAATAAGCGATTATTTGAAGATATTAGTAGTGGGATAGTTCCAACTATGCATCCTGAACGTTATACAAAATTAAATGATTCAAAAATTGATTTACAGCAAAATATTGAAAAAATTGATGTTTTGACAAATTTCAATACAAAAGAGGCTGTTGATAAAACTTTGAGTCAATATCCTGCAGCAAATGCATGGCTTCCTTTAAAATCAACAAATGTTGATATGGTTGTACTCATTAATAAAGAAAAGGGTGAGGTTGTAAAAATTGTAGATTTAAGACCATGGAAATAAATACTTAGATTTCTCAAAACTGGGCTTATAATAAGCTCAGTTTTTCTATTCACTTTTTATATGAAAGCCATTCCTTATATCCTTTCAGCTTTATTGCTTTTACTTGCTTGGCTTTTACCTATTCATAAAATGCCATGGACGACATTTGGTAGTGAAGCACTGACTTTTCTATCAGCATTGGCCTTGTTAAGTACTTTTTATCATCAAGATTTAAAAATACCTAGACCTCAGTTACTTGTATTGCCTGTACTTGCAATTCCACTGATTCAATGGGGCTTTGGCGAGATTCTATATCTGAGTAATGCGCTACTCTGTACAGCTTATATTGCCATGTTTTGGCTGATGGTGGTGATGGGTTATAACTTGACAATTGGTGAAAAAGGTCAAAGAGAACAGATCTTTAAAATTTTCTGTTTGGTGGTGTTTACTGGGGCAATACTTTCAAGCTTTATTGCAATCACGCAATGGTTAGATATCAATGAATATTTTAGACCATTGGTTAATCTTCTCAATGGTAATCGCCCTTATGCAAACTTTGCCCAACCCAACAATTTAGCGACCTTTATTAGTATGGGCTTATTTGCATGCTTATACTTTTATGAAAAGAAAATATTCCCGAATTATGTGCTTGTACCTACTGCATTTATTTTTCTATTGACTATCGCATTAACCCAGTCACGTACTGCATGGGTGGTATGTTTATTCACATTGATTTATTTAACCATTAAGCAATTTGGTCAAACTAAACGTTTTGGATTTGCAAAACTGCTGCTATGGAGTGGTGTATTCGTTGTGCTTATCGGTAGTTTGCCACAGATTAATCAGTGGATTACAGCTTTTTCAACGCAAGACATTGTACAAACTTCCTCAGTGGTAGAGCGGGCAAGTTCGGGTTATCTACGATTGGATATGTGGAACCAAGCTTTGATTGCGATTTCAGAAAAGCCGTGGTTGGGTTACGGTTGGAATCAGACGGGAATGGCACAAATTGCTGCTTTTGATATATATCCATCACATGAGTGGTATAAAACTGCACATAACGTGGTTTTGGATTTACTGATCTGGAATGGTATTCCATTGGGTGGATTGATTATTCTTTATGCCGTCATTTGGTTGTATTGGTTAAATAAAGGTATTAAAGAACCTGTTTCAATTGCAGCCAGTTTGATGGTCTGTGCGATTCTGATTCATGCATTATTAGAATATCCGATTCACTATGCTTATTTTTTACTGCCTTTGGGTTTTCTATTGGGGTTGATTCAAGCGCAATATCCTCGATTACCAACAGTGAAGCTGAAATCGTCGATCATTGTGAGTATTATTGTGATCGGTCTGGTATTGGTCGGTGTGATTTATCGAGACTATATTTTATACCGTCAACAAAGTGTTTTTGTGACGAAAAAGAC
>WNDP01000195.1 GCA_009912575.1 Acinetobacter bereziniae
ATCATTATAAACATCAACAACATGAACAAATTTAATTCGCTTTTGATCAGCAGCCGAGAAATTTGACAAAATCATCTGTTCCCTTTCTGAAGCCAGAAAAGGATTTTTGGTATTCCGCTCATTTTGTGCCGACCCCAACGCCAAAATCACGAAGTGACTTTGTTGTAATGCAATCTTAATGGTTTGCATGTGCGCTAAATGAAAAGGCTGGAAACGTCCAATATAAACCAGATAATCAAATTTATAAGTCATAAAGCTAATTTTTTATGAACTCATCAGTTGCAACACAAATTCAAATATGCGACATAATGAGGGCATAAAATCCAATTAAATTTTAAAGCAAGGATAGTACGATGACACTCAGTTGTATTCAACAACCACATCAACATTTAAACGTAAATTTAGAAAATGGTGTACTGACTTTAGCAATTAATCGACCAGAAGTTAAAAATGCCTTGTACGGAGAACTTTATCTTTGGATTGCGAAAGCTTTAGACGAAGCGGATCAAGACAATGATGTACGTGTGGTCATTTTACGTGGTGCAGAAGCAGATTTTAGTGCAGGAAATGATATGAAAGACTTTATGGCTTTCATTCAACAACCGCTTGAAGGCAAGGAAGGAGACGGCCCTCCTTTTGTCTTACTTAAAGCAGCTGCACGTTTATCTAAACCTTTAATTTGTGCAGTCCGTGGTGTTGCAATCGGGATCGGCGTAACGATTCTTTTACATGCGGATTTGGTTTATGCAGACAATACTGCGCTATTCCAAATTCCATTCGTAAGCTTAGGATTATCACCTGAAGGCGCTTCAAGTAAACTTCTAATTCAACAGGCAGGCTATCACAAAGCAGCTGAACTGTTGTTAACAGCACAAAAATTTAATAGTGAAAAAGCGTTAAATGCTGGGTTGATCAATAGTATTCAAGACGACGTTTATGGTCATGCACTTCATCAAGCTCAAACACTTGCCGCACTTCCATTGGCATCAATCAAACAAACCAAAGCATTAATGAAGCACAATCTTGAAGAAATTATTCAATGCGTAGATGATGAAGCTGTTATATTTATGCAACGGGTAAAATCACCAGAAATGGCTGAAGCCGTTGCTGCATTTATGCAAAAGCGCAAGCCAAACTTTTCACAGTTTAATTAATTCATTACATCCCAAAAACCACTGTATTACAAATATTCAGTGGTTTTTTTTATTTCTGATTCTCTAAAATTGAACAACTCAACATCAAGTAAAAATATTATGTCTCAAGATTCATCGACTACCAAAAAACGTTATTACGAACCTGCTCCGCAAGATATCGATATTGAAAATTTTCGAAAAGTTATTGAAAGCCGTCGTTCGGTTCGTAAATTCACTGAAAAACAAATTCCTGCGGAAGTACTAGATGCATGTTTAGACTTGGCATTGCTTGCGCCTAACTCGTCTAATCTACAACCGTGGACTTTTTATGTGGTTCAATCAGAATCAAAAAAGAAACAATTGATTAAAGCGTGTCTCAGTCAATTATCAGCCAAAACTGCGGCAGAATTAATCGTCTGTGTGGCTCGAATTGACCGTATTGATGAAATGGCAAAAATGAACTTAAGCGATTTCCCATTTCCAGAAGCGCCAAGAGCGGTCAAGCAATATTATAAATTTATCGCCTATAACTATAAAACAGGATATCTCAATGCCCTCGGTAACTTTAAAAAAGTGGCATTTAAAGTTGCACGAACTTTAGATAAACAACTTCCTGTTACCGCATTTAATCCTGCTGATGCACAACTCTGGGCAAGTAAAACCACAGCTTTGGCTTGTGAAAATCTGGTTCTTGCTTTACGTGCTTATGGTTTTGATAGCTGTATGATGGAAGGTTTTGATGAGCCTTTAGTCCGTAAAATCCTCAACTTAGGTCATAAAGAATTTCCAATCATGGTCATCAGTGCTGGTGAGCGTGCTGAGGATGGTGTGTTTTTCCCACAATATCGCTTTGATCGTGAATTATTTATTCAAAAAGTATAATTTTAAAACACAAGCTAACCCGCTCTCTAAAAGAGCGGGTATTTTTCAGCTATATATTGATATCAATCATTTGAATAAATTCAAAAGCAGGTTCCTCATATGGATGACTTGCTTTTAAAGCTATTGCAACAGCTTTAGCTGTATGTTCTGAAACAATGGTTTCTACACGCCATTCAGGCAGTTGTTCTAAATGACCTAACTCACCAATAAATGGCTTCGCATCTTTTACAGGCTTAAATTGTCCCATACCTAAAACTTGCCATGCACAATGTTCATAGTCCCCTATTCCTCCAGCACCCGCCTCAAAAATGGCTTGCTTGGTGATTTCTATATGAGACTCTGGAACATAATAAATAAGTTTAAGCATAGATATACTCCATATCAAAACTGATTACTGGTCTTTAAAAGATGACGATATTAATGGTTAAGTGTAAGGTCATATCCAGTTCTACTCTTGGTTTCAAACGCTTCATCTCGATCAATTTTGTATAAAATTAAGTCTGATAAATGAATATTTCTTGGAAGTTTGATCAATGCTGTGATCTGATTATAAATATAAAACTCCATTTTAGCCTCAGTATCAAATTTGCGTTTATAAAAAACCAAAGCCACTTGATACAAGATGACCAACAACATGATTGCGAAATATAGATAGGTAAAAAATACAAAGTCAGCAATTAAAGCAAAAAATAACCAGATAAAAAATAAGATAGCAGCCATCACAATGATCATAATTATACACTCTGCCCATCCATGATATTGACTGAGGGTTGTCGGTTGATCTTCGTCTAAATATAAATATCTTTTCTGATCATATAAGTACCAGATATAATAACCTTTTTCATCGGGAAACTGTGTCAGAACAAGTTCAACATCTTGATCATTTTTAAAATAAATTTCATCAAAATAACCATATATGGGTAAATCATTTAAGGTCGCTGTAAGCTCGTTAAAAGGGTCAGTATCTTGTGCGGATAAAGGAATTTTTTTATATTGAATATTTTTAATCTTTCCTTTCTGTGCTTGCAACTTAAACTTAAGCTCTTGGAACTCAGTCAAATTTTCACTGTTTCGCTGATTGCACATTCTTTCAACCAATGCTTTAGATTGAATTAAATTATTTTTTTTAGAAATATTCAGTACATATTCCATAAAATAAAGGTCGGGGATGACTTCGAAATAAGAATTGGTCATTCTTAAATATTGAAGCTGATCTTGTTCAAGATCAGGCAAATGAAGCAGCTCAAATACTTGTTGAGCATGTTGGTATTGGCGATGACTCAAACGATGCAGCAGATAATAAATCGATAATAATACTGAAATTGTGAATATCACCAAAACATATTTGGCGATATCAAAATAATAAACAGTGTTGTCCATCACCAGTTGATAAATCACCAACTCTAAAACTAGAATGATTACACTCCAAAAAGCATAAAACCATGTTTTATGTAATTGCTGGTACAATTTATTAGAATTCACCTGATATATTTCAGGGTTTAAATACAGCAATCCATCATCCAGTTTAAGTACTGCATCTATCTCATCATATTTTCCATGGAAAACAATTTTGACATGATTACCTACCTTAAAGTAGAAAGAATGTTTGAATGAAAAAGTATAATTAATTTTATTGACCACTAAGTGTAGTAACCCAGTATCGTCCTGAAATGAGGATGCTTCGACTACACCCTCGACACAACGTATTGTTAAGTTTTCCAAAAGTGTTACCTTTATTGTTAAATTTCTAGAAGTTTGATGAAAAAAATAATTAAAATAGTCTGTTGAATTTCATTTGCGATCAGTAAAAAGTCCTATGTATATTGATACCTGCAATATTTTTATGAGTCTGATCTGCTCGAAAGGTAACCGTATAGCGATTTTGTGATTTACCATAATCATAAAGATAAGTAGCTATAACAAAATGCCCTTCTCCGACATAATATTGATTACCAAATGAGATTCTTTCTTTTTTTAATAAAGGATCATAATAAGGAATATAACTGGATAACTCTAAAAGCGCTGTTTCATCATCCTGCATCTCTTGATAAGCTTTAGGTTCGAGTAATTTTTCTATGCTTGCAATATCTTTGTCTCGAATCGCAATATAGAGTGCCTCTGCATTTTGCTCCTCTTGCTCGGTCAATTCTCGTGTTTTTTCTTTCAATTTCTGTTCAAGCTTCTCAACAAATTCTTGCTTTTTTTGATCACCAAGATTCTTCATTTGATCGCAAGCACTCACGAATACAAGCATACTCATCAAAGTGAGTTTATATAAATTTTTCATTATTCAACGGACTCAAGGGTAATTTTTCTTGATTTTTATATGATAAAAAGGACGCCTAAGCGCCCTTTTATGTGTAAGCTAAATTATTCTTCAGAAGGACCTTCATCAGATGTCGATTCGCCTTCATCCATGATGGTTTCATCATCTAACAATTTTTCGCTATCGATCAGATTCTCTGAATTCTCTAGCATATTGTCTTCGGTTAATTCAGCTAAGTCCTCTTCAACAGCTTCGACAGCCACAACGCCTACCAAGACTTCTTCATTACCTAGACGAATTAAACGCACGCCTTGTGCATTACGTCCAGTTCTTGCAACTTCAGAAGCACGTGTACGAACTAAAGTTCCGCCATCAGAAATCAGCATTAACTCTTTAGATTCATCAATTGCAACTGCACCGACCAATTCACCATTACGTTCAGATGTCTTGATTGCAATTACACCCTTACCACCACGTTTCTTGGTTGGGAAGTCATCTACAGGTGTACGCTTACCATAACCGTTAGCAGATGCACAAAGTACCTCGCCAGTTTCAGGCACAACGACCAAGGAAACAATACGACTCACGATATTCGAATCTGAAGAATCCTCATCATCCGAATCTGCATCATTTTCTGTATCTTCTTCAGCTTGAGCAGCGGCTAAGCTCACACGCATACCACGAACACCTTTCGCAGTACGCCCCATCACACGTGCATCTGTTTCAGAGAAGCGAATTGCCTTACCTTCATTTGAGAACAACATGATCTGCTGTTCACCATCGGTAATTGCGACACCGATCAGTGTATCTTCTTCTTTTAACTCAATCGCACGCAAACCATTCGAACGAACATTACTAAACTGTTCTAATTCAACACGTTTGACAGTTCCTGATGCTGTTGCCATAAACACATAGAAGTTTTTGCGAACGCTTTCAACACGTTCTGCAAACTCTGCGACCAACTCATCATCAAGATCAGAAGCAGATAGTTCCAATCCGATTTCTTTCAACTGCTTACGTAAAGCATCTGATAAGTCATCTGGGTTTTCACCTAACTCGGCAAAGGCCGCTTTTAATGCTTCATAATGTGAATCAATAATTACGTTTTCGCGAAGCTTCGCCACATTTGTCCGTACAAAACTTCTAAACTCAGTTAAACGTTCAGTAAATTTCTTCGGTGCATCAATCACAGGAAGAATCGCTGTAATTGTTTCATCTGCATCTAATGGCAACAAGTTCACCATTGGGCGACCTTTTGCTCCACGAGATGCTTGTGGCACTTCAAATACTTTTAAGCGATACACTTTACCCACATTGGTAAAGCACAACACTGTTGCGTGGTTTGAAGTCACAATTAAGTGCTGAATATAATCATCTTCTTTCATTGACGTTGCAGACTTACCACGTCCGCCTCGGCGTTGCGCCGCATAGTCAGACAATGGCTGAGTTTTTGCGTAGCCAGATTTAGAAACCGTCAATACCACTTGTTCTTCAGGAATTAAATCTTCACGAGAGAAATCAATACGTGACTCAACAATCTCGGTACGACGTCCATCACCATATTGCTGAAGAATGAGTGCTAACTCTTCTTTAATCACAGCCATTAACAAATTAAAGTCATTTAAAATCGCAGTGAGTTCAGCAATTTGACCTAAAATTTCAGAATATTCTGCTTGTAACTTGTCTTGTTCAAGACCTGTTAAACGATGTAGACGTAATTCTAAAATTGCACCGACTTGCGCTGGAGATAGTCGATAAATCAACCCCTCTAAACCAAATGGGCGATTTGGATCTTCGCCTTCGATTTCATCTGGACGAACTGAAATCGCACCTGCTTTTTCGAGCAATGCAACAACATTACCACCTGCCCATTCACCCGCAAGTAAACGTTCCCGTGCTTCACTAGGGTTGGCAGAGGTTTTGATGGTCTCAATAATTTCATCAATATTGGCTAAAGCAACGGTCAAACCTTCTAAGATATGTCCACGTTCACGCGCTTTACGTAATTCGAACATGGTACGGCGAGTCACAACTTCTTGACGGTGACGAATAAATGCCGCAACAATATCTTTTAGGTTCATTAATTTAGGTTGCCCATTATCTAAGCAAACCATATTAATGCTGAACGAGTTTTCAAGCTGTGTATTCAGGAATAAATTATTGACGATAACTTCAGCATTTTCTCCACGCTTTAAGTCAATCGCAATACGCATCCCGTCTTTATCAGATTCATCACGTAGCTCTGAAATACCTTCAAGTTTCTTTTCTTTAACCAGTTCAGCAATTCGCTCAATGGTTTTTGCTTTATTAACTTGATATGGAATTTCTGTGAATACAATCGTAGTACGACCTGTTTTTTGGTCTTCTTCAAAATGGTATTTACCACGAATATGCAAACGACCTTTACCTGTACGGTAAGCATCTACAATTCCTGATTTACCATAAATAATACCACCAGTAGGAAAATCTGGGCCCGTCACATGTTCCATCAATCCTTCAATGGAGATATTCGGATTATTGGCATACGCTAAACAAGCATTGATCACTTCTGTCAGGTTATGTGGCGCCATATTGGTCGCCATACCCACAGCAATACCCGTTACACCATTGATCAACAAATTAGGAATACGTGTTGGCATAACTTGAGGGATACGCTCAGATCCATCATAGTTATCTTCCCATTCGACTGTATCTTTTTCTAAGTCAGCCAGTATTTCGTGGGTCAATTTGCGCATACGTACTTCGGTATAACGCATCGCCGCAGCACTGTCACCATCGACAGAACCGAAGTTCCCCTGACCATCAACCAATTGATAACGTAGGCTAAAGTCTTGCGCCATACGAACAATAGTTTCATAAACAGCAGAATCACCATGTGGGTGATATTTACCGATTACGTCACCGACAACACGTGCAGATTTTTTATAGGCTTTGTTATAATCATTGCCTAACTCGTGCATAGCGAACAGCACACGACGATGAACAGGCTTTAAACCGTCTCTCACGTCTGGTAATGCACGAGATACAATAACACTCATGGCATAATCGAGATATGAGCTTTTTAGTTCATCCTCAATGGCAATCGGTCTAATTTCCGATACGCTCATGCATACTCCTTATTACAAACAGCACAAATTGTGACTGTTCATTTATATCATCTAGCTAGTCAAAATTTAGCTCAAAAAAAGTTGAGCCAAAATGTAAAATTCAGTCGTACAGTATAGCATAAATTCTATTAATTTTGTGCCAATCCACTCCCACTATAATCATGATTTTTTGTAGTATTTTTAAGCAAATTTAAGGACTTTATGAGCTTGGAAATATCGGTAAAACAGGTATCAGAACACCAAAACATAAACTGATAAAACGAGCGGTATATAGACCACTCATTTCGCACCTTCTCATTGTTTTAGAGTCAAACCAATAATGCTGAAAATCATCTAATCTTAAGCGCTTATTTCAACGATTTTATTCAATTTATTTCAAATTCGATCGAATCTATAGCAATTTACCTGTTTATCAATACTTCTAAATAATTTATAAAATACAAAAAGAAAATGTGTAATATCCGATAAATTCATAAAAAGTACAAAATGAAAAATCACTCAACGTAAACACTTTGACTCATTTAAACTGTATTGATTTATCTGCATTTAAATATTGATATCACCTTCAAGAAAAAAAGCCTAAACGAAAGAGACCATATTCAATGAAGATCTATATAATCCATACGCCAATAAACCTTCCATTCAGATCGAATGTTGCATCTTAACAAATAGCGGCAGACCAATTACCAAAGCAAAAATGCAGACGATGAAAATATAAATTCTAACAAGCATCGAATGTTCAATATTTTTGATTGAACTCATTTTCAACGATTACTTAAACGGGTCGCTCTCTAAATATTGACAGTCTTTGAGTAAATCATCATGTATACCAATACTATAGCACTCCCACCCTACAATCTTTTTATTTCGAATTTCAGGCACGGCATAAATCTTTTTTTCTGGATCTAACCTAAATAATCCGACTATTGAGCCGTTCTGTCCAACTGCAAAATATTGATAAGTAAAATCACTAAAACCAGTTTCAGTATAAGGTTCTAGTTGCTTTAACTGCGTTGGCAGTTTCCCTGTTTTCTGATAATACTTTTCGATATCTTGCTGAAATTCTTCAATTGCACTATAGCGGGTAAATAACTGATTTTTAATACTGTCTATTTCATCATCTGCATTTACACTTTCTGT
>WNDP01000196.1 GCA_009912575.1 Acinetobacter bereziniae
ACAGTTTGCTGGCGACAATAGCAAGAGTGAACCACCTGATCCCTTCCCGAACTCAGAAGTGAAACCTCTTAGCGCTGATGGTAGTGTGGGGTTACCCATGTGAGAGTAAGTCATCGCCAGCTTTTAATTCTAAAAACACCCTCAACTAAAACGTTGAGGGTGTTTTTTTATGCGTGGAAAAAAAGGAAAGCTCAACTTTGAAATCGAGCCTTTTAATCAATTGTAGTTAAAGCAAAAAGTTATTAATCTTTAAAGTGTATCGGGATCCATTGATAGCTTTTTCCATCTGCTGAGTAAATATGACCAATACCGGGAAATGGCAAGTGTGGTGCTGCTATAGTCTGTCCATTTTTAGCATAGTTTGCAAATTGCTTTAAGCGTGTTTGAACGGCCATTTTAGGATCAATATCGTATTCGATTGCTGTTTCAGGTCTATCAAATTGAACAGTATGCGAATGCACAATATCACCAATAAAAATAACATCTTCACCAGTAGTTTTGAGTTTATAGCTGAAATGGCCTGGTGTATGACCAGCAGTGTTGATCACTTCAAAACCATTGATATTATCACCGAGTTTAAAGGTTTTAAATTGCTGTTTCGCTTGATAAGGTGCGAGTGCAGCTTTGATCTTATCTACAGTTGCCACATAATTTTGGCGCTTATTTTGCGCTATTTTTCCGGCTTGCTTTGGATTTAGCCAATAACTTGCTTCACTTTCTGAGACATAAATCGTGGCATTTGGAAAATTGGCAATACCATTTTTACTGACACCACAGGAATGATCAGGATGTAAATGTGTCAGTAAAATTGTATCGACTTGCTCTGGTTGATAGCCTGAGGCTTTTAGGTTTTTGAGTACAGAACCTAGGTGTGCACCAAAACAATCTGCAGTACCGCTATCAACTAAAACGAGAGACTTTCCAGTATTGACCAGAAAAGCATTGACTGAGGTTTGTACACCTTTGGCTTGATCAGCGTGGTATTTTTTTAGAATCTCTTGAACCTTGTCTGATGAAATACCTTTAAAAAGAGTGGGCGACATAAAGTTTGTGCCATCAAGTAAGGCTGTAATTTGTGTATCACCGACTTGATGTTGGTAAAAACCAGAAACTTGCGGTTGTTGCTCACTAATGGGTAAAGTTTTTTGAACATCAGCCTTTGATGCAAGGGGAAATAAACAGACGAAGAGTACTGATAAAGATTGGGCAATATTTTTCATTGGGTATGATCAGCGTTAATTTAATGAATTATTTTTTAACATGGATTGATCTGTCATTGAGCTTTTTATTGATGAAAAAAAGCTGGTTTTGTAAGTGAATTTTTTATGAGTTTCACAGCAGTTTATGTAAGTGCTTTAATTTATTTGAATATTATTTTGGGCTCTTTTCCATTCAATAATGGTACAAATTAAAGTTGTGGGAAGAATGAGAACAAATTGTAGATAACTAAATATGAATAAAGGTGATGAAGTGAGTATGGCAATTATAAGGGCGAAGGGTGCAAGCATTAGGCCTAAAATTCCACCGTAGATTATGCTATGCATTAAACGAACTTGAATAAGCTTTTCGGCAAAGAAATGCTGGAACAACAATTGAGTGATTATTGCAGGAAGAATACCCAGTAAATAACCAAAAGGTGTAATTAAAAATAATCCTCCAATCATTGGAAATATGATCGAGGGCGTAACGAGACCTTTTAAAAACCGTATTGGATCTCCAAACATAATGTGACTATGAAATGTGATTGCAATAATTAATGTTCCAATAAATGGCCCCCAAATGACAAACGCTGAGCTTTGCCATTTAGGTTTTTTTAAAAGGCTGGTTTTTATAATAGCCATATTATAAGCTTTATCATCATTTTATTTTCGAACATTAGCATAAAAAAAGACCTCCGAAGAAGCCTTTTTAAGTCATTAGATACTGATTAAGAGACTTTGTCGCCAGCTTTTGCGCCAGATTCAGGTGAAATAACCCAAACACCTTCACCATTTCCAGCAGCGAGCACCATTCCATTAGATATACCAAAACGCATTTTACGTGGTGCAAGATTCGCGACCATCACCACCAATTTGCCTTTTAAGTCTTCAGGCGCATAAAACTCTCGGATTCCACTGAATACATTGCGTGGTTCTGCTTCGCCTACATTTAAAGTGAGTTGAAGAAGCTTGTCAGAACCTTCAACATGCGCTGCCTCAAGAACTTCTGCAACACGAAGATCAACTTTGATAAAGTCTTCAATGCCAATAACTCCTGCCTCACCGACTTTAGGTTCAGCTTTGGCAGGTGCAGCTTTCTTCTCTTTTTTCTTTTCAACTTTTGCTGGTTCAGCCGCAGAAACCAAAGAATCTTTAGATGCATCAACCATAGCGGCAACTGCTTTAGGGTCTACACGCTGCATTAACGGTTGGAATAATGCAATTTCATGATTCACCAAAATGGTTTTCGCTGATGCAAAATCAAAAGATTCTAACTTTAAAAAGTCTTGAACTTGAGCCGCTAAAGTTGGTAATACAGGTGCGAGATAGACAGCCAATTGACGGAATAAGTTAATACCAACTGAACATACATCATGAACTTGTTGTTCTTCACCTTCGAGTTTTGCTAAAGCCCAAGGTTTTTTCTCATCAATATACTGGTTTGCACGATCAGCTAATGCCATGATTTCACGAATTGCTGTAGAAAACTCACGTGCTTCATACGCTTTAGCAATTGAATCACCAGCATCAATAAAGCTTTGAACCAAAGCAGACTCTGTAGAGGTTTTTGATAATCTATTGTCAAATTTGGTGTTAATGAATTTTGCACAACGGCTGGCAATATTGACAACTTTACCCACTAAATCTGAATTGACTTTCTGTACAAAGTCATCGAGATTCAAATCAGAATCCTCAACCTTATCAGATAGTTTAGAGGCAAAGTAATAACGTAAATATTCAGGATTCAAATGCTGCAAATAGGTTTCAGCTTTAATGAATGTACCACGAGATTTTGACATCTTCTGACCATTCACAGTCAAGAATCCATTTACGAATAGACCAGTAGGAGTGCGGTAATTTGCACCTTCTAACATTGCAGGCCAGAACAGTGCATGGAAATAAACAATGTCCTTACCGATGAAGTGATACACCTCATTTTTAGAGTCTTTTTTCCAAAACTCATTAAAGTTTAATTCTGGGCGTTTGGTTTTGATGTAATTTTCAAAACTCGACATATAGCCAATTGGTGCATCAACCCATACATAGAAATATTTATTAGGTGCATCGGGTATTTCAAAACCGAAATATGGAGCATCACGAGAAATATCCCAGTCGTTTAAACCGTTATCAAACCACTCATCTAATTTATTTGCGATAGATACTGGTAAACGACCTTCGTCACGTGTCCATTTTTGCAAATATTCTGCAAAATTAGGCAGTTTGAAAAAGTAATGATCAGATGATTTTTCAACAGGTGTCGCACCACTTAAAGTCGAGCGAGGATTTAACAACTCTGTCGCATTGTAGGTGGTTCCACAAACTTCACATGAGTCGCCATACTGATCTTCAGCTTTACATTTTGGGCATGTGCCTTTAATAAACCGATCTGAAAGAAACATGCTTTTTTCAGGATCAAATAATTGTGTTACAGGACGAATCGCGATATTTCCAGCTTCACGGTTTTTGATATAAATTTCTTCAGAGCGAGCCTTATTTTCATCACTATTGGTTGAATCATAGTGATCAAAATGTACACCAAAACCATCGAAATCACGGATATGTTCTTTTTGAACATTGGCAATTTGTGCTTCAGGTGTAATTCCATTAGCCTCAGCGCGCAGCATAATGGCAGTACCATGAGCATCATCCGCACATACATAAGTCACATCATGACCCATTGCACGCATGGCACGAACCCAGATATCTGCTTGGATGTAGCCGAGTAGATGACCCATATGAATAGGACCATTTGCGTATGGAAGGGCGTTAGTGACTAAGATATTTCGCACGGATATAACTCTCTTTCTCAAAGTTAAGGCAAGGGTATTGATTTTAACGTAATTGCTATCAAGATGCACAACTGAATAGGTGAATTCTTTTCAAATCTAGATTTTTAATCATATTCATATTCCCAACGATTTATTATTATAAAATCAATGATTGAAGCATGCTCAAGAGTAATAAAGTAATGATTGATGAAGATTATTTTGATGATGATCAACCTGTAATTCGTATTGCACAAAATCAAAAAACCAAAGCACAGTTTGAAAAAAATATTTTAAAACAAGCACAACAGTATCTAGACGATATTTCTGAGGATGAGCATCAGTTTTTAATTCAGACGCTCAGAGATATGGCGCAAGAAAAAAAATATTTCGATGTACTTGCAGATCAATTAGATCAACCTGTGGATGCCAAGATTGCTAATGATGCATTAAACCTTTTGTATTTTTGGCAACTCATTCATGAGGCTAAAGAGATTTCAGAATTTAATCTTTTGGATGTGATCAATACTGAGTTTTTTCAAAGCAGCTTACTTGATGCTTTTGATCTATTAGATATTGGTGAGTCAAAAGCCCAATACAAAGCTGTATTAGCGCAAAGTTTTAAACTCTATGAGTTAAAATTTTATGCGGGATGTATTCCTTTGCTATATGCGCAATTGGAAGGTTTACTGACAGCAGTTTTGATTCAAAATGGATATTTAAAACAACATGACACTAAATTTATTGATGTTTATAAAATTGTACCAGGTTTAAAAGGTCATGAGATCAAGAGTTTATGGCATAAAGCTAAAATTGCCAATGAATTGAATCATTATTTTTTAGAGCTTGCGGCATACAAAATGGACAATAGTTCAACCGTGAGTATGACACGCCATAATATTTTACATGGTACAGAGTTGAACCATTTTAATCAGGGGGGTAGCTTTGTATTGTTTATTTGGTTATTTAGCGCTGTAAGTTTTATGAGTTCATTAAAATCCTAAGCTAGGAAAATATCAAAAACTTCACTTAAATTTCACCAAAGAATCAAATATTTTACATTTATGTTTTAGACACTGATGCCAAGATCGGAAAAGGAGAACAGGATGCGATCTTGGTATTTATATGTATGGTTTCCGCTGCCGCCAGTCTTAGCGCTGTTTTGAGCTTAGTTGTTCCATTCAGTATGTCATTATATTTTTATCAGGGCGATTTTCTTGGCATCGCTTCTGAGCGAAACCCAAGTCGTGGTATGGAAGTGCTATTGTATCTCACACCATTGCTATTTTTATTGGCATTCTTTAGCTACCTTCTGATTTTTAGCATTCTAAAAAAGCCTAAAGCAGTGATTGAAACTGCTCAAATGCTTAAAGTGACAGTTTTTACTTTTTTGTTCATTTTGAGCTGTCTCTTTCTAATTTTATGTTTAGAAGGAACCCTATATCGTTTTATCGAAATATTGGCTTATTTCTGTATTGCATATGCCTTGTTACTAGTTCCAATTTTTATCGGCTTAATGACTGGAAATACATTATATTTATATTTGTCCAGAGCATGCCTAAAACGAAAATGGTGGTTAAAGTTAAAATATCATCAGTTGAAACGTTTGAGTTAAAAACTTGAATATTTGTGCTTTAGGTATTTATATTATTTGAGTTTTTAAAAGATTTTATTTTGTTTAAAATTTAAATTGATGATGAAATTTCGTTGTCCATACAGTTTGTTTTCTATGTTATGTTGAGCCTTATTATTCTCAATTAGAACTGAGTGATGCTTAAACTTATCGCTGAAGACTTTATTCAAATAGATAAAATTGATCTTGTTTTGCCGTTATATCAAGAATTAGTTGAAAAGACGAAACAAGAACAAGGCTGCGTTGCATATGATTTGTATCATGATTTACGAAATGTAGGTCATTTTGTTTTTATAGAAGAATGGGTAGATCGGGCTGCATTAGATGCCCATGTTCAATCAGCCCATTTTCAGAGATTAGTACCGTTAATTGACCAATATGCGAGACAAGAAGGTATTTTTACGCATATGCAACATTACCAAGAACTTTTTTAAAAGGCTAAAGCACTTATTGTTCACTTTCTATCATTTGTTTAATTCTGCTTGCTTTTTCAAAATGATCAAGCTCATGGGTTCTAATCCACCATTCTGCAACTTGCATTAAAGTTTCTGGATCATCATTTTTATTTGCAAAAAAAGCATAGAAGGATAATCCGACTTCATTGCCTTTTTTGGCAATTTTTTCATTACATACTTGAATCATTTTTTCTTTGATTGCTTGTTGCATAAATTATCTCAATGAGTGAAACAGAACGTAGGTGTTGATTCTAATTTGACTATTTTATTCATTTTGAAACAAAAAGATACATCGCTACATTCTGTGGATGAATTGTTTCTGAAATGCAGTTTTTGACGTTTTATCTTGATTCTGTTGCTATAACTAATAAGTAACTTAATCAAAATAGGAACGACAGATGACAAACTTAGATGATTTAAAAAATAAAGCTTCTGAAGTAATTGATGATGTAAAGTTAAAGGCAAAAGAAGCAAAATTGGGTGCTGAAAAAGTGGCTGATGATTTAAAACATAAAGCCAAAGAGACTTTGCTTAAAGGTGAGCAAAAAGTAAATGATCTGAAACACAAAAAAGATGATGAGAGCGATAAGAGTTAATTTGGAAAGCCACTGAAAAATTTTTTTCAGTGGTTTTTTAAAATTTATGGTGCTTTACGTATCCATTCAATTTTTCGAATCTGATTGTCGATGATTGTAAATGTATAATTAATTTGATCAATCTCGTAAGTATAATTCGAGACAGTAACAGTCGTTTTCCCTTCTTTCTTTTCATAGGTTTGCATTGAGATGGGTGATTGAGCAATGCGTGTATTCATTTCTGCAAAGCTATCACCTACAGAAATCAATTGTCCAGAAGTGGTGCGTATAGTATTGGCAGCTGTTGCCGCAAAAACAGAACCAGAAATAAATAAAGATAGGGTCAAAGCATGGCGAAGTTTCATTAACAGTAAGCCTTGTTATTATTAAGATCAGAAGCATCACTATAGCCGTTTTTTAACGCACTTTGTATATAGATGATCTATTAAAAAACAATGCCAATTCAGATTGATATAAAAGCCTTGATCATTAAAGACCATAAAAATCCTGAATACAGGTTAAAAAATAAAGCTTTACTTATAAATTCCGACTAAATCAGTAGGATCAATAAAGACATTCAAAAAGCTGAATAGAAGTTTGCTTACCCTCAGCGCAAATTACAGTTAAACTATAGTTTCAGTATTTGTTGTATTTGCAAACTCGGAGCAAATCTATGTCTTGGCTTTCCTCACTTAAATCAGTTTTTTCTCCTGCACAGGAGGTGAAAGAGGAGGAAGTACAATCAGTTTTGCAAAACTATATGTTGCCGAATTCAAAAAATGCTTTAAAAGATCGTATTACTCAAGTAAATGTTGTTGAGCGAGTATTACAGCTCACGATCAATACATATCCCACTGAAGCGGATGACTTGCAAAAAATCCATGATGATCTTGCCGATGCTTTAGAAAAATGCGGTATCCAAGAATTGAACATGCATGTGATTCAGCAAAAAATTCAGCATGACTCAAGCTGCTCAAGCGAACAACATGGAAAAGCAGGGCATAATTGTTCTAGCCAACCCAAAGCCGAAAGTCATACATTACCTCCTGTTGTCGATGCTTCACCAAAGCCTGCCCCAGCAGAAGTTGATCCTAATAATCCACCGATTCAGAAAGCTGCGCCACAACAACGGGATATTCCTAAACATCCACGTATACAAAATGTCATTTTGATCTCATCGGGTAAAGGTGGTGTAGGAAAATCAACAACAACAGTAAATATCGCCTTAGCACTTAATAAGTTAGGTTTGAAAGTGGGTGTATTAGATGCTGATATTTATGGTCCAAGCATTCCAACGATGATGGGCAATGCTGGACAGACACCAAAAATTGAAGGTGAAAACTTCGTTCCTCTTGAAGCGCATGGGATGGCAGTTCTGTCTATAGGGCATTTAATTGGTAAAGAAAATACACCTGTTGTATGGCGTGGCGCAAAGGCTACTGGTGCATTAATGCAACTGTTTAATCAAGCTCTATGGCCTGACCTTGACGTACTTGTGATTGATATGCCACCAGGTACAGGTGATATCCAATTAACCCTTGCACAGCGGATACCTGTGACAGGTGCGGTGATTGTGACAACTCCACAAAACGTAGCTTTAATGGATGCTGTAAAAGGAATTGAATTGTTTAATAAAGTTCAAATTCCAGTGATGGGTGTAATTGAGAATATGTCCACGCACATCTGTTCAAACTGTGGGCATGAAGAGCAAATTTTTGGTACGGGTGGTGGTGATCGTTTGTCTGAGCAATACGATATCCCATTACTTGGTCGCTTACCTTTAAACGTACAGATTCGTGAAAATGTCGATGCAGGTCATCCATCTGTTATTGCCGGGGATGCAGCAGCAGAAAGCTATATGTTGATTGCTGAAAAAATTGCCAAAG
>WNDP01000197.1 GCA_009912575.1 Acinetobacter bereziniae
AGATGAGTATGTTTTCCCATAACGCTGCTGTGCCCATTCCAAGCTTTTATTCTAGAATCAGTATAAAGTTTTTAGCCCAAATAAAATAATAAAACTTTAGCCTAAAAATCCATCAAAGCCACCACAAAACAAGCAATATCACGTATAATTCAGCCCGCTAGCTAACAGCCCGCTCAAGAGATTTTTGATATGACAACTATTATCAAACAAGATGACTTGATCACATCGGTCAAGGACGCGCTTCAGTTCATTTCGTACTATCATCCACAAGACTTTATCCAAGCGATGAGCCGTGCTTATGATCGCGAAGAGAACCAAGCTGCAAAGGATGCAATTGCACAAATCTTAATTAATTCACGTATGTGTGCAGAAGGTCATCGTCCAATCTGTCAAGATACTGGTATTGTTAACGTATTTGTTGACGTGGGCTTAGATGTTAAATTTGATTTAACCATGAGCTTAGATGATGCGATCAATGAAGGTGTACGCCAAGGTTATTTAGAAAACAGTAACGTACTCCGTGCTTCAGTTTTAGCAGATCCCGCTTTTGGTCGCAAAAATACCAAAGACAATACACCTGCTGTAATTCACTACAAACTCGTTCCAGGCAATAAAGTCGATATTACTGTCGCAGCGAAAGGTGGTGGTTCAGAGAATAAATCGAAACTGGCAATGTTGAACCCTTCTGACTCTATCGTAGACTGGGTGCTTAAAACTGTACCAACAATGGGGGCGGGTTGGTGCCCTCCTGGTATGCTCGGTATTGGTATTGGTGGTACTGCTGAAAAAGCCATGATGCTTGCAAAAGAATCGCTCATGGAAGAAATCAATATGGACGAATTACTTCGCCGTGGTCCACAGAACCAAATCGAAGAACTACGTATTGAAATCTTTGAAAAAGTGAATGCTTTAGGTATTGGTGCGCAAGGTCTTGGTGGTTTGACTACTGTTCTTGATATTAAAATTAAAGACTACCCTTGTCATGCTGCTGGCAAACCAGTCGGTATGATTCCAAACTGCGCTGCAACTCGTCATGCTCATTTCCAATTAGACGGTTCAGGTATCGCACATATTCAAGCACCTTTACTTTCAGATTATCCTGAAGTGACTTGGGATACTTCAACATCTAAACGTGTTGATTTAGACAATATCACACAAGAAGAAATGAACTCGTGGCAACCGGGCGATACATTATTATTAAATGGTACCATCTATACAGGTCGTGATGCTGCTCATAAACGTATGGTGGATATGCTTAATAAAGGCGAACAGTTACCTGTAGATCTAAAAGGTAAATTCATTTACTACGTAGGGCCTGTAGATCCTGTAGGTGATGAAGTTGTAGGTCCTGCTGGTCCAACAACAGCAACACGTATGGATAAGTTTACACGTCAAGCCCTTGAAGCAACTGGCTTATTCGGTATGATCGGTAAAGCGGATCGTGGTCCTGCTGCTGTTGAAGCGATCAAAGACAATAAAGCAACTTATTTAATGGCTGTTGGTGGTGCTGCTTATTTAGTATCTAAAGCCATTCGTGAAGCTGAAGTTGTTGCATTTGCAGACCTAGGTATGGAAGCAATTTACAAATTCAAAGTACAAGATATGCCTGTATCAGTCGCTGTTGATGTAAATGGTACTTCTGTTCATGCGACTGCACCAAAAATTTGGCAAGCAAAAATTGGCAAAATTCCAGTTGTTGATGCTGCAAATTAATCTGCATAAAAGCTGAAATTAAGCTTGAGCATGACTTGAAAAGCACTCTATGATTAGGGTGCTTTTTATTTTGAGCCAGATCATGAACTTTATAAAATATATTATTTTTTCTGTGTTATTGCTATTCTCGATCTCTATACAAAGCTTTGCCTCAAATACAGAAACTGAATCCCTTGATCGACTCACACAGGGTATCATTAGTAATCAAATATGGCGCCTTCAAGCGAATGAAGACGTAAAGCGTATTTATCAAAATCAAGCTGAAAACTTAATCAAATATGGCTTAAGTTCTATAAAACTTGATGATCAAGAACAACAAATCATCCCAAAAATTGTAGCGGTTTATCAATCAATGGCGGAAGATATTCTTCGAGATCCACAATTTATCAGTCAAACCAAACAAATTATTTTAGAATCTCTAAGCCCTCAAGAAATTGAAACACTTCATCAGCGTGACACAACGCCAAGCCAAGCGCTGTACACAAAACTTGCAAATGTTGACACGAAAATATTCATAGAAAGCAATGCTGCGATTCATAAAGCAGTCAATAACCCTGAGTTTATCCAACAATATCGAAGTAAAATTGGAGAAATCATTCAGCAAATGCATCATTTAGATGAGAATAAATGAAGGAAAATATATGAAAATAAAACAGTTTTTTTTGTCTTTAAGTTTATGTTATATCACAACATTCAGTTATGCATCTCCAGCAACGGATAAAAGCATAGATCAATTAATGCAACTTTCAAATATCTCAGAAATTTTGAAACAAAGCACACGTGATATGCAACCCTACTTCGATGAGCAAGCTGAAGATCTTGTTCGTCAAGTGACTGGCGCTCAGACACTCAACATTGATCAACAAAATGCCGCATTGCAAGTCAGTGCCGTTTATAGTGAAGTTCAGCAAAAATTGATTTCTGATCCTGAGTTCATGCAACTATTTAAGTCTTTATTTAAAAAGACATTCACTGAAGAAGAAATTCAGGCCAATATCGCTTTTCTAAGTACGCCTTTAGGGCAGTCTATCAATCAAAAAATGAATTTGCTCATGACAGAAATTATGCAAGAATCCGCAAAATTTTCTCAACAACAGATGCTAAAAGCAGAGAATCAAAAAGCGCTTAAAGACAAAATGAAGTCAATTCTAAAACCCATACTTCAAGCTCAATAAACATTTGTGCTATTTTTAGTGCAACGAACAACGTCACCTTATAGGTAAGTTATGAAATTATTAAAATATTTAGTTCTTATTGGCTCATGTATAACAGCAAATTTTGCTTTTGCAGCACAAGTATCTGATCAACAAGTACAGCAATTGTTAAAAGTAATGAATATTGATCAACTTTTACAAGAAACGATGCAACAGATCCGCCCTCAATTAGATCAGCAGGCTTATCAAATCATTAAAATGACAGTACAAAAGGAACAATTAAATCCACAAGAACAAATCGTTGCCAATGAATTGGCAGATAAAATGTATGCTCAAAGTCAGAAAACGGTGTCTTGGGAACAAATTAAACCACTTTATCTAAAAATTTATAAAGAGGTTTTCAATGCGGAAGAAGTACAAGCACAAATCGACTTTTATTCGAGTGCTGTGGGGCAATCTATACTTAAAAAGTCTCCACAAATTGCTCAAGAAACGATGAAGATGATGAATACTCAACTTAGCAACATCCTTCAAAATACTGAACAAGATTTTAAAGAGATAAATAAGAAACTTGCTGAGTTAAAAAAAGCTGCAAATACACCATAAATAGTAAAAAAGAGAGCTTTGCTCTCTTTTACATTTGAATGTTTAAAACCTTACCAAGTCGTTGGATTCCAAAGCTTAAAGGGTTGACCTAAGTGAACATCATCACTCACTTTATATGGTACACCTTTGATTTTTTCTTGAGGTTTAACCACACGTCCATCCGCAGTCACTTCTGCAACAAAATTCAGTCCAGGTGTTTTAAGTTGCGTCATGGCAATTTCTTTTAAGCCCTGCCGTGTTGGCATCTGCATTAATGGCCCAACACGTAATAGTCCAGCTTCGCCGTTTGGTCCACCACGGAATTTTTCTTCCTCATATTTAACAAAATATTGCCCTCCAGCCTCTACAGAAAAATAGGCAACTTTAGGCTTCTGAAAATGAAAAACTGTCAGTGGACGACTTAGGCTTAATTTATAATCACCTTCAGCAAGTTCAATCCAATAGTAGTGATTGCTGATTAGACTTGGGATACGCTTACCATTTAAAAAGAAATTGGTTGGAATAATTTCTTGTCTATTCCAACGGCTATCTGGTCGATAAAAATAAATCACTGCTGCTTGAGGATTCTGTGGTTTCACTAAATGAAAGTACTGTCCTGGCTTTTGATTGACCCAAGAGCCTACAGAAAAGGATTTCACCTTATATTGATCAAGCTTTTCGTGAACCACTGATTGTTCTTTTTTAAAATCAATTGGATCTAAAGTAGAAACAACTTTCGTTGTTTGCTGTTCAACAAATTTATGACTTTGACAAGCTGCTAAACCACAACTCACCAAAACAACGAGACCGATATAACGCATGATTTTCCCTCACCGCGTATTTTTTATTTTCATTCTTAAGAAACAATATTCTGCACAGTGAGCTTAACATTTCAATGACCATTTAAAAATAAAAAAACGTGTAAATAGTCAAGCTATTTACACGTTTCAGACGAGTTGCAAAAGTAGGCTTAAGTCAAATCGAACTTTTAAGCTGACTTACTGTCTAAAACCTTTAGATCTACTTTTTCAATATCATTAACTTCTTGCTTAGGTTGGCGTTCAGGTTTGAACTCTGGCACAGCTTTATCATTAATCACGGCTTCATTGATAATTACGGTACCAATATCAGAACGGCTTGGTAAGTCATACATCGTCTCAAGTAGAACGTTTTCCAGAATAGAACGTAAACCACGTGCACCTGTATTACGCTCCAATGCCTTTTTCGCAATCGCACGTAGTGCAGAATCTTCAAAGAGAAGATCTACATTTTCCATTTCAAACAAGTATTGATATTGACGTGTTAAAGCATTTTTAGGTTCAGTGAGAATCTGCATTAATGCTTCTTCATCAAGCTCTTCTAAAGTTGCGATCACAGGTAAACGACCAATAAACTCTGGAATTAAACCAAATTTCACTAAGTCAGCTGCTTCAACTTGACGGAATAATTCAGAAACTTTTTTAGTGTCATCCTTATTCTTCACATCCGCAGTAAAGCCAATTCCACCTTTCTCTTGACGTTGTTGTACCACTTTTTCAAGACTAGAGAATGCACCACCACAAATGAACAAGATATTTGCAGTATCAACCTGAATAAACTCTTGCTGTGGATGCTTACGTCCACCTTGAGGCGGAATAGATGCAACTGTACCCTCAATCATTTTCAACAATGCTTGCTGTACACCTTCACCTGATACATCACGAGTGATTGACGGATTTTCAGATTTACGGGTAATCTTGTCAATTTCGTCAATATAGATAATGCCTTTTTGCGCTTTCTCTACATCGTAATCTGCTTTTTGCAACAACTTTTGAATAATGTTTTCAACATCTTCACCAACATAACCAGCTTCAGTCAATGTTGTTGCATCCGCCATTGCAAAAGGTACATCGAGTAACCGAGCTAGAGTTTGCGCAAGCAATGTTTTACCTGAACCTGTTGGTCCGATCAGCAAGATATTACTTTTTGCGATTTCAACCGCATCTTTAGGCTTATGACCAGTTTGAGAAACTTTCAAACGTTTGTAATGGTTATATACAGCAACTGAAAGCGTTTTCTTAGCAGTATCTTGACCAACCACATATTGATCCAAAGCCGCACGAATCTCATGAGGTTTTGGCAATGGGCGTGTTGCCCAATCGCCTGTTTCCACTTGTTGACTCGTTTGCACTAAGTCTAAGCACACATCCACACATTCATTACAAATATATGCGTCCTCGCCTGCAATCAGCTTACCGACTTCAGACTGCGTTTTACCGCAAAATGAACAATGCTTTTGTCCTTGAGGAAGATCGGACATTTTCACTCTCCAAATTCTTAAATCTTATCTATAAATGCTTAGTTTTGAGGTCGTTTGCTTAATACCTGATCCACTAAACCATATTCTTTCGCTTGCTGTGCGGTCATGAAATTATCACGATCTGTATCTTTGGCAACAGTTTCGTAATCCTGACCACTATGTTCAGCCATTAAACGATTTAAACGTTCTTTGATGAACAAAATTTCACGCGCATGGATTTCAATATCCGATGCTTGACCACGGAAACCACCTAATGGTTGGTGAATCATTACACGTGCATTTTCCAAGCAATAACGTTTACCCTTTGTTCCGGCATTCAATAAGAACGCACCCATTGATGCGGCTTGCCCCATACAATACGTCACCACATCAGGTTTGATAAATTGCATGGTATCGTAAATTGCCATACCTGCAGTAACAGACCCACCTGGTGAATTGATATAGAGATGAATATCTTTATCTGGGTTTTCAGCTTCTAAAAATAACATTTGCGCAACGATAAGATTCGCCATGTTATCTTCAACTTCACCAGTTAAAAAAATCACACGTTCACGTAAAAGACGCGAAAAAATATCGAAAGAACGCTCACCACGTGAAGATTGTTCTACGACTACTGGCACTAAAGCGTTTTCAATTGATGGAACATACATACGTTATTTATTCCTGAATTTTTGTTACGTCACTCATGTTCACAATATGAGGGATAATTGCTGAAAATGCAAAATATTCCCAACTAAATATCCGATATTTTTGCATAAGTATTGTGAACAGATCCACTAAACCAATGTTTAAGCTCATAAAAAAAGGCGCCAAAGCGCCTTTTTTCAGATCAAACAACTTAGCCTTGTTGGCGTGCTTGTTGCTCTTTTAACAAATCTTGATAGCTTACAGCTTCGTCAGTCACTTTAGCACTTGCCAAGATATGATCTACAACTTGATCTTCTAACACAACGCCTTCAATTTGAGCACGTTGTTGCTTGTCATTCTTGAAGTATTCAATCACTTCAGTTGGATCTTCATAAGAAGAAGCCATATCTTCGATATAAGCTTCAACACGAGTTTGATCTACTTCAAGTTTAGCATCAGCCAATACTTTGCTTACAAGTACACCCAATTTCACTGCTTTCTCAGCTTGTTCTTTGAACAATTCATCTGGAAGCATGCTGCTGTCAAATGCTTGAGCACCGAACTGTTGTGTAAACTGCTGAATCATTTGTTGACGTTGACGATCAATTTCTTGAGCCAACATAGACTCAGGAACTTTAACTTCATTTGCAGCAACAAGTGCATCAAAAGTTGCACCTTTTACTTGATTGCGCAAACCATTTTTCACTTCACGTTCCATGTTTTTACGAACGTCAGCTTTTAATTTTTCAACGCCTTCTTCTTCAGTTAAACCAAAGATTTTTAAGAATTCAGCATCAATTTCAGGAAGCTTTTGTTTTTCAACAAGTTTAACTGTGATTTTGAATTGCGCAGCTTTACCAGCCAAGTTTTCAGCTTGATAGTCTTCTGGGAAAGTAACATCAATTACTTTCTCTTCGCCTTTCTTCATACCAACGATGCCGTCTTCGAAGCCAGGGATCATACGACCAGAACCTAAAACAAGTTTAAAGTCTTCAGCAGCACCGCCTTCAAACTTTTCACCGTCTACTGTACCTTCAAAGTCGAAAGTCACTTGCATGTCTTTCTTAGCCATGCCTTTAGTTTCAGTCCACTCAGCACGTTGCTTTTGAAGATTTTCAAGCATTACGTCAACGTCTTTGTCTGCAACTTCAGACGATTTACGAGTGACTTCTAAACCGTCAAACTTCACGTTTACTTCTGGGTAAACTTCAACAGTTGCTTCATAAACTAAAGCATCATCTTTGTTTTCAACTTTGTCGATATTTGGCATACCAACAGCGTTGATTTTTTCTTGTTGAATCGCTTCAAATACGGTGTCACGAATAATATCGTTGACAATTTCTTGATAAATACCCGCGCCGTATTCACGACGTACAACATTTACAGGCACTTTACCTTGACGGAAGCCGTTAATCTTCACAGTTTTAGCAGTGCGTTTCAAGCGAGCTTCAAACTGCTCGTTAATACGGCTCGTCGGTACAGATACATTTAAACGACGGGCAACGCCCGAAACCGCTTCAGAAGTTACTTGCATGGCTTCCTCGATAGAATTTAATAATTACAGTTTTTCAAAAAGTGCCACATTATATGACAACATTTGAATATATACAAAACACCTGTGTAAATCATTTTATTTCAACGATTGTTTTTATCTTTTATGCTTACTTTTTAAACATAAACTTTTTTTCTTAGAGGACAAAAAATCGAACTCTTTTTTAAAGTTTTACTGAAATGTAAAGTTGTATTCATATGTGCTTCAATTTTTTTACATTTTGAAATATCCATAAAATATGAATAAATTTAATTTATTCAAATAATTATTTTAAAATTAGTGATAAAAATCATTTATTTTTACTTACAAACTGTTTGAATTCATCGACAAATACAATCACAAACTAATGCATAAAAAAATAAGAATTATTATTATTCGCATACAAATTTACACTACTCTTTGTGAGTTAAAGTATGTCATTTATCAAATCACGCAAAAAGATTGTTACTACAGCAATCGCTTCATCACTATCAGTTATTGCAACGTCAGCTATCGCTCAGGACGAAATCGCAAAACTGCCAAC
>WNDP01000198.1 GCA_009912575.1 Acinetobacter bereziniae
GTCGCACACCACTGGAAACAGTACTTGATGGGAAGCGAATTTGGGCTGAGAAGAATTTAGCTCAAATTTAACCTGACAGGCACACTAAAAAATGGGTAACTGTCAGATCTGGTTTGAGCTAGTACATCTAATGCGCATATTTTTAACTATTTTAAATACATTTAAGCCGAAAATAAAATGTCTTGAGTTTAAGCAATCAATAGACGTTGTACAAAGCGAGTATTGAGGTGATATTTCTAAATACATTTGAGTTTTAGAGTTTTATTCATCTATCCAATGATGACATTCATATTGCTTTAGAAGTGGGGTGTTGCCTCGAACAGTTAAAGATGAAGTTGTAAATATCTTAATTCTTCAATCAGGTTATATCGAACTTAAATTAAAATTAAAAATAGGCATATCCTTTGCTTGTATTAGCGTTGTGTTGTCAGATTTTGCTTCAATGTTGAGATGAACTGAGGATAATTGCCTATACAAATTTGTAAAGCCGTGAAGCCACCACAATAAAATCTTCGATTGATTAGTTTGTAGCACAACATTAAACTACATCGAACATAATTTTTATAAATGCGCATTATCTGGAGAATACGCATGTCAGCTCAGTACGATCATGTATCCGTAGTTAAAAAATCCAATGTATATTTTGGTGGTCTATGTATTAGTCACACTGTGCAATTTGAAGACGGAACCAAAAAAACCTTAGGGGTAATTCTTCCAACTGAAGAAGCTTTGACTTTTGAAACACATGTGCCTGAACGCATGGAAATTATTTCGGGTGAATGTCGGGTGAAAATTGCCGATAATGAAGAAAGTGAATTGTTTCGTGCAGGACAATCTTTTTATGTTCCAGGAAATAGCCGTTTTAAAATTGAAACAGATGATGTGTTAGATTACGTTTGCCATTTGGAAGGTTAAAGACCGAAGCAATACGATTGTTTTGAAATTAAGCAAAGAATTTCTCAGCTAAATCGGTTAAACTGAATCATCAAATAAAATCCTGTAAAGTTGGCTTTGCAGGATTTTTCATTTCTATCATCCTGTTGTTAATGAGGTTGTTCATGGCGAAGTCCGAATATTATTATGGCGTTCATTCAGTGGAGTCATTAATGGAGTTGGAACCTGAACGTGTTTTAACCTTGTTTACGTTAAAAGGCCGTGATGATCAGCGTTTGCAACGTATCTTACAGCTTGCTGAACCGTTTGGGATCAGCGTGCAAAAAGCCAGTCGTGATAGTTTGGAAAAGTTGGCAGGGCAACCTTTTCATCAAGGGGTCGTCGCAGCAGTGCGTCCACATCCTGTTTTGAATGAAAAAGATCTTGATCAACTTTTAGAAAGCACTGATTTACCATTGTTATTGGCACTTGATCACATCACTGACCCTCACAATCTTGGTGCATGTATTCGTACTGCGGCAGCAATGGGGGTTGAAGCGGTGATTGTTCCACGTGATCGCGCTGCCACATTGACACCAACAGCACGTAAAGTCGCTGCGGGTGGTGCTGAAAAAGTGAAATTTATTCAAGTGACCAATTTGGCGCGAACACTGGGGCATATCAAAGAGCATTATCATGTCCGTGTGGTGGGCACGATGTTAGACGAAAAGGCATTGCCTATTCAAAAGTTCGACTTTACTGGAACGCCTGTGTGTGTGGTGATGGGCGCTGAAGATACGGGTTTGCGTCCAATTACCCAATCACAATGTGATCAAACTGTATTTATTCCCATGTCAGGAAACTTGCAAAGTTTAAATGTCAGTGTGGCGACAGGTATGGCATTGTATGAAGCATGTCGTCAACGTCAAGCAAGTTAATTCGATCACTACGATGATTGATCGTATTTGAGAAAACATCATGATGACTGTTCGTACCCAAGGCTACATTTATGTGGCAATCACAATGTGTATTTGGGGCGGATTTACCATTACCTCAAGGCTGAATGCGCTTTGGCATATCAGCCCTTGGGATATTACCGCATTACGTTTTTCTTTGGCATTTTGTATTTTAATGCCTATTTTAATTTATAAAAAAGACACAGCTTTTCTATTTAAAAAACAGCCTTTTATCTTGGCTATGGTCGGTGGTGTTGTTTATTGCTTAACTTCTTATAGTGCGTTCCATTTTGTGCCAGCCGCTCATGCCGCAATTTTTTTAAATGGCTGTATTCCATTATGTACTGCCTTAGCAGGTTATCTGCTCTATCGCCAACCTTTTGACAAACATACATGGATCAGTTTGATCATTATGTTATTGGCGATTTCCGTGATGAGTTTCTTGATGTATCAACAAACGGGTGTGGCCTTTGGTTTTGGTGATTTTTTATTTTTTATGAGTGCAATTTGGTGGGGCATTTTTACGGTATTGCTACGTCAGTGGAAGCTTTCAGCATGGCACTCGATGGCTGGTGTAGCGATTTGGTCTGCGATCGTTTACGTGCCGATTTACTTATTATTTTTACCAAAGCATTTGGATCAAGCATCAACGCCGCATTTGCTGATGCAAACACTTTTTCATGGTGTATTTGTCGTGATCGTGGCAACCTTAGCCTATGTAGAAGCGATTAAGCGTCTCGGTGCATTTAAAACAGGCAGTATTGTAACGCTTGCACCTTTTATCGCAGCAATGGTCGCAGTACCCTTATTAAATGAGCCATTAAGTTTGGCAATGATCTGTGGTTTGATTGGTATGGGAATAGGCGCCTTACAACCTTGGCGGTGGTTTGCGCATAAAGACAGTTTGCAACAGCGTTTAGATGAAAATAAACCCAACGAATGAGTATTTTTTAATTCAACATCATTGCCTTGGCGAGCTGTAATTCAGAATTAAACTGTTGCGAGTTTAAGATAGTGTTGATGTAAGGGCTCTAATTTTGCATATAAATGATCAAGATGGCCATCGTTTAACACAATATCGTCTGCACAACTTTGCTTTTCATGACGTGGCATTTGCGCTGCAATGATTTTTTGAATTTGCTCAATAGATTGCCCATCCCGTTGTGACGCGCGTAAGATTTGTAAGTCTTCACTGGCATCAATCAACAAGGTACGTTGAGTCAGTGCATGCTGATTGGTTTCAAAGAGCAGTGGTGAAACCAAAATCGCATAAGGGCTGGTCGCTGATTGCAATTGTTGAATGATTGAAGCTCGAATCGCAGGGTGGGTGATCGACTCGAGCTGTTGGCGTGCTGAAGCATCTTTAAAAATGTGTTCTCTTAATGCACGACGATCCAGTTCGCCATTGCCCGTTAAAACCCAATCGCCAAAGAGCGCTTGAATCTCTTTAAGTACAGGTTGACCTTTTTCAACAATTTCTCGTGCCACGATATCCGCATCGACCACAACAATTCCTTGGGACTCAAACCATTGACTTGCCGCGGATTTACCACTTCCAATGCCACCTGTTAAGCCCAAGATAAAAGTCATGTTGTCGTCCTCATCGATGTTTGAAATTATTGACCTAAGTAAATCTTCATGATTTGTTCACCCCATAAAAAAGCAATCCAACCTGCAATGGCAATATAAGGGCCAAAAGCGAAAGGGATATTTTCCTTACGGATTTTTAATAGGATGATACCAATGATTGCACCTACAACCGAAGAAAGTAGGATAATCAGTGGTAACATCAAAGGTCCCATCCAAGCACCCAGTGCAGCAAGAAGCTTAAAATCACCATAACCCATGCCTTCCTTACCTGTTACGATTTTAAACAGGTAATAGACAATCCATAGGCAAAGAAAACCAATAATATAACCCCAAATTGCAGCATTGGCCGTGGTATATATTTCAAATGAATTAATTCCTAAACCCACAGCTGCAAGTGTTAGGGTAAAACGATCAGGTAATAATTGTGTATCAAAATCAATAAAGGTCAGGGTAATCAGCACCCAAGTCAGCAATACACCAAACACCATGTCTAGCGTTGGTCCATATACCCCAACAACGGTTAGGGAGCAGATTGCTGTCAGTAGTTCAACCAAAGGATAACGGATACTGATGGGGTTTTGGCATGAACCACACTTGCCTCGTAAAGCTAACCAACTGATCACAGGGATATTTTGATACCAACGGATCGGTGTTTTACATTGTGGGCAAGTGGATGCAGGTTGACTCAGACTCAGTTTTTCTTCATCAATAATGATCTGCTGAGAACCTGCCAATAATTGGCATTCTGCCTGCCACTCTTGTCGCCATTCTTTTTCCATCATCTTTGGTGTGCGATAAATCACCACATTGAGAAAACTACCGACACATAGGCTGACTAGGCCAACAACAATATAAAGTGCAGTCGGTGATTGAATCAGAAAATTTAAAAAATCGTTGAACATACCTACCATGATTAACCGACCACCGAACCCATTTGGAAAATTGGAAGATACATGGCAATTACCAGTACGCCTAAGATTGCCATAATTAGAGGTTCTATCATCGACGTTAAACCATCAACAGCATTATCGACTTCATTTTCAAAATGTGTGGCCACTTTATCCAGCATTGCATCCAATGCACCAGACTCTTCACCAATCGCAACCATTTGAACCGCCATAGAGGGGAATTTATTGCTGACACGCATGGCAAAATTCAATTGCTGTCCTGTGGCGACGTCCTCACGGATTTTCATCACCGCTTGTTCATAAACCACATTGTTGGTGGCACCAGCGGTTGACTCAAGTGCTTCGATCAGCGGTACGCCTGCTGCAAAAGTGGTTGCTAGAGTGCGACTATAGCGTGCAATAATGGCTTTATAGACGAGATCACCAAAAATAGGGAGTTTGAGTGCAGTCCGATCTAAAAAGTCGCGAAACTTTTTGCTACGTTTTTTTGCTTCTAAAAAGGAGGTAATTACAACAGCGATAAATATAATGAGAATAAACCAGTAACTTTGCATCCAATTGGACATATTCACCACCATTTGAGTGAAGGCTGGAAGATCGGCTCCAAAAGAACTAAATAAGCCCTGAAACACAGGCACGACCTTGACCATAAGAATAATGGTCACAATAATGGCGACAACGATGACCGAGATTGGGTATTTCATGGCTTTTTTAATTTTTGTTTTAATAACTCACTTTTTTCTTTATAGATGGCTACACGATCCAGCATGGTTTCCAGAGCACCAGATTGCTCACCAGACTCCACCAATGAGCAAAACAAGTTGTCAAAGTAGCGTGGATATTTTTTCAATGCGCCTGCAAAGGTATTACCGCCTTCAACTTCATTTTTTATTCCCAATACAACCTCTCGCATAGACGGGTTTTCCAAGCCTTCTGCTACGATCTCAAAACTTTGTACCAAGGGCACACCTGCTTTCATCATGGTGGCAAGCTGACGGGTAAAAATTGTAATATCTAAGGTTGATATTCCTTTTTTCATTAAGCCTTCGAAGATATTTTTTTTCTTCTCACGAATGGTTTTAATGGTGATGCCTTGCTTTCTGAGCGTGACTTTGGCAAGTGCCATATTTCGTGCAGGCAATTCTCCTTTGACCTTGATTCCTTTACGATCAACCCCGTCATAAGCAAAGGTAGGCATCATTTGCGCTTTTTTCGCCGCCATAACAATTTCCTTAAATATTGATTATATTTATTCGCTGGTGACACGGTTAATTTCTTGTAAAGACGTTAAACCATTCATCACCTTTTTTAAACCTGAACGTCTTAAATTATCAAACCCCAATTTTTCCGATGCTGCTGCAATTTGTAGCGCATTGCCATCTTCCATGATAATTTTTGAAATTTCAGGTGTTACTTTCATTACCTCATAAATCCCGACTCGTCCTTTATAACCTTCACGGCATTCAGAACAGCCCACAGGTTGAAAAATCTGTAAATCAGGATGGTTTAAGTCTTGTTCAGTAAAGCCCAGTTCTAACAGACTTTGTTTAGGAATTTCAACAGGCGCTTTGCAGTGATTACATAAGCGTCGTGCAAGACGCTGTGCAATCACAAGATTGACCGATGTGGCAATATTAAAAGATGGAACTCCCATATTGCGTAAACGCGTTAAAGTTTCAGGTGCACTGTTGGTATGTAGTGTAGACATTACCATATGACCCGTTTGAGCAGCTTTAATTGCAATTTCAGCCGTTTCAAGGTCTCGAATCTCACCAACCATGATAATGTCTGGATCTTGACGAAGAAATGATTTTAGAGCCACAGAAAATGTCGGTCCTGCTTTTAGATTGACGTTGACTTGATTGATACCTTCCAAGTTAATTTCGACAGGATCTTCCGCAGTTGAAATATTGGAGCTTTCGGTATTGAGGATATTTAAACCTGTATAGAGAGAAACGGTTTTACCTGAACCAGTTGGGCCTGTAATCAGTAACATGCCCTGTGGTTTTTCCAAGGCTTCCATAAATAAGGCTTTTTGATTTTCTTCATAACCCAGCGCATCAATTCCCAGCATGGCGCTAGAGGGATCGAGAATACGCAGAACCAACTTTTCTCCAAACAGTGTTGGCAGGGAGTTGACACGAAAATCAATGGCTTTGGTTTTGGAAAGCTTAAGCTTAATACGTCCATCTTGAGGAATACGTTTTTCTGAAATGTCCATTTGCGACATGACTTTTAAACGTGATGCTAAACGATTGGCCAATTGAAGTGGTGGATTGGTAATAGTTCTCAGCACACCATCTACACGATAACGGACTCGATAGCTTTTTTCATAGGGCTCAAAGTGTAAGTCCGAGGCGCCCATCCGAATTGCATCGATCAATAATTTATTGACATATTTAACAATCGGCGCTTCTTCTTCGGCCGTTTCTTCATCAACTTCAGCAGATTCATGATCATCTGTTGCAATAATATCAACATCAAAATCTTCATCGCCAAAATTAAAGCTTTCTTCTACAGTAAAATGTTTTTCTAAAGTTTTTACTAATTTATGATGTTCAACGATAATCGGTTCAATATTTAGACCACAGCTAAAACGGATTGCGTCTAAGGCTTCCATATTGGTAGGATCACTGGTGGCAACATATAAAATGTTACCGCGTTGTACCAATGGGATGACACCATGTTTACTGATTAAAGCCGAATCTACAAGATCCTTGGGTAGCATTTCTGGGTTAAAGCTGTCCAGATCAAAAATAGGCTCGCCGAATTCGGAGGACATCATTTCAGCAATGACCAAGGGTGAGATCGCTGACTTTTCAATTAGATAAGCGACCAAGCCTGTTTTACTTTTTTGAGCACCAACAAGCGCATCTTTCATCTGCTGAGCAGATAAAAAACCCTCATCGACTAAGCGACGGATATAACCCGAAAACTTAGGTGAACTATTTTGCATAGACATCCCCAAAACACTTTAAATTTAATTTTATAATTGGAATAAGAAAATTATACGATGATCCTTAAAAATATCTAGAATTAAACGTACGCTTCTAAAAACATATTTTAACCATAATTTGCGCCAATTTGACTTTTATGGATGATCTTTGAAATGTTTTATATTTCTAGGATTCAGGCCCCATACCAAACTTTAGAGTAGAAGTCGTAATTGATAAAGAAAAAATACTTTAAAAATCTAAATTCCGTGTAGAATGTGCACATTTTCGATAAAAGGTTAGATGTATGTCGAGTTCGACTATTACTCCTTGGGTTGTCGGCAATTGGAAAATGAACCCAATGCAAGCGAATTCGCAACAGCTCATAGAAGACTTAAAACAGTATTTACAACAAAACCCAATTACACAACAACAATGTCATTTGGGGGTTGCGCCGATTTCTATTGCTTTAATGTCAGTACAACAACAACTTAAAAATGCGTGCTCAGAAGTTCATATTGTTGCTCAAGATGTGTCTCAAATGGCTGGGACCGGGGCATATACGGGTGAAGTGAGTGCGGAATTGCTCAAAGATAGTCAGATTGATTATGTATTGATTGGGCATTCTGAGCGCCGTGAAATTTTTGGTGATGATGTTGTGAAAGTAAAAGCAAAAGTGACCCATGCACTCAATGCTGGCCTTTCAGTGATCTATTGTGTCGGTGAAAGCTTAGAACAGCGTGAAGCTGGACAAGCAGAACAAGTGGTTTTACAACAAATTTGTGATCTTGCAGCAGTTGTAAAAGTAGGGCAGTGGCACAATATTGTCATTGCTTATGAACCGATTTGGGCAATTGGAACAGGTAAAACCGCCTCTCCACAAGATGCTCAAGCGATGCATGCAAAAATTCGTGAAGGCTTAACTCAAATTATGCCTGAAGCACAACACACCGCTATTTTATATGGCGGTAGTGTGAAGCCTGAAAATGCAGTAGAGTTAGCCGCATGTCCAGATATCAACGGTGCACTGGTTGGTGGTGCATCACTGAATGCAGAGTCCTTTTATAAAATTGCTCTAGCATTTGCTCAAACAGAAGAATAGGAGTTCAGCATGCATACATTTGTGCTGGTGGTACATATCATCTTGGCCGTTTTAATGATTGGGCTTATTTTGGTTCAGCATGGTA
>WNDP01000199.1 GCA_009912575.1 Acinetobacter bereziniae
TAGCGCGTTGCAGTTCTTTATTTTCACGTTCCAGTTGTTTTATACGTTCTTGATCTGAAAGATGCTGTACTTTAACTGGATTTTGTTGATCCAAATATTTTTGATGCCAAACACGCAGTGTTTCAGGGGTACAACCTATCTTGGGAGCAATAGCAGTGATTGCAGCCCAATTCGATGGATAATCTTTTTCGGATTCAATAACAAGTTGAACCGCTCTTTCTTTGATTTCAGGGGTATAGTTTGATTTTTTCATCGGAGTAGTTTCTCAGAATGTTGAGTCTCCGACAAACATGGTACGGTTCAAAGTAAAACCATATACGAAAAATGGTAAAGCCATTCCGATTGTAGGTTATCAAACTTTTACTTTAAATATGGATAATGCCCAAGACAATACACAGGGTCATGCACAACTGTCTGAATGTATACTAGCTTTTAATTCCAAACACTGGATAAAGCAAACTCAAGATAAGTCAGTTGCCTTCCGTTATGTACAACAACCTCAACTTGCCCTTGACTCAGCTTTACTTAAAAACAAAGACCGAACTGTCAAATTCAAGTTTAAAGTCGATCAACAAGGCAATGTAAAACGTGTCAAATTAACTCAATTATCAGGTGTGAATGCAATTGATCAACAGGTCATCCAAGCCGTTGAACAAGTCCAAGTGCAGGTTAAACGCTCTTATCGAACCTTATGGACTTTTAAACCACGTTCATTCAATGATCAAATTCAATTTAAAATCAACGATTGCAACGAGTTTAATCATCAACTCAAATAGATTTACTGTTTGAGTTGATTAATCTAATTGACCTGATTTCTATAACAATTCATGATGAAATATGATACTCGGAAACATCATTCGCAATTTTTTTAAGTAGGATGTTTTTCATAAGATATTGTTTTTTAGAATGATTATATGCGTTATTGATGGTCAGTGAGTTTTGCGATGAGTAGTGATGTCACTGCGCAAGATGGTTGCCTTTGCGGAGTTTTGCTCCTCATTCCAAAACAAAAAATACGAATCTGACGAGCCGCAAGATGATCCAAGAATTGGATAAAAACCCAGCAAAACTCGCTGAGACTTATTATTTTTCAATAAATTAAAATCATGATTGCATCAAAATCACTTTATTTTTTTCAAAAAATTCAATTATATAAAGAACAAATTTTATCTCACTGCCATATTCCGCTCTCTGAGTAGCCTATCTATAGCATATGCTGAACAAACACACCTAAAAACGCCTGCTACTTCCCCAGATGATAAAGCAGTTTGGCATAAATTACCTAAACTAAAGATTCGTGACCATGAGTTACGTGGACAAAGTCGCTATATCGATCTTCTTATTTCAGCCGATCCTAGCGGACGTGTTACTGACGTAAAAATTATCCAAAGCTCTGGTTTAACTAGTTTAGACCATAAGGTTGTATATGCTGTACGGAGGCAACATTTAAACCCACAATTTAAACCCACAAACTTTCCAATGCGGGATACACAAGACTTTAATTTTGACGCACTTAAAAACACGTCTAATTCAACAGCAAAACGTTGTTTCTTTCATTTTAATAGTGAAGTTTGGCAAGCTCAAATAAAGGCAAAAGCAACCAACTTTCGCTATCTCAAACAACCTGATTTAGCAGTTAATCCAGCACTTTTAAATGGGGAAAAACGGCATATTGATTTCTCTTTTAAATTGTCAAGAAAAGATAAAGTTTCTGATGTTAAATTGATTCACAGCACCCAAATTAACCAAATTGATACTGAGGTCATTTCTGCTTTTATGAATGCTCAAATTACATCAGATAAAAAGTGGTGGCAAATTTTTTAAACGACACATCAAGACTATATCAGTTTCGATCCTAAAGACTGCAACTAAATCCATCCGCTAAAAATCAGGTAGATCACACAATATCTACCTCCTTTAGCAATTGTTACAATCATCAAAAAACGCCAAAATTTTTCTTTCATTAATCCTGCGATAAGCGTAATTGGATCACCAATCATAGGGGTCCAACTGAATAGTAATGACCAAAAACCATATTTTTGATATATTTTTTCCGCTTTGAGCATATTTTTCTCAGAAACAGGAAACCATTTTTTATCTTTGAATTGTTCTATTTTGAGCCCTAAATACCAATTCACACATGAGCCTAATACATTTCCAATGGTAGCGACGATTAGAAGCAAATATACTGAATATTGAGCTTGTACTAGCAGCCCAACCAACACGGCTTCTGACTGTAAAGGTAATAGCGTCGCTGCACCAAATGCAGAAAGAAATAACAGCAAATAAGCCATAAGATTAGTTAAACTTGAGTTTAGGTTTCAAGGTATATGTCAAGAATGACAGTATAAAGGGAACAAGAAAAGCCAACCAAAATGAAAGTTCTGATTTAACAAATTTCTGTAACAATGTGAGTTGAGCTTTACCCTCTGAAATCGCTTGCCAATCGATTTTGATATGAATAAAACCGTAGAATAAAACAACAATATAAAGCGAAAGCGTAACGACTATGATCAAGGTATTCAAAAGACTTTGCTTTAATGTACTTTGAAAAATGCTGAAGACCATAGCAAAAACCAAGCCTGAAACACTCACAATGCTCAATATAATAAACCAGAAGTAATCATATGCGGAGTGATACTGCAAGATGCTACATAGCATTGCTGTGATTAGCATTACGCCAAAAGAGATAAGGAAGTGGCAAACAAAGTTTTGCTTCATACTCCCCCTGATCAATATACGACTAACAGTTCAATCATGCTAAATTTAGCATTTTTTTGGTTTTACGATATTGAAAATTTGACCATATCAAAGCAAGGACAATAAACAAAACACGTGACCATTGATAACGCTGGGCAATAGGGTCAATCACAGCTCGGATCACTGTAGCCTCTTGGCTATTCATCTGCCCCAATATATTTTGAATATGTACAATTTCAGCAATATACAAAATCAGGCAAGATGCAATCCCAACAATAACACTCCAATAAATTTTTGGATTGGTCTCTAATATTTTCGTAAAATTTAAAAAGAAATCTTTCATGACCAAGCCTATCAATTATCCAAAATTTAAATCTAAAAAAAACCACACAAGGTGGTTTTTTATTTTAGCATAAAATAAATTTTACACTTTGATTGATAGTGCTTTCTGTATGGCTGGTCGAGCTGTTAAACGTTCTATATATTCTTTCACATATGGATAATCATTTAAGTCGATTTGTTGCCATTCATAACGTAAAGCCCATGGTAAAATAGCCATATCAGCGATTGAATATTCGCCTGCAACATATTTTTGTCCGATAAGCTGTTTATTTAAAACCGCATATAGACGTTTGCTTTCAGTCACATAGCGCTCGATTGCATAAGGGATTTTTTCTTTGGCAAATTTTCCAAAATGATGATTTTGCCCTAACATCGGTCCAAAACCACCCATTTGCCACATCAACCATTGCTCTACTTCAACACGATCTTGTTCATTGCTTGGATAATACAAACCTGTTTTGCGACCAAGATATTGTAATATTGCGCCTGATTCAAAAACTGAAATCGGCTCGCCATTTGGACCATTTTGATCAACAATCGCAGGAATTTTATTGTTGGGAGAAATACGCAGAAAATCGGGTTGAAACTGATCATTTTCTAAAATATTGATTGGAAAAATTTGATAATCCAATCCCATTTCTTCAAGTGCGATGGTAATTTTATGGCCATTGGGTGTACCCCAATAATATAGATCGATCATATTTCGTCCTTCTTCATTTTCACGTATTTTCTGAATTTTATTACGTTAAGGGTTTTCTTTTATAACATGAATTCGCTGCCTTCTGTAGGCAATAAACATAGAATATTTTAATAATCTAATCTTTATTTTAGTTATCACAATTTTCTTAATGAGATATTTTCTCACATTATGACATTTATATAGAAAGATATGATTACTGTGATGCTAAAAACTCTTTGGCTTTTTCTCCGACAAAACGGCGTCCAGGATTATTACCTGAAATCCACTCATCAGGACTAAATAAATCGAATAATCCAACCTTGAATAAGGTTGGGATGGCAAGTATAAGCTCTTGTTCAATCTCTCCTCTTAGCCCTGAATTATATAAATCAATGTTATACAACATGGTCGCAACAGTACCTGTTTGTACCGTACTGCCATCTTTCAATTTGACTGCTGGCAAAACTTCACCATCTTGAATAATTTTTTGATTAATACTCGATAGTTCGTTCGAATTTTGGATAGATGACATCTTTGTTCCTCAACATTTCATCACTTTATTTTGATTGTTGGCAAAAAAAGCACCGCTTGACGCAGTGCTCTTTCTTACAAATGCAACATTACTTTTTCTTTTTAGGTCCAAGTAACATACCCATTTGACGGCCTTCCATTTTTGGTGCTTGTTCAACTACACCTGATTCTGCTATGTCTGCTTCAATTTTTTGTAATTGCACAAGACCTAACTGCTGGTGAGCCATTTCACGACCACGGAAACGTAGAGTAATTTTGACTTTGTTGCCTTCTTCAAGAAACTTCAGAATAGCACGCAACTTAACATTGTAATCACCAACGTCTGTACCAGGGCGCAACTTAATTTCTTTCACTTGAACTTGATGCTGTTTCTTTTTCGCATCTTTTTGCTTTTGCTTCAGGTCAAATAAATGTTTGTTGAAATCCATGATTTTACAAACAGGTGGCTCTGCATTCGCCACGATCTCAACAAGATCAAGATCAGCTTCTTCAGCAGCACGCAAAGCTTCAGCAAGTGAAACGATGCCTTTTTGCTCTCCATCTGCAGCAACGAGACGCACTTCTTTAGCTTTGATCTCATCATTTAATGCAGGACGATTACTTTTAGCACCTTGTTGTTGGTTACGGTCAGGCTGTTTAATCTTTCTTACTCCACAATATACCGGCCGCGTTCGGCTACGGCTACTTTCACTAGGTCAACAAATGCATCTATCGACATAGTACCTAAATTTTTTCCAGAGCGAGTACGGACATTCACAGTACCTTCCTCGACCTCACGATCTCCGAGTACTAATAAGTACGGAATACGCTCTAATGTACGCTCACGAATCTTAAAGCCGATTTTCTCATTTCTCAAGTCTGAAATTGCTCGAATTCCATTTTCTTTGAGTTTTGCGACGACTTGTTCACAAGCTTCCGCTTGAGAATCTGTAATATTCATGACACATGCTTGGATTGGAGCCAACCATGGTGGCATAAAGCCTGCGTAGTGTTCAATTAGTATACCAATAAAACGCTCAAAACTGCCAAGAATTGCACGATGTAACATCACAGGATGGTCACGATCGTTATCTTCTGTTACATATGAAGCATCTAAACGTAACGGCAAGTTAAAGTCACACTGAATTGTACCGCACTGCCAAATACGACCTAAGCAATCTTTCAATGAGAATTCAATCTTAGGACCATAAAAAGCACCTTCGCCGGGTTGTTCTTCCCAAGTTAGGTTTGCAGCATCTAGCGCATCTGCTAGAGATTTTTCTGCGACATCCCAAAGTTCATCTGCACCTACACGTTTTTCAGGACGAGTAGACAACTTCATTTGAACGTCTTCAAAGCCAAAGTCTTTATAAACATCTAATGTGAGTTTGATAAAGTCTGCAACTTCTTTACCAATTTGTTCAGTTGTACAGAAAATATGCGCATCATCTTGGGTAAAACCACGTACACGCATAATGCCGTGCAACGAACCTGATGGTTCATTACGGTGACATGAACCGAACTCTGCCAAACGAATTGGAAGATCACGGTAAGACTTTAAGCCTTGGTTGAACACTTGCACATGACATGGGCAGTTCATTGGTTTTACAGCATAGTTACGACTTTCTGAATGTGTCGTAAACATATTTTCTGCGTAGTTTGCAGCATGGCCAGACTTTTCCCACAGTGTAAAGTCTACAATCTGTGGTGTTTTAATCTCTTGGTAGCCATTGTCCTGCTGAACTTTACGCATATATTGTTCAAGCACTTGGTAAATCGTCCAGCCATTGGCATGCCAAAACACCATACCTGGCGCTTCTTCTTGCATATGGAACAAGTCTAATGCTTTACCAATTTTACGGTGATCACGTTTTTCAGCTTCTTCGATACGCTTAATATAAGCAGCTAATTCTTTTTTATCTGCCCAAGCTGTACCATAAATACGCTGTAATTGTTCATTCTTCGCATCACCACGCCAGTATGCACCAGAGATTTTAGTGAGTTTAAATGATTTTAAAAATTTAGTATTTGGAACGTGTGGACCACGACACATATCTAAATAATCTTGATGGTAGTACAAGCCCATTTGAGTTTCTTCAGGCATGTCTGCAATCAAGCGCAATTTATAATCTTCACCACGCGCAGTAAATTCAGCAATGACTTCATCACGAGGCGTCATTTTTTTAATGACATCGTAATCTTGATCGATGAGCTTTTTCATACGCTCTTCGACCGCAGCCATATCATCTAATGTAAATGGACGAGGCATCCAAATGTCATAGTAGAAACCTTCTTCAATGACAGGGCCAATCACCATTTTAGCTTCTGGAAAGAGTTGTTTTACCGCATGACCCACCAAGTGCGCACAAGAGTGACGAATAATCTCGACACCTTCTTGATCTTTCGGGGTGATGATTTGTAATGTTGAATCTTCGGTAATTAAATCACTTGCATCGACTAAGCGATCATTTACTTTCCCTGCAACTGTATTTTTAGCCAGTCCAGGTCCAATACTTTGAGCAACTTCCATAACGGAAACTGCATGATCAAAACTTTTCTGATCGCCATTTGGCAATGTGATAATAGGCATATTTAAAAATCCTTAAGGAGTGATGCCCCGTACAATGGAGCATGTCACCGCGAGATTATGATCGAGGAAGATCCTCAAGATAAAATCGGTGGAACAAAATAAAAAGTGTGTGAAATTTTACACCTTTGCTGAATATTTATAAACCTTTGTCTTCAATTAATCTAAATTTTAGTTTTTGATTTTGTCGAAACAGTCATTTATCATCGCCGCGTGACATTTTATTGACTTTAAAAACATAAAACGAATGGATAACTAAATGAATTCGATAAACTTAACTAAACTTAGTTCAGCAATACTCGTTGGCCTTGCATTAACTGCCTGTGGTGGCGGTTCTAGCAATAACGAACAGACATCAAATATAGCCAATACACAAAGCCAATCTGAAAAAATTGAATGTAGTAATGGGCTTCCCAAAAACCTTAAAACGACTGGACAAGGCTTTTTTAGTGATGAAATCTATTCTCTATAGACACAACCCAATGACAGTGGTGATGATAATGTTATTGTATTATATTCAAACAAGCTTACAAATGGTGTGATATATCAAAATCTCACGACCTTACTTAAAAATCAACCAACGCAAATAAATATTGAATTTTTAGAATCGTATCTTTTAACGAAATCTAAACTCGATACAAGCTTTAAACAAACCAATTTGAATATTGGCTTTACATTAGGATATCTCATCAGCCAAGATGACAACTCAGCAATATTCAATAGTTTTACCGATAAGTGTACGATTCATATAGAAAATTAAATTTAAAACACATCGATATTTCAGGAATGACCATTGCTGATCTCTTTAAATATTACGACTATCCAAATGCTGGTAATGTAGAGCGTTATGTGAATTCAGACCTAGCCCAGATTATAATCAACAACCATAAAGGTTCTTTAGAAAAATTATTAGCAAATCAAACAAAGTTTCCTTCTGGTTCTAAACTCAGCTATGTTGAGCAATCAATATTTAATACACCTACAATTACATTTAATGACAGTGATCTAACTGATTATAAGTCCTTAGAAGAGTTTACTGATAACACTGAACTTCCATCTGGATACATTTGGCATAAAGATCAATTTGCAGGTTATAAAGTTGTCTATCCAATCAATCCAACTACAGGTATCTCCAAGAGCTTTGTTGATAACTACACTGGAGTAGAAATGAATGGAAAAATATATCAAGCATATCAAGTTATTTCTGGAGATTTAATAAAGGATCAAATGGCTCCATTAGAAGAAAAACTTGATATATCAGAAACTTACTTCAATAAAACAGCAGTACAAACTTTAGCGGATGCGCTAAATCAAGCGCTTTGATTTGATCTATTCTTTGTTATTTTTAAAACCGCCATTTCTATGGCGGTTTTCTTTATATGTAATTACTCTCTAAAGCTTTCCCATTTTTTAAAACTTCGATCTAGATAGTAAGTAACCTGAGCAAACTGAGGAATAATGGCTTCACTTTGAG
>WNDP01000002.1 GCA_009912575.1 Acinetobacter bereziniae
CTAAATATTTACATTTAGCGTTAAATTTTTGGGCGTTCAAAGATCGTTTGATACATCGCTCAAATTTGGGAATGGCAATACTTTGCACCTGTTGACAATGGGTACAGACTGTTAGGATTTGATAAGGGCCATCAAAATTTGTGACACTTCCGATATATAGATTTAGCGTATTCAGTTTCAGGATCAGCTTTTGCTCAGATAGTTTTTTGAGTGCTCTATAAATCTGCATAGGGGCTTGAAAACCATAAGGCTTGGCTTTCTCTAAAAGTTCATAAGCACTCATTGCTTTATTTTCTGCTTGTAATATTTGCAAAAGTCTTTGCTGTGCCTGAGTTTGCTTCATTTTTTATTGGTCCAACTTTTGATTATTATTTAAAAAAGTATGCATACATGGGGATGAACTATAGCGATGATCTGCTCCCCAAGTCCGATAACCTGCACTATCAATATGAATTTGCCCAGATGGATAAACGCCTAAGCCCATATTGAGCTGTTCACCATGGTCATTCCAAAACTGGCAAATTTTTACTTTTGTGTTTTGAATGAGAATCTGCTCTGTTGCGTCGGGATTTTCAGAACCAATTCGAAAGTCTAAAGCGGCATTAAAAATATGTTTTGAAGCACTTGCGCCATTGGCACATCGGTTTAGATTTAAATTTCGATAAACTGAAGTAACAGTAAAATCATTCAAAATTTGCTGCTGTATAAGCTGATCAAGAATATTGAGTGTAGGAACAATATTGCGCCACAGCTCTTGAGGTGGTATTTCAAATTCAGCCGCATTGCATCTTTGCCAATCCCGTGCAGTTTGAAAAAACTCAAAATTGGGGACATAAGAATGAATACCTTGCTGTTTTAAAAATCTTTTATAGCGCTCAAGTGCTTGTCTATTGATCTGATTATTTTCCCAAATATGGAAAGATAATGGTGCTGTACTTTTTTGTAGTGGAACTAATTGAGATGAGCTTTTGACTTCTTTTGTTGGAGTTTGACTCAACGTATATAGAGGGCCTGTTGAATCTAATGTGCTCTGACTGCATGCTGAAAGGCAACTGACTAATCCTACTAAGTACATTTTTTTCATTTCATACCATGCCCATAAATGCAGATAAAATTGTGTTTTCACCCAACCACAAATGTTATGTTATAACATAACTTATGTATTTGCAAAGTCGACACCACATCGCTGTTAGAAATTACAGCTTTTGATCGTTAATTTTTTTTAAACAAAAAAAATTAGACCGTCATCCATAAAATGATGAAAAGCTTGTGTGATTCGTCTTTTAAATTTTTTATATAAACGATGTAAATATCAAACATTGAGCGAAATAAAAATGAGTATAATTAAATAAAAATTCAAACCAATTTAATTTAAATTTACTGGTAATGAAACTGATTTAATTTTTTAAAAATGCTAAATAAACCACTTATTTTTTGATAAAATTACAACCTTGCAATAAATAAAAATCTTAAGTATTTTAAATGTCGTATTTTTCACATATAATTTATAATATCTCACTCATATTTAATAAAAATTATAATTTTACATAATAATTTTAAACATTAAATGGAAACTAAATAAGTGATTTAATTAACATTATAAAATAAAAACAAATAATAAATCACAAAATAAACAAACGTCGCTAAATACAATCTAATCTTGTTTTAAATACAAAGTTTTTCCATGCCGTAAATATCAATATGTTTATGCGTTTATTACATATGTCACTTTTTTTAAAGAACTATGCGAATAAACATAATTTATTGATGCCATAAAAATGAACTCAATAAATGCAAATAAAAGTGTTGGACATCATTTTTTTATTAATAGGTTTTACTATGAAATTGAGTACATTAAGTCTTGTTGCTATATCGACTTTAACTATTTCTGCATCCGCTTTAGCTGTTGAAGTAAAAGGTGGAACAGTTAACTTTACTGGTGATCTTGTCAATGCTGCTTGTGCAGTAAGCACAGGTTCTGCAAATCAAACCGTAGTTTTAGGTCAAGTTCGTACCGCGAATTTTAAAAAAGCGGGTGATAAATCTACACCAGTATCTTTTGAAGTCAAACTTGTAGATTGTGATCCTGCGATTCAAGCAACAGCAGCAATCGCATTCCAAGGTACGGCTGTAGGTGGTACGGCAGGCGCTAATTTATTGGCGGTATCTGCTGCTGATGCAAACGGTACAGCTGCAAAAAATGTCGGGATTGAAATTGCTGATCACACAGCAAAAGCATTGGGCTTAACTGGTGCTGTGTATTCAACAGCGAAGACGTTGATCGCAGGTGACAATTCCCTTCAATTCTCTGCACGTTATGTATCAACTGATGCGGCCACTGTACCTGGTCAAGCAAATGCAAATGCAACGTTCACTGTGAAATATGAATAATTATTCTTTCGAGAGTAATTTCTAAGCAATTGATTAGGCGAGCTTATTTTACCCATGAAAAGATATATAACCCTCATTGCAGGGATATTAGCGAATACTCATATTTATGCTGAAAGTTATGTATTTGGTGGAAAAGCTCAATTTATGGGAGTTTTACTCAATCAAAGCTGTTCGATTTTTATAGAGAGTTCAGCTTATGCATCGATTAAAGCTTCCCAACCTCCTATTCAAATTCATTTTTCAACCTGCTCTGTTGATTATTACAACAATCTCCTGATCAGCCTATCTGAGCCAAATCAGCTAAAGAAAGAGATGTTTACCACAACAGCACAAGCAAAAAATGATTTTGATAAAGAAATTAATGTGCAAAGTACTGAGCAGATTCTTCAAGGTAAGAAATTTATTCAACATATTGATCTGCCTAAAAATTATGACGATGACTCAAGAAAAAGCGTAGGTGTTTATCTTAACCAGTCGTTTGAAAACTCAACGATTCAAACACCACATTTTTTAATTTCAATTTTTTATCCATAAGTAAATTCTAAGGGTTTATATGAACTTGAACTTATTTAAACAAGGTCTTCTTGGTATAACCTTAGCCTTTTTGGCAACAACAAGTTTTGCAAATACAAATGGTTCTGGTGGAATTTCACTGGGTGCTACACGGGTAATCTATCCTACAGATGCCAAACAAGTGTCATTGCCAATCATTAACAGTAACAGCAAAGAACGCTTCCTGATCAATGCATGGGTTGAGGATTCAGCTGAAGAAAAATCTAAAGATTTTTTGATCACACCTCCATTATTTGTCGCAGAAGCCAATGCTGAAAATACATTGAGAATTATCAATATTGCACCGAATCTCCCACAAGATCGAGAGTCTGTGTTTTGGATCAATGTCAAAGCGATTCCATCCATTGATAAGTCAACACTTGCTGATAAAAACGTTTTACAGCTTGCAGTTTTATCACGAATCAAACTTTTTATTCGACCAACCACCTTAAAAACCAAATCTGAAGATGCATTGAATTCAATCAAGTTTTCAAAATCTGCTGAAGGCATAACGGTTAACAACCCTTCTCCCTACCATGTGTCTTTTGTAAATCTATATCTGGACGACAAAAAGTTATCCAATGTTATGGCACTCCCATTCACTCAGACCAAGATCACGGATGGCTCTGGCGGAAGTTTGAGCTATCAAACGGTCAATGACTATGGTGGTTTGACGGCTAAAGTGAATTTAGAACTGAAGTAAGCATTATGAATACTCTATCTTTTACCCCATCCAATACTTTATGTATAAGGAAAATTATTAAGCGCTACCCAATGGGTGTTGCGATAACGATGCTTATATCCGCAGTGATGGTCAGAGAGAGTCATGCTGAACAAGTGTTTAATCCAGAGTTCTTGTCAGATGGTTTACCCAATGCACAAATCTCGGATTTAACACGATTTGATCGATCTACACATCAGCTGCCTAGTGTGTATCGTGTCGATGTATATGTGAATGATCAATATGCTTTTACACGTGATATTAATTTTGTTGAGAGTGACAAAGCTCAGGATGCAACAGGCTTACTACCCTGCCTAGACCTGAAAACTCTACAAGGTTTTGGAGTGAATACTGCTCAATATGAAGGTTTATCTGACCCAAATCAACAATGCATAGACTTTAGCTCAATCATTGAAGGTGCTAATAGTCAGTTTCAGTTCGACAAACTAAAACTCGATATTAGTTTGCCACAAGTGGCATTACTCAATCAGGTTAGAGGCTATATTTCACCTGATCAATGGGATAATGGTATCAATGGCTTGTTCCTGAATTATAACCTTTCAGGTTATAACAATTCAAAAACAGACTCTGATAGCGCTTTTTTAAGACTCGATAATGGACTGAATATTGGGGCGTGGCAATTCAGGCACTCTGGAAGCTGGAGCTATAATTCAAATCAAGGTAAGTCCTCCACACAATGGAATGACTTAAATACCTATGCCCAAACTATTGTTGTCCCCCTCAAAAGCCAACTGCTCATTGGTGACAGTTCAACGACAGGTGAAATCTTTGACAGTTTTGGTTATCGAGGTATTAATTTATCGACCTCAGATGCGATGTACCCTGACAGCCAACAAGGTTATGCACCTTCTGTAAGAGGTGTGGCTAAAACCAATGCCAAAGTCGTGATTAAACAAAACGGTTATGTGGTTCATCAGATCAATGTCGCACCAGGCCCATTTAAAATTGAAGACTTGAACACGGCTTCTTTAAATGGTGACTTGGTTGTGACCATTGAAGAAAATGATGGATCTGTCCAAACCTTTAAAGTGCCCTTTTCAACACTGCCAATTTTACAACGAGAAGATCGGACCAAATATAGTGTTGCGTTGGGTGAATATAGAAGCGGCTTAAGAAACCAAGACAATCCTCTGATTGCTCAAGCAACTGCAATACATGGTTTGAACAGTGGTATTACTGTTTACTCTGGTACTCAATTGTCTAAAAATTATAAAAGTGTATTACTCGGTTTAGGTGCTAACCTAGGGAATTACGGCGCTTTATCATTTGATGTGACCCATGCCAATAGTGAGTTAGCAGATAAAAGTACCTCAAAAGGCCAGTCAATACGCTTTTTATATTCCAAAGCGCTTTTAAGCTCTGGAACAACCTTTCAGCTTTTAGGTTATCGTTATTCGACCAAAGGTTTTTATACCCTAAATGATGTCACCAATAAAAACATGAGTGGCTATAACAATGGGTAAAGATCAAACTGATCTTCCCAATATCGAAGACTACTACAATTTAAAAAATGCAAAAAAAGGTCGTTTTCAAGCCAATATTACTCACTCGTTCGGTGATTACGGTTCTTTATTTCTTTCAGGGAACCAGCAAACCTATTGGAATACCGATAAAAAAGATGAATGGGTTCAAGCAGGATATTCCAACTCATGGAAAACATTAAATTATTCATTTGCTGTCAGTCGGAATAAATACTCTGGTAGTCAACTCACCGACACCTTATACACGATGAATTTATCTTTTCCTTTAGAGAAAGTTTTAGCCAAGGCAAACTTTACCGATAATCCAATACAGAATAGCTATGCCTCTGTTTCAAGTACCTAAAACTCAAATGGTAATGAAACCTATATGGCTGGTGTCAGTGGAACTTTATTAAAAAAACGTAACCTAAGTTACAACATTAACCAAGGCAAAATCAGCCAACAAGGCGATATTGGTTCTTTCAGTGTCAACTATAACGGTGGCTACGGTAACCTAGGTGCAGGTTATAGCTACGAAAAAGACTCCAATCAATTTACTTATAGTGCATCGGGTGGCGTACTCGCCCATCGTGATGGAATTACCTTTGGTCAACCCCTAGGCTCGACTTCAATTTTAGTCAAAGCGCCGGGTGCCAAAGGTGTCAATATTGAAAATAATATTGGTGTCAAAACGGATTGGCGCGGTTATGCCATCGTGCCTTATGCCAATGAATATCGCTCCAATCGTGTCGCACTCGACTCAGACAGCTTTAGCAATAATCTGGAAATTGGTAACAACGTTGAAAATGTTATTCCGATCAGAGGAGCGATTGCTAGAGCAAGCTTTGACACCAGCATTGGGGTGAGAGCACTTGTGACTTTATCAAATGCTGGCAAACATGTGCCTTATGCCAGTCGGGTAATTGAAACTGAAAGTTCTACACAGAGTATGGTCGCAGATGATGGTCGTGTTTACTTAACAGGTCTTCCACTCAAAGGAACTCTTCAAGCCAGTTGGGGCGGAAATGACGGAGAAAAATGCAGTACAGCTTATGACATTTCACAAATGGATTTAAGTCAGCCTGTCATCCAATTTGATTTAGAATGCAATTAGGTCATAATATGAAAAAATTCATTAAAATCAAGTCATTATATAAAAAATTCCCACTTATTTTAATCAAGAATTAAAAGAGGGACTTTAAATGAATCCACTATTGAGAAAGTCTTCTTTGCCGATAAAAGCAACATCTATAGCAGTATTATTTAATATGCTTATGCTATCAAATTCACACGCAGGTTGGTGGCGTGAAGAAATCGATAGCAAAGATCTTGAGGCAGGTTTTAACCCAGTTACTTTAACTGCGACACAAAACGTCTCAGGAAAAAACTTCCCTGTTACAGCCAATACCAATATTAATGGGAAAAAATATAGAACCAATTGCGATGCTGGCACCAATTTACCAACTGGTTTTAAAATTATTTACACGACAGGAGAATATATTAACCCCGTTATTCTCAGTGAAGATGGGCGGAATTTCACTGCAGTAAATGAATATTTAATTGCAGCACTACAGTATGGCTACAATGCAAACCTATATTGGTTACCGATGGAAAATGCTTGACTTGGATTAGGAACAGATACTTGTAATACAGCAACAGCACATATTGGTGATACCCCATTCAATATTGTAATGAAAATACGTAAGCCATTTGTTGGAGAAACTACCTTTAGATTACCAATTGCTCGAATATATACTGGTGATGTTGCTGGAACGGCAAAATCACGTGGTGCATTTCAAACTGTTTATTTATCGGGCAAAGTCATTGTTCCCCAAAGTTGTAAAATAAATGCTGGTCAACAATTGGATATCAAATTTGGAGATATTTCTGCAGATGCTTTTTCATTTGCAGGCATAGGCAACAAACCCTTGGGGGTTAATTCCCAAACACGACAGGTCAACATTAGCTGCTCCAATATAACAGCACAAGCACCCCTCACCCTTCGTATAGAAGCTGAAAAAGCACAAAGCAATATATTGGTTTCTAATAATCCTCATGTTGGTTTTAAGATTTCAGATCTAAATAATAATGTGCTGATACCGAATAATTTAAATAGCTTTATCCCCTTTTTGCTCGATCAAAATCAATTTGCAAGTGTGTATTTTAAAGCTTGGCCAGTCAGCGTGACAGGGCAAAAACCAGCCGTTGGACCCTTTAGCTCAAAAGCTTATATTCGCATTGACTTCCCATAGGATGGAAAAAGGAAAATTACATGGAAACTATGAGCGATCTAAAAGTGAGACATTTTTGTTTAGTGATTCAATGCTTTCGCTATGTGCAAAATTTAAGGTCTACATTAGATGTAACAAAGCATTTTTTTCCAAAGTGCTTACTCAAGCTTTCTGTCATGTTTTAACTCCTAAGCAAGTGATGATGAAACCTAAATTTTTATTACTCTTACCCCTATGCATTGCATCAACTTCATCTTTTGCTGCCTATTGTTATAACGCAAAAGGCGTAACTGAGAATGTCAATTATGATTTAAGCACTACCTTTAGCAGTGCCAATAACCAACTAGGCAAAATCGTAGAAATCTCAAAAAACTTTAGCCAACAAATCATGGCAGTATGTGATAAACCACTTCCTGGTGAACCTAAAGACAACTTCACTACGCGGATTTATCAACCTGAGGTAAATGTTGTTGAGGTAGTCGCTAATTATAAATATATGCCCATCAATGACTATTTGACGGGCGCGATGAGAATTCAGGATAGTTTTGCGGGTATCTTTTTCCCACCTGGTATTTTTCAAATGGGTTCTCATGGCAATGTTAGCCAAGGTTTGCCTTTTCCTGTCAATGATTCAAATTTGATTTTCAGAATCAAAGTGGTGAAACCTTTTGTGGGTTCAATTTCCATCCCGTCCAAAACATTATTTTCGGTCAAAGCCATTACCAACGATTATCCGTTAGGTGGGACACCCATCTATACTATTAGCTATACTGGTCGAATCATTGCCCCACAATCCTGTACGATTGATTCAGGAAAGACCATTGAATTTAATTTTGGTGATATTACGGCATCTGCTTTTAGTCAAGCAGGTGTAGGTGGAAAACCCAATACGGTCACTCCTCAGACTAAAAATATTTCTATTCAATGCTCAAATATAAATGCCACTGCCATTTTATCTCTTCGCATTGAAGCAGAGAAAGCTGAAAAAGACATGCTGGTTTCAAGCAATCCCGATATCGGTTTTAAGATTGCAAACATGAGTGACAGAGTTTTGATCCCCAACGATGTCAATAGTGTCACGTCTTTTATGCTCAATCAAAGTCAAGCCAATATAACTTTAAAAGCATGGCCAGTCAGCATTACAGGAAAAAAGCCAGCCACTGGACCATTTAATTCCAGAGCATATATCCGAATAGATTTTCCTTAGGAGAAAAATATGCAAAGTAAAATGAAATTAATCCTATCTGTCATTACCGTATTTTGTTTAAGTGCTTACCAAGTTTCATCTGCACAAAATCATAATCTAAGGCTAGATACCATTAACCTCACTCTTTCAGGAGTAGTTACGGAAAAAACCTGTGGCGTTTTGAGTACAGAACAAGATAAATACGTCCCATTAGGAAGTATTCGAGTCGGTCAAAGCATGCTTAAGGGCGATCGATCCCCACTTGTTCCATTTCGCTTTGAAATGAGCAGTTGCCCCGCCAATGGAGCAGTCACGATTACCTTTACAGGAAATCAAGACACTGTTGATGCCGAATTACTCGCCATCGATAACATTGCCAATAAAGCTAAGAATGTTGCGATTGAAATCAGTGATAAAAACAAGAAAAGGCTGGCCCTAGGTAAGAAAAGCCCATCCTTTAGCACAGATATAAATGGAAATGCTTCTGCATTATTTTATGCCAATTATCTCGTTACACAGGGTGCAGCAGAAGTCGGTAAAGCAAACGCAAAAATGCAATTTTCTATTGAGTATGAGTAAGCAAGATGGAAAAAATTTTCATAACTTATGTTTAATCAAATTTTCACATCAAAATATCTTTGATGCCACTTTATTTGTTATACGGAGCTTTTAAATTGAATCCATTGTTGGAACGCTGTTCTTTACGTATTAAAGCCATACCTTTAGTCATTTTACACTGTGGCTTTTTAACACTGCCAACCACACATGCAGGTTGGTGGCGTGTAGAACAACTGAGCGATCTTGATGCCAGCTTTAAAACAGTTAATCTGAACGCCAATCAAAATGTTGCTGGATCAAACTTTCCTACCACAGCAAACACCAATATCAATGGACAAAAATATACAACTAAATGCGACCAAGGTACTTTCTTGAGTGGATTTGCTGTAAATGTCCATACAACAGGTGAATATATTAATCCTGTTGTTTTAACTGAAAGTGGACGAAATTATGTTGAAGTCAATGAATATTTACTTGCAGCAGTACAATATGGGTATGGTAAAAATCTCTATTGGCTACCAATGAATAATGCTGTTATTGGTACTTCGACTGACCAATGTAATAGTACATCAACACATATTGGCGATACTCCCATTAATATTCAACTCAAGATAAAAAAGCAATTTGTAGGCCCAACCTCTTTTAAATTACCAATTGCTCGGATCTATACTGGTGATTCAATTGGATCTGCAAAATCACGTGGTGCTGCTCAGAATATTTACCTCTCTGGTACAGTTGTTGTTCCACAAAGTTGTAAAGTAAATGCTGGTCAAAAATTAGATATAAACTTTGGAGATATCTCTGCTAATGATTTCAACGCTATAGGAATTGGCAATAAACCCACAAGTGTTAATGTGCAAACACGTAGCTTTGACGTCGAATGTACTAATATTGCAGCTCAAGCATTACTTACACTAAGAGTCGAATCTGAAAACTCAAATGGGGAAATAATTCTATCGGACAATCCAGATATTGGTTTTAAAATAGCTGATCAAAATAATCGAGTCCTTAGCCCAAATAACTTTAATAGTTCTATCCCTTTTACCAATCAAAATCCGACCAATATCACCTTAAAAGCTTGGCCAGTAAGTACGACCAATAAACTACCTGCTGTCGGCCCTTTTAGAGCTCGGGGTTATTTGCGTGTTGATTTTAGCTAAGAGAAATAAATAATGAAAATAACGAACAAATCAATCCGAACTACACTCATTGCTTCAAGTCTTTTGATAATAAACCAGTTTGCTCATACAGCGAATGTATTAAAAGAAATTAATCTTGAGCTATATGGCAACATTCGAATCTGGGCATGTGGGATTATGAGTTCTGAAGATAATAGATTGATAGATTTGGGTAAGCACAGTATTAAAAATTTATCGTCTAAAGATGATCGAAGTACTGCAATTCCAATTTCACTTTCTTTAAGTAGCTGCCCTCCGAATGGTACTGTAAATATTTCAGTCATTGGTAATAAAGACAAAACTAACAATGAATTATTAGCAGTCGATGAAATTACCAATGCTGCAAAAAATATTGCGATTGAAATCAGAGATAAAGATAAAAATCGAGTTCCAATTGGAACGAAAAAAGTTGGTTTAAAAACTGATTCATCAGGAAACCTTTCAACAGTATTTTATGCAAACTACATTGTAACCAAGCCTACAGTAGAAGCTGGAACTGCAAAATCAAAAATGCAATTTATTGTTGAATATGAATGAGAAAAAATCATGCTTAAATTTTATCAATAACATTATAATGACGACCCCCTCATTTTTAGGAGTAGTTATATGATTTAACGAATATTATTTTGTGTTGTTTAAACTTTAAATCTTAATCCAATTTTTGGCAAATCGCATCGATCTTGTCACTAGAACTGCTTGTCAAATTTTTAGCTACGCTTGAAATTTGATTGATCAAGCACCCCTATAAATTTTTAAGCATAGAAAGACCAATTCACACTCAAGTCAATTGGAAACTTGGAGAAATTATGAAGACCTTTTTAAAAATTAAAAGCGTTCGTAATAGTTTAACACTTCTATTAGATGACTTTTGTAAAGCGAACGGCTTAGACTCACCTACAAAAATACAAAGCACATTTAATGATCATATTCCATTTGGAGATTGGCTGAATAAAATCAAAGAGATTAATGATCAATATCCCAAAGAAGGCTTAGGTTTAGATATCGGGGCATTGGTCCAAGCCAATCATATCGGCATCGTTGCATATATAGCACAGTCTAGTAATACTTTCGCTGACTATATTGAAATTCTGTCTAAATACGAACGCTTATGGTTCAATTATATTCCTAAAAAAATTGATTTTGATGAAGACTTTTTTTCCATCTCATGGGAAAAACCAGCTTATTTAAAAGCGGGTCTGTATATCAAAGAAACGTCAATTGCTGAAGAGATGCAAGTATCGATTATCTATCATCACTTACAACAATTAATGGACTCTGTTAAAAATGCTTTTCATCGACTGGATTTGGCTATTCCAGAACCTGAGAATATTGAAAAATATACCCAACTGTTTAATTGTCCTGTCTACTTCAATACAGACCAAACCAAAATTGTTTTTTCGAATGCATTATTAAACACACAACTCAAATGTTATGACCCGATTCTTTTTGAGATCTTATCCGATCATGCCAATATTTTACTCAAAAAAATGCCAAAACATGACTCATTAATTGAGTTGGTAAATTTAAGCATCATTCAAGCACTTGAACACAACAATGTCCAAATTCATTTTGTGGCTAAATCCTTAAATATTACGCCAAGAATGCTTCAAAGAGACTTAAGAAGTCGAGGTGCATCATTCAAAATCATTTTGGCCAATGTTCGAAAAAACCTTGCCAAAAAACATTTAAAAAATGAAAAGTTAGCCATCACAGAAGTTGCTTTTTTGCTTGCTTATAAAGATCAAACTTCGTTTAATCGCGCTTTTCGAGGCTGGACTGGTATTTCTCCTTCCGAATGGCGAAAGCAGCATCTTGATAAAAGAATCTAAGATCAATCAACTTTGTATTTTAAAGAAAATACCCAGCAATGATGAACATCATTTTCTTTAAAATGCCTAGTTTTTAGAATTGTCTTTAATCTTACTTTGAGTAAAAATCCTAGTTTAATTAATCGTACCACCTCATTGAGTTGTATATATTTACAAAGCAAAAACAACTGTAAGGAATAGATCTATTCACTAAGTCATAAAGCAAAGCAATTTCTTTATTCGCTTAATGGGTAAAAATTTAAATAATTATGATCTATGGTTTACAGTCCTGATTAAAATTCCATCAACTCCATAAAAATCATTTTAAAGTCTGTTTTTAACAACAGAACTCATAATTAGCTAAAAATCCAATGCCTTTCTTTGAATAAAATCGATTTTCTTGAATAGCATTTTAATTGATTGACTACAGAACACATGCTGTTGATTTTTAATATCATCCCAAATTTAGAATATGCATAAAAAGCGCTCTAAATGCTAAGAGAAAGTGTACTAGAGGGAAAGCTTGATACTTGATTTTGCAATAGATTAAATAAAAAGCATTGAGGCTTTAATTTTGTTAATCGACATAAACAACCGCAAAACTAAACAAACTTACTTAAGACAAGGTGACCCATGCTTGGTATTGATATCGAGCTTTATCACGCATACAGAATACATGGGCTGGACTGCTGAACAAATCAAAAAACACTTCTAGACGCTAGAAGTAAAACTATGCTCATCTTTATCCAATACTCAAAAAAGCTGCTGAAGTAAAAGAGTTATGTTTTTGAATACAGCCTTGTTGTCGTAATACTCATCGACATAAGCGTAAAATCTAGACATTTTCACCTTTAATCAAATCGAAAAATTTATCTATTCCCCGTCTTTTGAGTGTTTAACTTAACCTTTTTAGTAGGAGTTTAATCAATCAAAAAATGTACTTTGTATCAAGTTAGCAGACTCAATATAGAGATAAATTTAAGCTCGATTGAGTTATCAATGCTATTTAAAAATTAAAAAAGTGAATATCTATTTTAATAATTTCGATCATTAGAAATATTGCTATATTTGAATGATTTGCACAAACTAACAAATGATAAATTGTGATTAATTTCACATTATATTTGAGAAAAATATCAATTTTTATCTTAAAAAAAATAATAAAAAAAATTTAAATATTTGATTTTTATTAAAAAATAAATAATGTTAAAAAAATAATCATTTTCGCTAAATACAAATAATCATCCGAAAAGTACAAAGATATTTCACGCAATAAACCTTACGATGAACTCACATTTGTTTAACTGCATCACTCTTTTTGAAAACAGTGAGACGAATTATGGTTTATTGAAATCATTAAAAATGAACTCAATAAATTAAAAAATTTAAAAACTCACCTGATCTACAATAAATAGGTTTTACTATGAAATTGAGTCTATTAAGCATTACAACTTTATCTGTATTAACTCTTTCTGCTTCAGCTTTTGCTGCCGATCCTGTAACAGTGAACGGTGGTACAGTTCATTTTACTGGTGAAATCGTCAATGCAGCATGCGCAGTAAGTACAGAATCTTCAAATCAGACAGTTGACTTAGGTCAATACCGTACTGCTCGTTTAGCAAATGCTGGGGATAAAACTACACCAGTACCTTTCCAAATCAAACTTGTAGACTGTGATCCAACAGTTCAAGCAACTGCTGCTGTCGCATTTTATGGTCAATCTGTGCCGTCAAATGCCAACTTACTTTCAGTATCTGCGGGCGGTTCTAACTCAACAGCAGCTTCAAATGTTGGGATCGAGCTTGCTGACGATACATCAAAAATCTTAGCGGTTACGGGTGCTGGTTTTTCTACACCTAAAACGCTAATTGCAGGTGATAACACACTTCAATTCAGTGCTCGTTATGTTGCGACTGGCGCATCTACACCAGGTCAAGCCAATGCTGATGCAACTTTTGTTGTGAAATATGAATAATCATTCACGTTAAAAATAATTATTGATTCAACGTAATTATTTTTGTCATTCCATTGATGAGCTTATTTTACCCATGAAAAAATATATGATTTTAATCGCTGGAATATTAGTCAGTACTCATATTTATGCAGATAGTTATGTATTTGGTGGAAGAGCTCACTTTTATGGAGTTTTAGTGAATCAAAGTTGTTCAATTTCGATTGAAGAAACTGCCCGAGATGCAATTAAAACTCCGTACTCCCCTATTCAAGTACATTTTTCGTTATGTTCCGACAGCATCTACGACAATCTTGCAATCGGCTTATCTAAACAAAATAAGCAAAATCGGGAGCTGTTTTTTACAAGCCCTCATGCAAAAAATGATATTGAAAAAGAGAACAATCTTCAAAATTTTGAAGCGCTTCGTAATGATCAGAAACTTATTCATCATATTGATCAAACAACACATTACGACAGCATTTCGACCAAAAGTGTCAATATTTTTCTTCAGCCGACGCTTGAAAACGTACTTAAACAATCACCAAATATTTTAATTTCAGTTTTTTATCCATAAATGAATTCTAAGGATTGATATGAACTTCGACATATTAAAAAAAGGTATTTTGAACATAACCTTAGCCTGCTTAGCATCTACAAGTTTTGCAAATAATGACGGTTTTGGTGGGATCTCACTGGGTTCTACGCGTGTAATTTATCCAGCAGATGCAAAGCAAATTTCATTGGCGATTATTAACAGCAATAACAAAGAACGCTTTTTAATTAATGCATGGATTGAAAATAACTTAGACAAGAAATCTAAAGATTTTCTCATCACACCACCGTTATTTGTGGCAGAAGCAAAAACTGAAAACACCCTCAGAATTGTCAATCTTAGTCCTGATTTACCCCAAGATAGAGAGTCTGTTTTTTGGGTCAATGTAAAAGCAATTCCATCTATAGACAAATCAACTTTGGTCGATAAGAACGTTTTACAACTCGCTGTTTTATCTCGTATCAAGCTTTTTGTGCGCCCAATAAATTTAAAAACTAAACCTGAAGCCAGTATAACAACGCTGAAATTTTCAAAAACGGCAGACAATATCATTGTCAATAATCCTTCACCTTACCATGTATCTTTTGTCAATCTTTATTTAGATGGTGCGAAGCAACCCAATGTTATGGCTGCTCCATATGCTGAGACAAAAATTGCAAATACTTCAGGACGTACTCTCAGCTATCAAACAGTCAATGACTACGGTGGCTTAACACCTAAAGTTGATTTAGAACTGAAGTAATGCTCATGAATAGTTTATTTTCAATACCATACAATATTGTATGTATGAGGAAAAATATTCCACGTTACTCATTTGGTATCGTCGTCACCGTATTTGTATCAGTCATCGCGGCAAAAACCAGCCATACAGAACAAGTTTTTAACCCTGCATTTTTAACTGACAATTTATCCAATACACAAATTTCAGATTTAACAAGATTTGAGCAATCGACTCATCAATTACCCGGAATTTATCGGGTTGATGTTTATGTGAATGATCAATATGTCTTTACTCGAGATATTAATTTCACTGAAAAAGCTGATTCTGCTGATACTACAGGCCTATTTCCATGTTTTGACAGTAAAACCCTACAAGGCTTTGGTGTCAACATTGCGCAGTACCCTTTACTGTCGGAGGCCAATCAGCAATGTGTTGATTTTATTTCAATTATTGACGGTGCAGAAAGCCAATTTCAATTTGATAAACAAAAGTTAATGATTAGCTTGCCTCAAGCATCATTACGTAATCAAATTCGCGGATATATTCCACCAGATCAGTGGGATGAAGGTATAACTGCTTTTTTTACCAACTATAGTCTTTCTGGTTACGATAATTCTAAGACAGATACCAACAGTTTATTTCTACGCTTAGACAACGGTATAAATTTTGGTGCTTGGCAATTTAGGCACTCAAGTAGTTGGAATTATAATTCGCACAATGGTCAAACTTCGAACCGTTGGGATAATTTAAATACCTATCTACAAACTTTGGTCGTTCCGATAAAAAGCCAGTTGATTATTGGTGATGGTTCAACAAGTAGTGAAATTTTCGATAGTTTTGGTTTTCGAGGACTACACTTATCAACCGCTGATGCCATGTATCCAGATAGTCAACAAGGTTATGCACCTTCTATACGTGGTGTTGCTAAAACCAACGCCAAAGTAGTGATTAAGCAAAACGGTTTTGTGATTCATCAGCTGAACGTTGCACCGGGGCCCTTTCATATCCAAGACTTGAATCCCACTTCAATCAGTGGTGATTTATTGGTCACTATTGAGGAAAATGACGGTTCTATACAGAGCTTCCGTGTTCCCTACTCAACCCTACCTATTTTACAACGTGAAGGTCGAACCAAATATAGCGTCATTTTAGGTGAGTACAGAAGTGGCTTAGATTCTCAAGACAGTCCCAGCGTAGTACAAGCTACTGCAATCCATGGGTTGAACAACGGAATCTCCGTGTATGCAGGGACTCAATTAGCCGAAAAATACAAAAGTGCCTTGGTGGGTCTCGGTGCAAACCTTGGAAATTATGGGGCTTTATCGTTTGATATAACACATGCAGATAGTAAGTTAGCTGACCAAACTTCAAGTAGTGGTCAATCCTTGCGTTTCCTGTATTCAAAATCACTGTTAAGTTCAGGAACGACTTTTCAACTTTTAGGTTATCGCTACTCGACCAAAGGTTTCTACACACTCAATGATGTTGCCTATAACCGTATGAGTGGTTACCACGTTTCTGAAACTCAAGATGGCAATCAAGCCAATACGCCGATCATTACCGATTACTACAACTTATATAATGCTAAAAAAGGACGTTTTGAAGTCAATATTTCTCACTCTCTCGGTCAGTATGGATCACTGTTTTTATCGGGTAATCAACAAAGTTATTGGAACACCAATAAAAAGAATGAATGGGCTCAAGCAGGTTATGCAAACTCTTGGAAATCCCTAAATTATTCATTTTCAATCAGTCGTAACAAATATTCAGAATTCAAGCAAAGCGACACCATGTACGCCATGAATTTATCTTTCCCTTTAGACAAATTATGGCCTAAAGCAAATTTCAGGGATAACCCAATTCAAAATGCCTATAGCACCTTCTCGACAACACAAAATTCAAATGGCAATGAATCATACATGGCTAGCGTCAGTGGAACTTTACTTAAGGGCCGTAACTTAAGTTATAGCATCAATCAGGGACGAGTAAGCCAGCAAGGTGATATTGGTTCAATCAGTGCCAATTATGATGGAAGTTACGGAAGTATTGGTGCAGGTTATAGCTATGAAAAAGACTCCAATCAATTTACCTACAATGCTTCAGGTGGCATCTTAGCGCATCGAGATGGGATTACGTTTGGTCAACCCTTAGGTTCAACTTCGATTTTGGTTAAAGCGCCAGGAGCAAAAGGGGTCAATATCGAAAACTATACAGGTGTCAAAACCGATTGGCGTGGCTATGCCATTGTGCCTTATGCCACTGAATATCGTGCCAACCGTGTTGCACTGAATACAAATACTTTTGGTAATAACCTTGAAATCAGTAATAACGTTGAAAATTTTGTACCCATCAAAGGTGCCATCGCAAGAGCGACGTTTAACACCAGTATAGGTGTCAGAGCGCTCATCACCTTGTCCCATAACGGTAAATTTGTACCTTATGCAAGTCGGGTAACCGAAAACGAAAGTTCGGCAAACAGCATGGTCGCAGATGATGGCCGAGTTTATCTTACCGGGCTTCCAGTCAAAGGTACATTAGTCGCAAATTGGGATAACACCGATACTGGAAAATGTTTAGCAAACTACGACATTTCAGAAATGGACCTCACTAAACCCGTTATTCAATTTGATCTTGAATGTAAATAAGGAGAGATCATATGACATTTAAATTTTTATTTTCTGCAATGCTGATGGCCGCTTCAAGCCAAGCTTTTGCCGTGGTGTGTTGGAACAGCAAAGGTCAAGGTGCCGTAGATGAAGTTTTTTATGATCTTTCCAACAGTTTCAGTAGTTCAAATAATGCTGTCGGCAAGATCGTCGAACTGAAGAAGAACTTTTCAGCACAAGTTTATGGTGTATGTCCCCCCCATAGCGTGGGTATTAGTGGAAATAGAACCAAGCGTAGTTATGTTACCGATCTACCTGTAGTTGAAACCATTGATAACTTTAAGTATTTACCCATCAATGATTATCTGGTTGGGGCAATGAAAATTACTGACAGCTATGCAGGACCTTTTTATCCTCCTGCAAATTATGTGCAAATGGGTACAGATGGTAATGTCAGTCAAGGGCGACCTTTCGCCATTCAAGATTCAAACTTTACTTTTCGATTGAAAGTCATCAAACCCTTTATTGATTTTGTACCTATTCCCAAAAAAACCATGTTCACTGTCTATGTTACAACTGCTTCGGGTGAACCACTAAATATGCCTGTTTATAAGATTAGTTATAGTGGTTCTGTGACTGTTCCGCAAAGTTGTAAAATTGGTACAGGTGATTTTTTAGAAATTAAGTTTGGGGAAATTCCTGCCTATGCATTTAGCCAAGCAGGTCCAGGAAATAAACCCAACAATGTCAATAAGCAAAGCCATACCCTTGCCATTCAATGTACCAATATCAATGCTCAAGCAATCTTAACACTCCGACTGGAAGCGGAAAAAGCCAGTGGGGATATGATGGTTTCAGATAATCCAGATATTGGATTTAAGCTATCTGACCAAAATGATAAGGTCCTCACTCCCAATAATATGAATAGCGTCATCCCTTTCAACATCATGCAACAGCCAGCAAACGTGATCATTAAAAGCTGGCCTGTGAGTATTACAGGAAATACACCACAAATTGGTCCTTTTAAATCTCGGGGATACCTTCGAGTAGACTTTGAATAGGAGCAAAAAAATGAAAAAAACAATACAGTATTTGACATTTGTCATCGTGGTTAACGGTTTAAATCTTGGTCAGCTTTGTTATGCCCAAGATTCTAATGTGGAATTGGGGCGAGTAAATATCGAACTTTCGGGGATCGTCACACTTGCCACTTGTGGTGTTTTAAGTTCTGAGCAAGATAAATATATTCAGCTCGGAAGCATTGCAAGTAAGGATTTGCCTTCGGTCGGCAGTCAATCTAAAGAAACCCCAATCCACTTTGAAATGAGTAATTGCCCACCAAATGGAACAGTAACGCTAACTTTTGAGGGGAATCGTGACACAAATAATGCCGAGCTTTTAGCCATCGATGCTTTGGTCAATAAAGCAGAAAATGTGGCGATTGAAATTCGAGACCAAGACAAGAAAAGATTAGCTTTAGGGAAAAAAAGTGAGGCGTTTTCGAGCAATGCAAATGGCAATGTTTCCGCACTTTTTTATGCAAATTATATTGTGACAAAGGCTCAAGCACAGGCAGGCAAAGCCAATGCAAATGCTCAATTTACAATAGAGTACCAATGAAAAAACCAACGTTTAAATCAAATATTCGAACAATCACAGTTCCCCACTTAATAAGAGAGAAATATCAAAAAGAACAGAAGATTAAACATTCTTTTATTTTAAATACTTAATTCCATAACTGTAAATTAAAAAATTTACTGGTCTAAACATTAGTTTTTTTAGTCAAAATAAAGACTTAAGTAAAAAATGAAAAATGTTTAAATTTCAATCAAAACTAAATAAAGGCCTTAAATGTTATGACCCAAATCTTTTAGGAATATTATCCAACTATGCAGATACTTTACTAAATGAAATGCCCAAACAAGATTCACTTCGTGAGTTGATTAACTTAAGTATCATTCAAGCACTGGAAAGTAATGATGTAAAAATTCAAACTGTTGCAAAATTTTTGAATACCTCACCACGATTACTACAAATTGATTTAAAAAATAATGGCTTATCTTTTCGGAATATTCTCAATAATATTCGGCAAACACTTGCAAAAAAGCATTTAAAAAATAATAAGTTGCTCGTAATTGAGATTGCATTTTTACTGGGATACAAAGACCAAACCTCTTTCAATCGTGCATTTAAAATTTGGACAGGTTTATCACCTACTGATTGGCGTAAAAAATATATGAATCAAGAATATGAGCCTTATTAGTGCTCACTTTTTAAATGCGATTCACATGATTAAAATTTGAAAAAATCCTGATTCCTGTTCACTCATTTTAGTTTAGCCACAACGGCTGTTTACCTCATATTCACTTTGGTGTACTAAAGTAAATATAATTTAATTGAATATTAAATAGATAACAAAAATGTAATGTAAAATATCTCTATGAAAAATCGAGTTTTTGCATAAATTGACAAGTAATCATGTTTAAGAGGGAAAGTCTCTAATTTGTTTCTTCAATAAAATTAATAAAAAATGGAGGAATGAATTTTGCTTAAAAAAGTGACGAAACAAAAACTTAAACGTACCTATTTAAGAAAAGGTGATCCAAGCTTAGTCTTGATCTCCAGCTTCTTGACGCATGTAAAATATTTAGGCTGGAGTGAAGAACAGATTAAAGACACATTACATGATGCAAGAAGTAAAGATTACGAATACTTGTATATAACGCTAAAAAGAGCTGTAGAAGTGCAATAAAATCTCGGCTACAACTCTTTTAGTCGTCTGCTTTGTTGAGACTAAAACTCTGTTTCCAGATTGAATAAAAAACATTCAAGCTTAGAGGTCTAACACCAGTCTTCGTCCTTTAGCACGAGAAACGCAGATCATCATTGATTGTTGTGATTCTTTTTCTCCATCACTCAAATACTGATCAAAATGTTCAGCTTCACCTTCTAAAATAGCAGTTTCACAAGTACCGCAGACACCTTCACGGCAAAGGCATTCGACATCAATATTTAATGCTTCAATGGCTTGTAGAATCGTTTGATTGCCTTGCACTTCGACCTCTTGATTAGACTTCGCCAATACCACCGTAAAGGCTTCGCCCTCTTCAGGCACAGTTGAAGCAAATTGTTCCCAGTGAATATATTCATCACGGTAACGATGAAAATTACAGCGATCAATTACTGCATCAATCATCGGTTTAGGTCCACATACATAAACATGTGTTCCTTTAGGTTGTCTCGCTATAAGTTGATCAAGATCAAGGCTTTTCCCTTCTGAGTCAACATAACTAAAAATATGGGCATGATGTTGCTGTTTAAGTTCTTCTAATAAGGCAGCATGTTCTGGTGAACGAAAAGCATAGTGTAACTCGTAGTCAGCTCCCCGAGCAGCCAACTCCTCCATTTGAGGTACAAACGGTGTAATGCCTATCCCACCTGCGATTAAAATATGTTTTGCACCATTTTCAGCCAAAGGAAACAAGTTCTTTGGTTCAGAAATGATGATTTCACACCCTTCGAGGCACTGATCATGCATATAAACTGAACCACCTTTACCATCTACATCCTTGCGTACACAGACCTGATAAGTAGAGAGATCTTCAGCACAACTCATCAGTGAATAGGCATTTGAAAGCTGATCATTCATTTTTACAATAATATGACTACCACCATTAAATTGAGGAAAGTTTTGTCCATCCTGACGTTTAAATGTAAACCGTTTGATCAGCGGTGTAAGTTGCTCTACACGAGTGACCACTGATGGAAACATTTCATAATGACTTGCCATGTCTAAATCCTCTTTACCACATGCTGCTTCATACAAGCATTTTTTAATTTTAAGTGCACATTACAGGTTGGCAGCTCTTCACTGACCAACCAACCTGTATTGTTGCTATAAGCCTAAACACATATATTTAATGGTCATGAATTCTTCTAAACCATATTTAGAACCTTCACGCCCAACCCCTGATTGCTTAACGCCACCAAATGGTACAACTTCATTAGAAATCGCAGTGGAGTTCATTCCGACCATGCCATATTCAAGTTGCTCAGCTACACGCCAAATTCTCGAAATATTTTTACTGTAGACATACGCCACCAAACCAAAAATCGTATCATTGGCTTGTGCAACAACATCTGCTTCTTCACTAAAACGAATCAGTGGTGCAACAGGTCCAAAGATTTCCTCTTGTACGATTTCCATATGCTGATTTACACCAGTTAAAACCGTGGGTTCAAAGAATGTTTGCCCTAGCGCATGCGGTTTACCGCCACAAGCCACTTGCGCACCTTTTTCACAGGCATCATCAATCAATTGCTGGGCTTTTACGACCGCTTTTTCATTGATTAAAGGGCCAATCTGTACGTTTGTTTCAAGTCCATTGCCAATTTTGAATTTTTGCACTTCTTGCACAAACTTTTCAGTAAATGCTTGATAAATATTGTCATGCACATAAATACGATTGGCACAGACACACGTTTGTCCAGCATTACGGAATTTGGCAAAAATTGCACCTTGAACAGCTTTATCGAGATCAGCGTCATCAAAAATGATCAACGGTGCATTACCGCCCAGTTCCAATGCCAGTTTTTTAATGGTGCTTGAACATTGCTGCATCAATAAACGGCCAACTGGTGTAGACCCTGTAAATGTTAATTTTTTAACTTTTTCATGACTGGTAAATACCGCGCCAATTTCTTGCGACTTACCGGTGACAACATTGATTACACCAGCTGGAATACCTGCCATTTCAGCTAACTTTGCCAAGGCTAAAGCACTGTATGGAGTTTCATTGGCTGGTTTAATCACAATGGTACAGCCTGCTGCTAAAGCAGGAGCTGCTTTACGGGTAATCATTGCAATCGGAAAGTTCCAAGGTGTAATTGCAGCAACAACATCGACAGGCTCTTTACTGATGATAAAACGTTGTTGATTGTTGGTGGTTGGAATCACATCACCATAAACACGTTTCCCTTCTTCAGCAAACCATTGGATAAATGAAGCTGCATATTTCACTTCACCCAATGCTTCAGCCAAAGGTTTACCTTGTTCAACCGTCATAATATGTGCCAGCTCATCTGCATTGGCCAACACCAACTGATACCAAGCTAGCAATAAATCTGCACGTTGCTGTGCAGTTAACGCTTTCCATGAAGCCAATGCTTGGTAAGCAACCTCAACGGCTTGTGTTGCTTCAACTGTTCCCATATTCGGAATGACACCAATTTCTTCACCTGTTGCTGGATTGGTTACAGGTACAGTGTCATGAGATTGGGCATCGATCCATTGACCATTGACCAATCCACGTTGTTGAAATAACTGACGACCTTGCAAACTTGTCATGTCATAATCCTATAAAGTGAAAAGAAGGTACGGCTAGATTTGCCGCACCTCTAAATTGATGAATTACTGATGATATTGCGCAACCAGATTTTGGAAATATGCAATACCATGTTCACTGATTCCTGAACGTTGATTATCAGTCATAATACGTCCTTGACCACGATAACCACGTGATTTCAACCCACGTTGCACACTTTCAACCAGATTTAAATCTTCAGGACGGAATACATTACGATACCATTCAATCAAATCTTTTTGATCTTGAGTAAGTTCTTCATTGGTAAAGTAAATGTCATAATGTTGTAAGGTCGTTTCAGCATCAACAGGAAATTCATAAATCACGGTCATAAAATTGCTGCCTGGTGGAACATTAAACATGGTACATGGCCAAGTCCAAAAACCACTGAAGGTTGGGTCTTGAACAGATGGATCTAATTTGAACGATTTTTCTGAAGAACGTGCATAACCGTATTGTAAAGTCCAGTTTTGATGTGTGGTATGCCAATATTTATCGACTTGCACTGAATCTGCAAAACCAGGATGTGCAGGACCGCAGTGATAACATTCCATATAGTTATCAACGATCACTTTCCAGTTTGCTGGTGTTTCAGTGACAAAACGTGCTGCAAGTTTTAAATCTTTGATGACTGCACAGCTTTCATTGAGCTTTTGTGCAAATTCAGGTAACTGATCTTCTACACAAGTTGCATTTTCATCCATATTGATAAAAATAAAACCTGCATACTCTTCCACCTTTAATGGCACCATACTTGAGTTTTGTTTATCAAATGACTCAACATGGTCACAGTTACGTGCCAAAGCTAAGCTACCATCTAACTTAAATGTCCATGCATGGTATGGACAGGTAATTACGTTTTTTGCTTTTCCACTACCACTCAACAATTCATGACCACGATGTGGGCACACATTATAAAATGCGCGCAATACCTGATCTTTACCACGGATGACGATAATGTTTTCACCAATCACTTTGCGGGTAATATAATCATTGGCTTGCGCAACTTCACTGCCATGTGCCACACAAATCCAGCTTTTTGCAAAAATTTCTTCTTTCTCTCGTTCAAAAACTTGAGAAGATGTATAGAACACTTTTGGAAATGTCCAAGCAACATTTGGATTTGAACAGAAATCTTCTGGTAATTTTTCAACTGCATTCATGGTTTTACTCCATTAAACTCTTTTTGTCCTAACGACCGTTTCATTAAAAATTGGCTGATGCCCAAATCAATTGAACATTTGCTTTATTGAACTCAGCATCTGCTGATATAAATCTTGTACGATTGGGCAATCACGAACCAAGCGTAGACTGCCATGTAACAAACCCTTGCCAAGATAAAATTCCGTTTCGATATTGGCTTGTTTTAATCTGTCAGCAAAAATACGTCCGTCATCACTTAAGGGGTCAAACTCTGCAACAGCAATAAAGCTCGCTGGCAAATCAGACAAATCCTGAGCGAACAACGGCGATAAACGTACGTCTTGCCAATCATTTTCATTGGGCGCATAAGCTTTTAAGTAATAACGCATGTCTGCTACGCTCAGTAACGGCGCTTGCCCATGCCGCTGGCAAGATTCGCTATCAAACTGGGTGGTTAGACTTGGATAAATCAGTACAAGACCACATGCTTGATTTGCCGTATGTTGTAACTGAACTGCCAGTGATGCCGCTAAATTACCCCCTGCACTATCTCCTGCTAATACGATTTGATCTGGATTAATGTTCCATTCAATCGCATGTTGTTTAAGCCAGAGATAAACCGTTTCACAGTCTTCATAGGCTGCTGGAAAATGATGTTCAGGTACTAAACGATAATCGATACTCAGCACCGCTACGTTTAGATCACGGCATAGATAACGGGTAATAAACTCATGTGAATCTAAATTCCCCAGCATCCAACCACCGCCATGAATATAAACAACGCATGACCAGCCTTTTTCAGGCACTTCACCTAATGGTGAATACAATCGAACATTCACTGGATGCCTGATATGTGGTACGACTTTATCTTCAATATTGACTGTGCCATCTCTTGGCAAAGTGTAGTGTAGACACATCGCATCATAGGCAGCACGTATTGAATCAATATCCTGATCCGCAGGTGAATAAATACTGCTCCAGTACACCAAGCTTTGCATTTCTTCACTTAATTCATAGTTCATGTTCGAAAGTGCTGTCATGACAATTCCTTTTGACTTGCCTTATCTGCAATCGGTTCAATGGCAACATCAATATGCATATGCTTATTGGCTTCTGCATGATCCAATGATTGCAATTCATTAAAGCTACTTTGCTCAATCAGATGTGATGGAATCTTTGAGTAATCCTCAATCAACTATTTCACCAAGCCATAAGTCTGTATCAGAATAATCACGATAAAAGGCAGAGCGGTCACGATCGTTGCCGTTTTCATGGTGTCTAAAGGTGCTTTAGAAAAAATCATCGCAATCGGTACCAAGGTCAGCATCAAGCACCAGAATAATCGAGCATTTGGCGATGGATCTTGTCCTTCACTTAAGCCACGAGTACAAGTTGCCGATACTGCATAACCAACCGCGTCCATATGCGCTGCAAGGAAAATAACCATAATGCCAAGGAATATCCACATCATCAGCTTGCCTGCTGGTAAAAGACCCAACAATTGACTGATCGCAACTTCACCGCCTTGCTGACTCAAGACTTGGGGAACATTCACCATGCCATGAATAAAGTTATATACACTGTAGTTTTCAAATACACCGAAGATGAACCATAAACCAACGCTGCCGCCAATCACCATGGCAAGAATAACTTCTTTAATGGTGCGTCCTTTTGAAACTCGGGTAACAAAAAGTGCCACACCCGGTGCATATGAAATCCACCACAACCAATAGAAAACCGTCCATTCACGAGTGAACTTTCCATCGCCCATCGGGTCTGTAAATAAACTCATATCAACAAAGTTGGTTGCCATCAGACCAAAACTCATCAATGAATTATTCATAATGAATTGGGTCGGTCCAAAGCACAGTACATAGATTGCGAACAGTACAACACCCAGACAAACCATATGACTCAAGCGCTGCATCCCTTTGTCCATACCAACATAAGAACTCAAGGCAAATAAAATTGATACCGCAAAAATGATGACGACCTTGGTCATAAAGGTATTTGGAATACCAGTAAGCTGCGACAAAATATTGGTAAAGGTCACTGCAGTCAGTACCAGTGAAATGGTTAAGGCACCAAACATACACAGTAAGAACATCAAATCAACCAAACGTCCAACGGGTCCTGTTGACTTAAACCCTGTGACCGCCTCTATCATCGAAGCCAAGCTCAAACCTTTATTCTTTCTCACATGATAGCTATAGCACAGTGAAATAGATGCAAGTGCATAGATCGACCAAGCGCTTAAACCAGAGTGAAAGAATGAATAGGCCACACTGTATTTGAGTGCTTCAGCAGATTCAGGAGCTAAATTTAAGCCCGGGGTTTGGTAATAATATGCCCAGTCCAAAAAGCCCCAATACAATGTCGAAGAACCAATGCCCGATAAAATGAACATAAAAATCCATGACATGGTGCTGTATTCAGGTTTTCCCTCTCCCAACTTGATTTTGCCGTATTTACTAAATGCCAAACCAAAGGTAAAAATAATTGATAAAAAGGCAAATAAAAGCACGGGCGTGGTAAACACCGAAGTCGTCCAATGCATCCATTTAGAAGCCAATTCTATTGATTCAGATGAGTAGATCGCTAAACCAGCCACCGAAATAAACACAACGGCAAGACTGGTTATGGCTAAGGTCTTATCTGTATAGAGTTTTGTATTTTGATTATCCATATCTATTCAATCCATCTTGGATTTTGATCATTCCATATGGTGGTTATTCCATAGCGAATAAATCCATTTTCTCGTGAGTTACAAATGATGCAATGGCATCTCCAACTTGGTAAGTTTTTGCAGTTCCGCCAACATCTGGCGTTTTAGGTCCATGAACCAAGATATGTTCAATTGCCTGCATAATGTCTTGTCCTGCCTGAATCACCTGTTCATCACCATCTGCCAAGAAATCTAACATCATGGCACCTGACCAAATTGCAGCGATCGGATTGGCAATTTGCTGACCAAAAATATCTGGAGCAGAACCATGTACAGGCTCAAACAGTGATGGAAACTTACGTTCAGGATTGAGGTTTGCAGATGCTGCTAAACCAATCGTTCCTGTACATGCAGGTCCCAAATCAGACAAAATATCTCCAAACAAATTCGATGCAACAACCACATCAAAACGTTCAGGCTGTAGTACAAATCGGGCAGCTAAAATATCAACATGTTGTTTATCTGCTTTGATTTGCGGATATTGTTTTGCCATTTCATCCACACGTTCGTCCCAATACGGCATGCTGACAGCAATTCCATTGGACTTGGTTGCAGCCGTGATCTTTTGAGCATCACGTTGACTGGCAAATTCAAATGCGTATTTCAAAATGCGATCTACACCATGACGGGTAAATACCGCTTCCTGCAACACGAACTCACGTTCCGTACCTTCGAAGGCCTTACCGCCTATTGCAGAATATTCCCCTTCACTGTTTTCGCGTACCACATAAAAATCAATATCACCTGGCTGTTTACCTGCAAGTGGGCATTTCACCCCTGGCATTAATCGAACTGGGCGTAAATTCACATACTGATCAAAACGACGGCGGAACTGAAGCAATGAGCCCCAAAGTGAAATATGATCGGGTACTTTTTCAGGCCAACCCACAGCACCAAAGAAGATTGCATCATATTGCTGTAAAACCTCAAACCATTCGTCAGGCATCATTTTGCCGTGTTCAAGGTAATAATCACAACTTGCCCAATCAAAGGTATCCATTTGAAGTTCAATACCATATTTATCTGCAGCTGCCTTTACAACCTTGATTCCTTCTGGTAGAACTTCTAACCCAATCCCATCACCTGCAATCGTGGCAACTTTATACTTTTTTGCCATAACGCTCCCTTACACCTTTGGTTAATATCCTTAGATGTAAACATGCTGTTTTCAGCAAAAATGATCAATAAGAAAACTATCACCCCAATGGACACGGATCGTGAATAATCTACCTAACCTATCGGATTTAAAGGTTTTTTGTACAGTCGCAAAACGCAAGAGTTTTGTCGATTCTGCAGATGAGCTTGGCGTTTCGCCTGCTTTTATTAGTAAGCGGATCAACATTTTAGAAACCAATTTAAATTGTAAATTGTTTCATCGAAGTACCCGCCATGTCAGTTTGACGGAAGATGGCAAACTTATACTCGATCGTGTTGCACATATTTTGGACGAGTTTGATGAGATTAGTGAACTGGTCAATAATCCATTAAGTACGCCAACACGTCATCTGGATATTGTCAGCAGCTTTGGTTTTGGCCGAAAACATGTGGCGCCCATTCTGTCAAAACTGATGACCATGTATCCGAAACTGGAAATACAGTTTGATACCATTGATAACACCAAAGATCTGATACAACACAGCATTGATTTGGATATTCGAATTGGTAATGAAATTGCACCCAATATGATTGCAAAGAAACTGGTGCCTAATTTTCGGATTTTTTGTGCAGCACCCAGTTATATCCTTAAAAACAGTATGCCTGAGCGCCTTGAAGATTTACGTCACCATGACTGCTTAACCATTAGTGAGCGTGATCAATCCTCAGTGTTATGGAAATTACGTCATGCCTCAGAAGATATGTCGGTACATGTTACACCGCGCTTTATTTCAAACAACGGTGAAATTATTCATCAGCTTGCTGTAGAAGGTCACGGGATTATTTTACGTTCAATTTGGGATGTTGCCGATGAATTGATTAGTGGACAGTTACAACACATTCTTCCAGAATATTGGCAAGATGCAGATGTATGGGCGGTTTATCCATCACGTTTGAAAAGTTCATCCAAATTACAAACCTGTATTTTGTTTATTCAAAATGAATTATTGAATCGTTTGCAACATATCCAAAACCTATCACGAGGACAGTTGATTCAACCTGTAGAGTCTGTTCAACAAAGCGCTGAGAAGGTATTTTTATAGGTATGGTTAGATTTTTGTTTTTTTAAATATCATCAATCATCAGCTCGATAAAACTGATGATCTACTGACACTTAAACTATGAGCACAACGATATTTGGTCTAATTTTACTGGCAGCAGCATTTCATGCAACATGGAATGCGATTGTCAAAGCGGGCTCAAATAAGTTCTTAACCACCGTACTGGTTACAGCATCAGCAGCAGTTTTAGCCATGCTATTGCTGCCCTTTTTTCCAATACCTCACAGCGCAAGTTGGGTTTATATTTTAGCATCCACAGCGATACAAATTGTCTATTTTGGCATGGTCGCTAAAATTTATCATATCGCAGACATGGGACTGACCTACCCGTTAATGCGGGGTACTGCACCGCTTATCGTTGCTGTTTTAGCGACATTGTTGCTAGATGAAAAACTCGAATTTCATGCATGGCTTGGCATCATCACCATTTCTATCGGTATTTTGTCCATGATCTTCGCTGCTCCCAAAACAGGACGAAAAGGGATTGGTTTAGCCTTGCTGAATGCAGTTTTGATTGCGGGTTATACCTTGGTAGATGGGCATGGGATTCGCCTTTCTGGATCAGCTATTTCTTATATTTTATGGAGCTTTGTGCTTTCTGGGCTGATTTTCTTTATTTTTGCCTTAAAAATGCAGTATCGACAGATAGGGAATTATTTCCGTTTAAATTGGCATCTTGGTTTAATCGGTGGAATCGGCTCATTTTTCTCTTATGGTCTAGCATTGTGGGCAATGACACTCGCACCTGTTGCCATCGTTGCCGCATTACGTGAAACTTCAATTTTATTTGCGACTTTAATTGCGATTTTCATTTTAAAAGAACGTGCCACGATCACCCGAATTCTCTCATCCTGTATTATTTTAATCGGCGCACTAATTTTAAGAGTTAGCTAACTTGATCACCAGCAGCTCATTCTCAAATAGACACCCATTAAACATTGCTCTCTTTAAACCTTGGCTGAATTAAACAGCCAGCTTATTTAGATAAGCTGGCTCAATGGTCATGCTTTGTTTAGAAATAATAGCCTAGTGATAAATAAAACAATTTATTCCACTGATTACTTTCCCCTTGTGCAAGGCCGTTTGCACCACTTCCTGTCATAGGATCATTGCGACTCCAAATATATTCGCCCTGAATGCCAATTGCTTTATAGTTAAAATACACCCCAGCGGTGAGTCGATCTGAATCTTGGTAAGCTGTTTGATCTTTAAAGTAGCGACTATAAGCCAAATAAGGTTTTATATTCTCCAACTGATGAAAAGGCTGTGCCAATGTATAATTAATTTCATTAGACATAAACTTGCCTTTATTTGCCACTTGATACGGATAATCAAATGCTCCCATGGTTGAGCTATTTGGTAGCAAATTGTCCGCATTGTTAATATTTTGCTCACCTGCCAAAAATAGCCATTGCCATGCTTGATAGTTCAAGGTGTTAAATACAGCCCATGTACGACGATGACCATCTTGTTGAGTTCGATTGTTTTCTAATTCTGAATACCAATATGAACCACCGATTTCAGTCGAAAAGTTTTGTGATTTGTCCAAATCAAACTTTCTAGACAATCGAGTGATCCACATATTTTTTTCGTCAATATCTGTACCCTGACTTAAATAATCTACTTGAACAAAATTGCCACTGTATCGACTAGAGTCTCTGGATGTACCTGTATAATTTCCACCATCAGTAGGATAGAAACCTAAATTAAAATTGTATTGATCATTTTTAAATTGATATTTTAGTCCTAGATTTTGTATGTCTTCAAAGCCCACTGTATTGAGCAATGTTTCATAATAACTATTGCCCCATAATCGACCAAAACCAAAATCTACAGATTGAAAGCCAACAGACAAACGCTGCTGATCTGAAAACTTATACCCTGCCCATGCATCTTTTAAAAACCAAGCATCGCATAAACGACTATATTGATAACAGCGCACATCCATTGAGGCGATCCAATTGGGGTTTTCATAACTCAATACAGCTTTAATATCGGCAAGTTGCCAATCCTGATTTTTAGATCCCTCATTTGCCTCGACAACATAATCTTTGTACATATAACGTGTTCGAATTGCGCCTGAGAGCTTCAGTTCCCCAGATTGTGTTTTAGGATCACCTATACTTAAATCAGCTGCTAAAACAGGCATATTCGCTAACATACCCATTGATCCCAAAATTAAGAGTGCCTTCTTCATTATTCTACTTCCTTGTTTATCCTACTAAGAAAATGAACAAATTCAACAAGACAAACAATCCTGAAACTATGTCATCAGTATTTACAAAGTGTGTTTAATCTATAGCGATTAGATTTAAATCATGCAAAATACCTTATTTTTTTAAATGAATATTCAAGTTATAAGTTGGTATCTAAACAAAGATTACAATATTGAAAGATGTGTACAAAGGATGATCATCTTGTTTATCAACCCAGATCATATTTTAAGGTTTTATAATTTTAATAGAAAAATACTGTATAAGCTGACAATGCACATAAGCTTCTAAAAATACTGATTTTGAAATTTTTGATCAGTTTTTATATTTATAGCTTTGTCAGCCCATTTAAAAAATGTAGCTCAGTTTTACATCAAACTACTACAACGCTCGTAAACGACCTCACATTGATCTTTTCTAAAACCGTCACGTTGGCATTGTGATAACACACTCTCACGTCCAAATTTTTTTCTAAATGTATGATCAGTGCCTGTGACTTGTCCATATAACTTGGTCGTACCTTTCGCTTGACCAACAGTAGCACATTGGGTTTCTTGGTAAGTAAACCAAACTTCACATTGAGTCCCACCCTTTTCTTGGCAATCTTTTATTGCTTTTGCTCGAAGATCACCACGAAATATTTTAGCGAAAGAATGCCCGACTACCCCATTACTGCCTGAAGCAATTGCTCCGACAACAGCATAAGTATAATAAGTTGGCGCTTGATAGCCACCCCCCCTCCACCACCGTAATTAGGAATTGGTGCGCATCCCATGACACCCTGCCCACCCACTGGATACATACCCTGAGGACAATTACCTTCAGCCCATGCCAAATGGCTTAAACTGCTGAACATTAATAGGCTGAATACCGACAGTAAATACTTTATTTTTTGATTCAATAATCCCCACATAAGCTTCCCTCTTTTTTCATTTTAAAGCATAAGCATTTTCACCCAAGATTATTTTTTGTTCAATAAAATATCATGATTATTTATCTAAAGAATTGATTTAAAAATATTTCAATATCCAATTTAACATCTGATTATTAATACTTTTATCTTTATATCTTAAAATTAATTCCATAAATTTTTTATTATTTTTAATTTAAACTTCATTTAATTTTTATAATTCAGTGTTACGGAAATCTATGCATAATTTGCCTCACATTTTATGCCAATCTGATGAATCAAACCTCATCCAACCGTTTAAGTCATTGTGCTTTTTACACCATTGATTACTTTTATAAACTGGTTTCAAAGCATCATCCAACTTTAAGCACCCTGTCAGCATCTTCTCCTATTAGGAGAAGATGCTTTTAAGAGCGATCAGACTAATTGCTGATCAGCTTGGTTTGGATGATCAAAGACTCTGTTGTCTATTCAAGTGCTTTCAACCACTTTTAAGGATGTACAATAATTTTTACCACAGATTCGTTGTTATGAATCAAAGTTTCAAATCCTTGAGAGACCAAATCATCTAAAGCAATACGTTGGGTGATAAACGGTTCTAAATTAATTTTACCTTGCTCAACCAAACGTATGGTTTCTTGATGATCGTTGACATAAGCAATCGTGCCACGAATATCCAATTCTTTCATCACTACACTGTGCACATTGATTGTGGCAGGGTGACTCCAAATTGACACGATCACCACCACACCTGTGGGCTTCATAGCGGCAACCAAAGTATCCATGACTTTATTGACGCTGCTACATTCAAATGCAACATCTACACCTCGATCTTGAGTCAGTTTCATCACTTCTGCCACCACATCCACTTGTGATGGATCAAGCACATAGTCTGCAACACCTGCTTCTAAAGCTTTTTCTTTACGTTTAGCGCTCAGTTCAGTAATGATGACTGTTAAACCTTTGGCTTTTAAAATTGCAGAAAGCAATAAACCTATGGGACCAGCACCACCGACCAAAGCAATATCACCAGCCTTTGCCCCACTTCGCACAAAAGCATGATGCCCTACAGATAAAGGTTCTATCAGTGCAGCTTGATCCAATGGAATTTTGTCAGAAATCGGATGAACCCAGCGTCGTTGTACAGCGATCTTTTCTGATAAACCACCACCCCGTCCGCCTAAACCAATAAAGTTCATATTTTTTGACAAGTGATAATGATCATTGGGGCCCGTGGGTACATCATCTGCAATGATATAAGGTTCGACCACAACATGCTGCCCCACCTGAATATCCTCTACTCCCTCACCGACCGCATAGACCACGCCTGAAAATTCATGCCCCATGGTCACAGGTGCAGATTCACCAGAAATTGGATGCGGATGCCCACAAGGAGGAATAAAGATCGGACCTTCCATAAACTCATGTAAATCTGTACCACAAATGCCGCACCATGCGACTTGGATTCCCACAGTTCCGGGAAGGACTTGAGGTTCTGGAATATCCTCAATACGAATATCCCCCTTTGTCATAAAAACGTGCCGCTTTCATAGAACTATTCCTTATACAGATAATATAAAACTTAACCAAGAGATCGCCACTACCTGCATCTCATGCCTTGTTTATGTCGTTCTAACCAATCACCCAATACATCGTTGAAATGTCATCAGACTCTAACGATAGACCATGCCACCGTCAGTCAAAATAGATTGACCTGTAATATAATTTGCATCCTCACTTGCCAAAAAGGCAACCAAAGCAGCCACATCATCTGGGGTTTCAGCTCGACCTAAAGCAATGCCATCAACATATTTCTTATAAGTTTCACCTACAGGTGCGCCTGTGATTTCAGCAAAGCGTTGGTCGATTTCGACCCACATATCTGTTCCCACGACTCCTGGACAATAGCTGTTGACCGTAATACCTGCACTGGCATACTCTTTGGCAGCAGCTTGTGTCAATGCTCTGACAGCAAACTTCGTTGCAGAGTAAACACCCAACAAAGCAAAACCTTCATGCCCTGCAATCGAGCAGGCATTGATAATTTTTCCCTGCTGTTGTCGTTGTTTAAATTTATTCGCTGCGGCTTGAATTCCCCAAAGTACACCACCCACATTGACATTCATGATTTGGTTAAACTCGCTGGGTGTGACTTCAGCTAAAGCTTTAACCTGTGCAATGCCAGCATTATTGATCATGATATCAAAACCATTTAATGATGATTCTGTATGTGCAATGGCTTCACTGATCTGTATAGGATCAGCAATATCGGCAATAAATGTGGTGGCCTTTACACCCAATGCTTCAATTTCTTGTTGCACAGCATTTAACTTTTCTTGATGAAGATCCACCAGCGCAATATGTACGCCTTCTTGTGCCAAACGTAAGGCAATGCCTCGTCCAATTCCTTGTCCTGCACCTGTAATTAGGGCAACTTTGTTGTTTAAACCTTTAGGCATATTGCGCCTCCTCAGATATGGATTGCACGTTGCATTGCCGATAAGACCGACTCATGCATCGCCTCAGATAAAGTAGGATGTGGGAAAATTACTTGCGCTAGACTTTCATCTGTGGCTTCTAAATATTTGGCGATAGCAAAGCCTTGAATATGTTCAGTGACTTCGTGCCCAACCATGTGTGCGCCCAGCAATTCACCTGTTTCTTGATTAAAAATGGTTTTGACAAAGCCTGCCGTTTTACCCAAAGCCAATGCCTTACCATTGGCTTGCAATGGAAACTTACCAACATGGATATTCAATCCTGCTGCTTTGGCTTTCTGTTCAGTCAAACCTATACTCGCCACTTGCGGATGGGTAAAAATACAACCGGGGATTTGAGTACGATCTAACGGATGTACATGTTCAAGACCTGCAATTTTTTCCACACATAAAATAGCTTCATGACTGGCTTTATGTGCCAAACACGGTGCTCCTGCAACATCACCGATTGCATAAACACCAGCAACATTGGTTTTGCACCATGGATCGACTTTGATAAAACCATGTTCGAATTCCATACCTAATGTTTCTAAACCTAAATGCTGTGTATTCGGTTGAACACCTATTGCTGAAAGCACTTTTTCCACAGTCACAACTTGCACCCCTTGTGCAGTTTCAATATGGCAATGTACCAAGTCATGATCCCGTTCAATTTTTTGTACGGCGGCTTCCGTTAAAACCTTGATTCCTTGCTGTTCAAATTGCTTTTGTACGTATTGAGCAACCTCAAGGTCTTCACTGGGTAAAATCTGTTTGGCTATATCCACCAAAGTCACTTGACAGCCCAATTCTTGATATAAGCTTGCAAACTCACTTCCAATTGCCCCAGAACCAATCACCAATAAGGATTGAGGTAATTGTGTCGGAACTAAGGCCTCTCGATAACTCCACACCTGCTCACCGTCTACAGGAATATGCGCTAAGTTGGCGGCTTTAGCGCCTGTTGCAACAATAATATGTGGTGCTGAAATCTGCTGTTTTTGTCCCTGCGTATCAGTCAACTCCAAATGTTCTTTGGCAGTGAATTTTGCAGTCGCTTTAAAAACCGTTACTTGATTTTTCTTCAACAACAGTCCAATACCTTGCACCAATTGTTCTGAAACTTGTCTGCTATGTCGAACCAATTGCTGAATATCAAATTCAACAGCACCCAAACGAAAACCAAATTGCTCCGAATGTTTAAACTGTTGCGCCAATACTGCTCCATTTAACAGCGCTTTCGTAGGAATACATCCCCAATTGAGGCAAATCCCACCCAAATGTTGTTTTTCAACAATTGCTGTTTTTAAGCCCAGTTGTGCTGCCCGAATCGCAGCAACATAACCACCTGGGCCTGCACCAATCACGATAAGATCAAATTTTGTCTCTGACATATTTAATCTCCTACACTAAAATCAATGCAGGATTTTCAACAAACTGCTTAAATGCTGCCAAGAATTTCGCCCCCAATGCACCATCAATCACACGGTGATCACAAGACAAGGTTGCTGTAACCATTTGACGGATCACAATCGAGTCTTGTTCAATGACCGCACGTTTTTCAGCCGTACCTAAAGCCAATATTGCACCCTGAGGTGGATTGATAATGGCATCGAATTGCTGAATGCCGAGCATGCCTAAATTAGAAATGCTGAAACTACCCCCCTGAAATTCATCAGGCGCTAATTTTCCAGTTTTGGCACGTGTCGCCAAATCACGCATAGCATTTGAAATTTGTGCCAAAGACTTACTATCGGCCGCTTTAATAATCGGTGTGATCAATCCATTCTCGATCGCCACTGCAACAGAAATATCGGCTTGTGCAAACTGTAAAATCTGTTGATTTTTTTCATCATATTGCACGTTGACTTGCGGTACTTTCATCAAAGCAGCGGCAGCAGCTTTAATCAGCATATCGTTAATCGACAGCTTCACTTGGGGGACAGTGCTATTGATTTGCTGGCGTAATGCTTGGATTGCTTCAACATTAAGATCTACAGTTAAACGAAAATGTGGTGCATTACGTTTTGCTTCCTGTAGTCGTGATGCAATGGCTTTACGCATACCGTTCATGGCAATTGTGGTAGGTTTTGCTGGTTGCGTTATGTTGTCCTGATCGCATTGTTGTGTCTGTACAGGGTTTTCACGCTGATAAACGGCTTCTACATCTTCTTTACAGACTCGACCTCTGGTGCCTGATGCACGACAATCATGCAGATTTATGCCCCATTGTTTGGCTAAACGGCGTGCAACAGGTGTTGCAAACACTTGACTATCATCTGCTTTAGATTTCGCTGCTTTAGCACTGGCTTGCTGACGAATATCTGGCCATGAACCTCCAGCAGCTTGAACAGCTTGTTGAATATCATGGACACTGATACGCCCTTGTCGCCCTGTACCAGTAATTTTTGTCAAATTGACCTGATGCTTTTCAGCCAATTTCAAAGCATGTGGAGTCGCAAAAATCTCGTCACGCTGTTGATAACCTTGCAATGTAACGGGAATTGAATAGTCGCCTTGAGCAACAGATTTCTGAGTATTTACAACGTTTTTCTCTTGAGGCGTAGTCGTCTGTTGAGGAACTGAGTGCTGTTGAGTCACAGTCGTTACTGTTGTTTCAACCTGAGTGGCTGATACCTCTTCTGCTGTTTTTGCTGGTGCATTTGTATGGGATTGCTTTTCACTGACTGTCGATGTGCCCGTTAAAGATTGGGCAAAAGCATCAATTTCTGCATCTGAAACTTGTGAATCAGCACAAATCGCAATTAATCCACCCACCAGCAAAGTATCACCTGCTTTGGCAATGATTTTACGCAAGGTACTATCAAAGGGTGCTTCAAGCACGTTGACGATTTTGGTGGTTTCAATTTCACAAATTTCTTGTCCTTTGCTAAATTGCGCCCCCTCTTGAATCAGCCATTGCGCAATCGTCCCCTCTTCCATGGACAATCCCCATTTTGGGATTTCTAAAGTTTTGATTTCGCTCATCCTAAGCCTCCAACGTTTTACGTACAGCCTGTTCGATACGCTCTACACTTGGTAACCATTCTTTTTCCAAAACAGGTGAGAACGGTACTGGAGAGTGTGGTGGTGTCACCAACTCAATCGGTGCTTTCAAATAATGAAAACCTTTTTGCGCAATCAATGCGGCAACATCATGTCCAAAACCACAGCGTGCAGCCGACTCATCCACAATCACCACACGACCTGTAGACGCGACCGACTCTAAAATCCCATCTTCATCGAGAGGTGAAATGGTACGTGGATCAACGACTTCAACAGAAATACCTTCTTTTGCTAACTTATCGGCAACCTCATTGGCGCGGTGTACCATTAAACTCAATGCAATAATGGTGATATCCGTCCCTTCACGTGTGTAGTTGGCTACACCAAATGGAATGCTATATGACTCGTCTGGCACTTCTCCCTTGATGTCATAAAGCAACTTATGTTCACAGAAAACCACTGGATCATCATCACGAATGGCTTGAATCAGCAAGCCTTTCACATCATAAGCACTGGATGGTACAACCACTTTTAAACCCGGCACAGCGGCAAACACGTTATAAGGTGATTGTGAATGTTGAGCAGCCGCAGAAAAACCTGCTCCGATCATGCCTCTTACCACTAAGGGTGCTTTGGCTTTTCCACCAAACATATAACGGAATTTAGCGGCTTGGTTATATAACATGTCATGACAAACGCCATAGAAATCCATAAACATCAGATCTGCTACAGGGCGTAAACCTGTTGCTGCGGCACCTGCTGCCATTCCAATAATGGCTGACTCAGTGATTGGCGTATCAATCACACGTTCTGAACCAAACTCAGTCCATAAACCTTTGGTAACACCCAATACTCCGCCAAAACCTTCAAGCTTATTGTCATCTGTGTTTTTGCCACCATGACCACCACGCACATCTTCACCCACCACAATCACCGTGGGATCACGACGCATTTCTGATTCAATCGCTTCTTTAATCGCATTTCGATAACTTTTATTTGGCATTGCTTTACTATTCCTTTAGTAAGAGACGTAAACGTCGGTGAGAAGTTGAGAAGCTTCTGGATACTTGGCTGCACGTGCTTTTGCTACTGCTGCATCCACATTGGCTTTTGACTCTGCATCAATCGCATCCAGTTTGGTGTCCTCAATTTTTCCTTTGACTTTTTCACGAAAAATTTTCAGTGGATCTTTATGCTCTTTGACATAATCAAGTTCTTCTTTTGAACGAATTAAGCCAGGATCACCTTCAAAGTGCCCGTAAAAACGATTGGTAATAGTTTCAATCACACTCGGACCTTCGCCACGACGTGCACGCTCAATAGCTTTTTGAGCGACTTCATAAACAGCAAAGAAATCTGTCCCATCAACTTTTTCAGCAGGCATACCAAAAGCGGCTGCACGACCCGCAATATCCTTACTACCAACAGCATAGTCATGTGCAGTACCTTCACCAAATCCATTGTTTTCAAAAACAAAAACAACAGGTAGTTTTAAAACCACTGCCATATTCATGGCTTCAAAAGTTAACCCTTGGTTAGAGCCTCCATCCCCCGTAAAAGACAAACCGACTCCACCAGTTTTTAAAGTTTTTGCAGTCAAAGCTGCACCAATTGCCAAAGGAGGCCCTCCGCCCACAATACCATTGGCACCAAGCATGCCTTTGTCTAAGTCAGCAATATGCATTGAGCCGCCTTTACCTCGACAAAGCCCGTCATCCTTACCGAAAATTTCCAACATCATCCCGTGGATATCGCATCCTTTGGCAATACAGTGCCCGTGGCCACGATGTGTCGAGGTAATAAAATCTTTGTCCATCAAGTTTTCACATATTCCAACAGCTACAGCTTCTTCACCACTGTAAAGATGGATAAAGCCGGGAATATCACCTGTATTGTTTTCATCGTGCAGTCGATCCTCAAACTCACGAATATCTCGCATCCGTCGGTATGCTGCTAGCAATTGCTCTTCCGTTAATTGCATATCCTTAATCCTTAATGTTCACATTTAGAATAAAAAACCAGATATTTAAAATAAATATTGGTATTTAAAACCTGTATATTTATATAAAATTATTTTAATAAAAATTAATATTAGACTAAAAAAAATATTCATTTTAAAAAATCACTAAAAATATTAAAAACAACCATTTATGAGTCAAAAAATATTTGTAATTTTTTATAATTTTCATAAACTTAAAAAACCAAACCTTTAACCAACCTTTATTTTATAATATTAATATTTTGCTTCAACTTATTCACAGTTAAAATATTTTAAATATAATTGACACATAGAATAAAAGTGTCATTTTATATTCATTATTTTATTTAATGGACTATTTAAAATGGATTTAAAACGTTCAATCACCGCAGGTGAAAAGTTACGAGGTGCTGATAAGCTGGCACGTATTCCAGTCAAAATCATCACTACTGAACAAATTCCACAGAAACCAGAATGGGTTCGTGCCAAAATCAGCCATCCAGAAGAAATACAACGCATTAAAGACTTATTACGCCAGCAAAAATTACACACGGTATGTGAAGAAGCCGCTTGCCCCAATTTGCCCCAATGTTTTGGAGGAGGTACAGCAACATTTATGATTATGGGAGACATCTGTACACGCCGATGTCCTTTTTGTGATGTTGCACATGGCCGTCCAAATATTTTAGACCCTGATGAACCCAAACATTTGGCCGAAACCGTTAAAAATCTAAATTTAAAATATGTGGTGATTACCTCTGTAGATCGAGATGATCTTAAAGATGGTGGCGCGCAACATTTTGTCGACTGTATTCAAGAAATTCGCCAAAGCAGCCCTGAAACTTTGATCGAAATTTTAGTCCCAGACTTTCGTGGCAGGCTAGATCTTGCACTTGAAATTCTTAGTGAAACACCACCAGATGTATTTAATCATAATATTGAAACTGTACCACGCTTGTATCGTGCAATGCGTCCCGGTTCTGACTATCAACATTCTCTTGAGTTACTCAAAAAGTTTAAACATTTGCGTCCTGATATTGCGACCAAATGTGGTTTGATGGTGGGATTAGGCGAGGTTGAAGCAGAAGTCATTGTTCTGCTCAATGATCTCAGTGATCACTTGGTCGATTACGTGACGATTGGTCAGTATTTGCAACCCTCAAAGTCCCATGCCCCTATTCACCGTTTTGTGTCATTGAAAGAGTTTGAACACTATCAGACACATGGACAATTATTGGGATTTAAGAATATCTGGAGTGCGCCTATGGTTCGCTCAAGTTATTTTGCCGATCGTCAATATAAAGGCGAGCCTGTTCCTCAGCCATTTAAACGTGAAAATATCTTAAAAAATGGTTAAAAAAGCTGAGTCTTTGATCAAAGTTGAATAGCTTTTGGCAAGTAACTTTATTTAACATTAATGTACATAAAACTCATTTTAAACTGAGCAATCACATTTTAAAGTGGATACAGATCAAGATATAAAAACCTGAATTTTGATGTCATTATTTCGCTAGATTGACATGATCCTGAATGTGATAAGTCATCAAAACCAAGTTATACAATGACAATGAATACAACATATTAATGGCGACAACCGCTCATCATAAAGGAATATGATATGAAGCTATTGAATCAATCGCATAATCAAACATCAGCGTTACAAACCACACATTTATTCAATATAGAGCCAATGAATGCTGCACCACTTTTAAGCTTACCCATGGAGCAGGAACAATCATTATTTCGCCGTTCAATCCAACATAACTATGCAGATTTACTCAAAATCGCAGATGACTCAGAAATGGCAATCGGGATCACTGACCATCATGGAACATTATTGTGGACATGGAGTAGTCGCTCTATGCTTTCTTCAGCAGAACAAGTCCATTTTGTAGAAGGTGGTCATTGGTCAACTCAAGCTGTTGGCACCAATGCAATTGGTTTAGCACTGAATAATCATATTTCCAGCTGTGTGCACTCTCATGAAAATCAAATGAATAGTGTGCAAGACTGGGTCTGTTATGCGGCCCCGATCGTTGACCCTATTTCTGGTCAATTTCACGGTATTATTAATTTATCCACCAAATATAAAAAACATACCTCACTTGGTGTATTAGCTGTCGAGCGATGTGCCGAATTGGTTCAACGCGCAATCCAGTTTGAACAGAAAAATATGCTGTATCTGAAAGTTTTTGGTACCCCGAAAGTACAGTTCAATCAACAACTTTTAACACTGACTCATCGGCAAATTGAAATTCTCTGTATTCTTATTTTGCATCCAGATGGGATAAATTTAGATGAATTGCATTATGCACTGTATGGCGATCGAGACATCAGCGAAAAAACCTTAAAGGCAGAAATGTCACAACTCAGAACCTTGCTTCCGAATTGTATTTTATCGCGCCCTTACAAACTGATTTGTGAAATCCAAACTGACTTTATCCGAGCAGAACAATCACTTAATGTGGGTTTTCTGGCCAGCACATTTTCATTGTACAAAGGCAGTTTCCTCGCAAAATCTGAAAGTCCATTTTTAACTACATGGCGAGACTGTTTCGATGCCCGTTTAAGCCATTTGATCTATCAAATGCAAGATATTGATCCATTGCTCAAAATTATTCGCCATATGCCAGAACGGATTGACGCCATACAACGTGTATTGGAATTATTACCACAAGACAGCCAACATCGTGATCGTTTTTTAAAACTGCTTTAATCCGAAATCTATAACATCAATATGATTCGATATGCTGTGCTAAGCGTTGAATATTGAATCGGATTTCCTCTGGGCTATGTGCGGCATAGCCAAATAATACCGCTGCTTTTTGAGGTGGATTTTGGCAGTAACGAGATAAAGGCTGTACTGCCAAATCAACTTCTGCACATATTTTTAGGAAATCTTGCTCTGTCCATCCTTGATTGAGCCAACAGACCAAATGAATCCCTGAATCTGTCGGTTGTACAGTCAAGACATCAGAAAGTCGTTGTTGGATTTCTGCAATAAGCACTTGCTGTCGTTCATAACACGCTTTGCGTACTTTTCGTACATGCCTTGCATAATGCCCCTCTTGGATAAACAATGCCAAAGCGGCTTGTTCCAAATAAGCACTTCGTGTATCGGTGTAGTATTTGGCTAGACTGAAGGCCTCAATCAATGCTTCTGGAACAACCATGAATCCTAAACGAAACTCTGGAAACATCATTTTTGAGAATGTTCCAGAATAAATCACTCGCTGATGTTGATCTAAACCTTGTAAAGCCTGAATAGGATGTGTGCCATATCTGAACTCACTATTATAATCATCCTCAAAAATCCATTTTTGCTGACTCACCGCCCATTCCAGTAAGGTCAATCGACGACTCAACCCTAAAGTTCCGCCAAGTGGAAACTGATGTGATGGTGCAGTATAGATAAGCTGACTGTCTGGATAATGTTGAATGACTTCATTGATCTTCATTCCGTCATCGTCACTCGCTATGGGATTCACTGTCATGCCAAAGCTGCGGAAAATATTCAATGCTGCATCATAGCCTGGCTCATCCAAACAGACTTGATCTTGCGCTTGCAATAGCGCATAGGCAACCAAATGAATGGCCTGCTGTGTGCCATTGACGATGATAATCTGCTGTTCATGAGAGTTGAGTCCTCGAGTCGAACGGACATAGTCACAAATGGCTTGGCGTAAAGGTAAATAGCCTCGACAATCATGAAACTGCCCCAACTGTCGGTAAGACTGACGCCATGCTTTTCCCAACAACTTTCCCCAGAGTGGGTGTGGAAATAAATCAGTACAGCCCACACCAACATGAAAGATTTTTTCACCCTGTCCCGAAACATTTTGTTTTTGCCATGCGGGCAACAAATTTGCGATGTGCGGATTGATTTTTAATAATTGAGTCGATTGAACTGAGGTTTGATTCACATTATGAGGGAGATTGATCAAATGATCTGGGATGATTTCAGCAACATAGGTTCCAGAACTCGGTTTGGTCTGCAAATAACCTTCATCCAATAAACGTTCTATCGCTGCCAGAACTGAGTTTCTAGAAATAGACATCATCTCAGCCAAAGCACGGCTTGATGGCAGTTTGCTTCCTGCCCGCAAACGCCCATCCAAGATAGCATCACGCAAAACACGATATAAGCCATCTTTGATCTGTCCTTCAGGCAGAATCAAATGTGGAAAAACAGCAGAAGATCGTGAACGCATAAGCAAAACTGGTACTGTCAAAAATATTAAAAGTGTACCTTATAAAAATACCACAATCAAAACTACACTCAATCTAACCATCCCAAATCATTAAGAAAAAAGACAATCTTTTACTCAAGTGATTGGGCTCTAAACACATGATTAAAATTTTTTAGGGTTGACTTATGCACGCTCAACAGCGCCCATTTCGAGTGTTTTCTTCTGATGTGATTCATCCTGTTGTGGCAGGACTGATTTCAGTGATTGTTAATTATGGTGGTACTTTTATTCTGATCTTTCAGGCCGCTCAAGCCGCTGGATTAAGTGCAGAACTGACTGCATCATGGGTCTGGTCTATATCGATTGGGGTGGGAATTTCAGGCATTCTATTAAGTTGGATCAGCAGAGAACCAATCATTACGGCGTGGTCGACACCAGCAGCCGCCTTTTTGATTACAGCATTAGTCAGCATCCCTTATGCTGAAGCTATCGGAGCTTACCTGATCTCTGCGCTAGCTTTTGTAATTCTGGGTTTGACGGGATATTTTGAAAAACTGATTGCTTATATTCCTGCAAGCATTTGCTCAGGGCTACTCGCTGGAATTTTATTACAATTTGGCATTTCTGCATTTTCCAATATCAGTCTTGATCCAGTCTTAGCGATCAGTCTGCTGTTTATTTACATGCTGACTAAACGAATTTCTGCTCGCTATGCTGTGGTCAGTGTACTTGGTCTGGGTTTGTTATTTTTAATCTTACAATCCCGTATTGATTTCTCAGCATTTGAACTGCAATTGGCTACGCCTGTCTTTACTGTACCTGAATTTTCAATGAATGCACTTTTGAGTGTGGCACTGCCTTTGTTTTTAATCACACTCACAGGTCAATATATGCCGGGCATCTTGGTGCTTAGAAATGATGGTTATCAAACCAATTTAAAACCGATATTCACCATCACAGGATTAGGCTCTTTTTTAATGGCTCCTTTCGGTTCTCACGCATTTAATCTAGCCGCAATCACTGCTGCAATTTGTACAGGTAAAGCGTCTCTTAAGGATCCATCTAAACGTTGGGTTGCAGGTATTGCTGCAGGTGTATTTTATATTTTGGTTGGAATATTTGGACTAACGCTTGCAAGCCTCTTTAGTGCTTTTCCAAGTGTTTTTATTGCAAGTTTGGCAGGTCTTGCTTTACTTGGAACGATTGGAGGAAGTTTGGCAAATGCAATGCATGATCAAGACACACGGGAGTCAGCACTGATCACCTTTTTAGCCACTGCTGCAAATATTCATCTACTGGGCATTGGAGGTGCTTTTTGGGGACTGGTAATCGGATTAATCTCCTATGTGATCTTAAATGGGAAACTTAAAATATAAGCCATTTTTTGTCATTATAATTTTATAACACTCACTATTCACCAGAGATATGCGTTAGACATTAAAGCGTTCTATCTAACTCACTGAGCAATACAAGGGAGAATAAAACTCCCTTTTTTAAATCTCAAACAAACTGGTACTCTCAAAAATATAAAAACTGTATCTTATGAAAATACCACAACAAAATTACACTACGTTCTCTGCTTTAAAACTTATACCAACTGGAGAATATCTGTGGAAAATTTATTAATTCAAATTGTACCTGTCACGCAAGTGGACTACACGCAGTGGTTAGCGTATTGGTTAGACTATCAAGCATTTTACCAAGTCAGTTTATCAAGTGCAGTCACTCAAACCACATGGCAACGGTTTTTTACGGATACCGAAACTGTTAATTGTGCTGTGGCAAAACATGGAGACACTGTATTTGGCTTTGTTCACTATGTCATTCACCGCTCGACATGGGCTGAGCAGGATTACTGTTATCTTGAGGATCTCTATGTTTCACCTAAAGCCAGAGGCCAACAGATCGGTAAACATTTGATTGAATATGTTCAACAACAAGCTCAAAAACGCCAATGCGCGCGCCTGTATTGGCACACTCAACAAAGTAATCATACAGCACAAAAACTGTATGATTGGGTGGCAGAGAAACCTGGGGTAATTGAATACCGTATGCCTTTGAATTAATTCAACCTTGCCAGAAATCAATTTCTGGCAAGGCTTTTGACTAGTGTTGCTTATTCATGGCTCGCAATTTGAATGGTAAAAATACTATTTGAGTCTTTATTTTGATATTTAATCGTACCCTGATGAGCAACCACGATGGCGTGTACGACCGCCAGTCCTAAACCAGTTCCACCAAACTCTTTATTTCTCGACTGCTCTAGCCTAAAAAAAGGATCAAACAAATTGTCTTGATGCTCTTGTGCAATGCCTGGTCCTTGGTCAGTGATCTGTAAAATCCAATTCTGATCAATCACTTTCGAAGAAATATTTAATCGGCCTGCATGAGCATAACGTACTGCATTATCAATCAATGCCATTAAGATTTGTTCAATACGACGCTGATCGCAATAGACAGGTGTTGTGGTTAAATCAAGCTCAGGAATGAGTTGGGCTTGAGCCAAACGATCATCAAACAGTTTAATCACCCGCTCAATACTTTCCTGTGTATTGACCCATTCATAATTTAATCTTAACTGCTGATTTTCAACCAAACTCAAGGTTCGTAAGTCTTCAACTAAATGAGATAAACCTTCCACTTGATTTAAAAGGCTTTTAAATAAAACTACATTGGGTTCAAAAACACCATCAATGATTCCTTGTAAGCGACCTTGTAAAATGGTCATTGGCGTTCTCAATTCATGCGCAATTGCGGCATTCCAAACTTGGGCATTTTTCACAGACAGTTCTAGTTTTTGTGCCATATGATTAAAGTTATGTATCAACTCAGAAATTTCAGCTGAATGTATCTGGCGGTCATTCGCTCGTGCTGAAAGATCACCTTGGCTTATTTTCTCAGCGGCTTCTGCTAAAGAATTAATCGGCTGACTAAATCGTTGCGCCAGATGCATCCCGATAATCAATGAAATTACTGCTCCACAAAAAACAACGGTAGACAACCAGATCCAATCCACAAAATGAAATTCAGTCCATTCACCTTGCAACGCACTTAAAGTAATCCAACCAACATCAATGGCGTAGTTATAAATAAAATAACCCAACAAAACAGAGAATAAGGTCACGCTCAGATTAACAATACTGAGTGCAATGAACAGTTGCTTACTGATTCCTGACTTACTTTTCATAAGCTTTCCAGCTCTACCTATCACGTTATTTCCTGCATCATCTCTTTATTTTTTCTGATCTTACACACTTTTTCCACACTTTAAAGATCATTTCTCCGCAAAACTTGCAAACAATAACAGGATTAAAATATTATCGCGTTAAGTGAAATGATTAAACAAAAGTTAAATCTACGCAAGAAAATTGGTTTTATACTTTTAGCAATTGTCGTGGCTTACTGGATTGCCTTTCCGATCATGCCGTTCTTAGATATTCCTCATAAAGCTTGGGTAATGACGGTCATGGCGATTGGTGGTGAGATCCTATTATTGATCGTCATTGCTTTATTCGGTAAAGAATATTGGCACAGCATCAAACACAAATTTAAACGTGTATATTCAACATTTAAAGATCGACACAAAAAGTCAAATGATCTGAATTAAACTGATCGAGGTTCAAGATAAGATGCCCCTGAAGGTTGATCCAGTCGATAGCCTACTCCACGCACATTGATTAACATCTGCTGTAACCCAAGTTCTTCGAGTTTTTTCCTTAACTTACTGACATGACTATCTACTGTGCGTTCAAGTGCATCACTATCAGGCAAGCAATGATTTAACAATTCGCTGCGAGTAAACACTTTATGTGGATGGTGAATCATCAAACTGAGAATCTTATATTCAGTTAAGGTCAAATTGAGTAGAACGCGTTTGTCTTGTTGATAAACATAAGCACTATGAATATCTGAATTGATCTCTATATTTTTATAAATCAACTGACTATTTAGTATAGATATATTCTGTTGTGCTCGTCTTAAAACGGCTTGTACCCGAGCAATCACTTCATTGGGATTAAATGGTTTGACCACAAAATCATCAGCACCGATACGTAGTGCCATCACCTTATCAATATCTTGATCTAATGCAGTCAACATAATGACAGGTGTTTGAGCCTTTTGACGAATTTTACTCAGCACTTCCCAACCATTCATTTCGGGCAATTTAATATCCAAAAGAATTAAATCAATCGGTTGTGCATTATGTATTTCAATGGCCTGCCGTCCATTCATCGCACGAATCACCCGCATTCCTTCACGTTTCAAATAACGCTCAATAATATCGCGAATATCATATTCATCCTCAACAACAAGGATCTGTTTATCACGGCAATCGAAAGAAAATGAGGCTTCAAACATGAATGAATCATCAGATAATGTCTGTCAATCTGCATGATACGCTGATTTATCTATTTTTCTCCACACTTTTTCCACACTTTACCGATCAAGCTTACACAAACATCGAAAATAATGTGAGCATCAAAAACTCCCAAGGTTTGGACAGAATGCAAAAGCATCTTTTACTTCCATTATTTTTATCCATCGGGCTGCTCATGGAAGGTTGTGGCTTCAAGGAAGCTGCTCAGCCAGAAACACCACCTGCAAAAGTCAGTGTACTCAGCATCCAACCTCAATCAGTCAATTTCAGCGAGAATCTCCCAGCGCGTGTACAAGCATTCCGTACGGCTGAAATTCGGCCCCAAGTCGGCGGTATAATTGAAAAAGTGTTATTCACTCAAGGCAGTGAAGTAAAGGCAGGACAAGCACTCTATAAAATTAATTCAGAAACATTCCAAGCGGATGTGAACAGCAATCGTGCATCGCTCAATAAAGCTGAAGCTGAAGTGGCTCGTCTAAAAATTCAGTTAGAACGCTATCAGCAACTACTACCAAGCAATGCCATTAGTAAGCAAGAAGTTAGCAATGCTCAAGCGCAATATCGACAGGCGCTTACAGATGTAGCACAGATGCAAGCCTTGCTCACACGCCAAAATCTCAATTTGCAATATGCCACTGTTCGCGCACCGATTTCAGGTCGAATCGGACAGTCCTTTGTCACTGAAGGCGCATTGGTCGGTCAAGCTGATACAAACAAAATGGCCACAGTACAGCAGATCGATAAAGTTTATGTCGATATTAAACAATCCATCAGTGAATATGAACGCCTCCAAACAGCACTACAAAATGGCGAACTGTCTGCAAATGACCAAAAGACTTTTCGAATCTCTAACAGTCATGGACAACCCTATAACGTTACAGCAAGAATGTTGTTTGAAGACATCAATGTAGATCCAGAAACAGGCGATGTCACTATTCGTATCGAGGTGAATAACCCTGAAAGAAAGCTACTCCCAGGTATGTATGTCCGTGTAGATATCGATCGTGCTTCTGTTCCTCAAGCTTTGCTGATTCCTGCGCAAGCCATCCAACGTAATATCAATGGTGAGCCACAGGTTTATGTGATGAATGCCAAAGGTACAGCAGATATTCGCTCGATCGAACTGGGACAACAATATGAACAATATTACATTGCCAACAAAGGACTGAAATCAGGCGATAAAGTGGTGGTTGAAGGTGTTGAACGTATTCAACCGAACCAAAAACTTGAGCTAAGCACATGGAAAGCTCCTGTCAATACAGCAGGTGCAACATCAGTACATGCCAAATCGCCTGCAATACAAGGAGCTCAATGATGATGTCACAATTTTTCATTCGCCGCCCTGTCTTTGCATGGGTCATTGCGATTTTCATTATTTTATTTGGGGTACTGAGTATTCCTAAATTGCCGATTGCACGCTTTCCAAGTGTTGCTCCTCCGCAAGTTAATATCAGTGCAACGTACCCGGGGGCTACTGCTCAAACCATCAATGACAGTGTGGTCACTTTGATTGAGAGAGAATTATCTGGAGTCAAAAATCTACTTTACTATAGTTCAACAACGGATACCTCGGGTACAGCGGAAATTTCTGCAACGTTCAAACCGGGTACTGATGTTGAAATGGCTCAAGTGGATGTACAAAACAAAATCAAGGCAGTGGAAGCGCGGTTACCTCAAGTTGTTCGCCAACAAGGCTTACAGGTAGAGGCCTCTTCATCAGGCTTCTTAATGCTGGTCGGTATCAATTCACCCAACGGGCAATATTCAGAAGTTGATTTGAGTGATTACCTTGTACGTAATGTGGTTGAAGAACTTAAGCGTGTTGAAGGTGTCGGTAAAGTCCAATCTTTCGGTGCTGAAAAAGCCATGCGGATTTGGGTTGATCCAAATAAATTGATTTCTTATGGTTTATCAATCAGCGATGTAAATACAGCGATTCGTGAAAACAATATTGAAATTGCACCAGGACGCTTAGGCGATCTCCCTGCGGCAGAAGGACAACTGATTACGGTTCCTTTATCCGCTCAAGGGCAGTTGGGGAATGTAGAGCAATTTAAAAATATCAGTTTAAAAAGTAATACCAGTGGAAGCGTAATTAAGCTTTCAGACGTAGCAAATGTCGAAATTGGTTCACAAGCCTACAATTTTGCCATTTTAGAAGATGGTCAACCTGCTACAGCAGCTGCGATTCAGCTCAGTCCGGGTGCGAATGCAGTCAAAACTGCTGAAGGTGTAAAGGCCAAAATTGAAGAATTAAAATTGAATTTACCCGAAGGTATGCAGTATAGCATCCCGTATGACACTGCGCCTTTTGTTAAAATTTCGATTGAAAAAGTGATTTATACATTACTTGAAGCCATGGTTTTGGTATTTATTGTGATGTATTTATTCTTACACAATGTCCGTTATACCTTGATTCCAGCCATCGTTGCACCTATTGCTTTGCTGGGGACTTTCGCAGTGATGCTCGTTTTGGGCTTTTCCATCAATGTATTGACCATGTTCGGGATGGTACTTGCCATCGGGATTATTGTCGATGATGCAATTGTGGTGGTTGAAAATGTCGAACGGATTATGGCCACAGAAGGCTTACCACCCAAAGAAGCCACCTCTAAGGCAATGAAAGAAATCACCAGCCCAATCATTGGGATAACGCTGGTGCTTGCAGCAGTATTTTTACCGATGGCCTTTGCCAGTGGATCTGTCGGCATTATCTATCAGCAATTTACACTGACCATGTCTGTGTCGATTTTATTCTCTGCACTCTTGGCATTGATCTTAACACCTGCCCTGTGCGCAACAATTCTAAAACCGATTGATGCTCACCATCAAAAGAAAGGCTTTTTTGCATGGTTTGATCGTAGTTTTGATAAAGTCACCAAAAAATATGAATTGCTGTTACTGAAAGTCATTAAACATACGATTCCAATGATGGTGATCTTTGTGGTAATCACAGCAATCACCTTTGCAAGTATGAAATATTGGCCTACTGCATTTATGCCAGAGGAAGATCAAGGCTGGTTTCTGACTTCATTTCAACTTCCTTCGGATGCGACAGCTGAACGTACTCGCAACGTCGTCAATGAATTTGAACAACACTTAAAAGACAATCCCAATGTAAAAAGCAATACAGCCATTTTAGGTTGGGGCTTTAGTGGCTCAGGTCAAAACGTTGCCATGGCTTTTACCACGCTTACGGATTTTAAAGACCGTACCGCGTCTGCCACAGAGATGACCAACTCCGTTAACGCTTTCATGGCGAATAGCAAAGAAGGTGCAACTATGGCGGTGATGCCTCCAGCTATTGATGAATTGGGCACATTTTCAGGCTTTAGTTTACGTTTACAAGATCGTGGAAATTTAGGTATGCCTGCATTACTGGCAGCTCAAGACGAGCTGATGGCCATGGCAGCCAAAAATAAAAAGTTTTATATGGTCTGGAATGAAGGTTTACCGCAAGGGGACAACATTTCTTTAAAAATTGATCGTGAAAAACTCAATGTCTTGGGTGTGAAGTTCTCTGATGTTTCTGACATTATCTCAACCTCAATGGGCTCGATGTATATCAATGACTTTCCTAATCAGGGGCGTATGCAACAAGTCATTGTTCAAGTCAATGCTCAATCTCGAATGCAATTAAAAGATATTTTAAATCTTAAGGTGGCTGGTTCGAGTGGACAATTGGTTTCCCTGTCTGAAGTAGTCAGTCCTCAATGGAGTAAAGCACCGCAACAATATAACCGTTACAACGGACGACCATCTTTAAGTATCGCAGGTATACCAAACTTTGATACCTCATCAGGTGATGCAATGCGAGAAATGGAACAATTGATTGCCAAATTACCCAAAGGTATAGGCTATGAATGGACGGGTATTTCTTTGCAGGAAAAACAAACTGAGTCCCAAATGGCATTTTTACTGGTGCTCTCAATGTTAGTGGTGTTCCTTGTATTGGCAGCACTTTATGAAAGTTGGGCAATCCCACTTTCTGTCATGTTGGTGGTTCCTTTAGGGATCTTTGGGGCAATTGTTGCGATCATGTCGAGAGGCATGATGAATGATGTGTTCTTTAAAATTGGCTTAATTACCATTATCGGCTTGTCGGCAAAGAATGCCATTTTGATCGTTGAATTTGCCAAGATGCTCAAAGAAGAAGGCATGAGCTTGATTGAAGCCACAGTTGCAGCAGCTAAACTTCGTTTGCGCCCTATTCTGATGACTTCACTGGCATTTACCTGTGGTGTGATTCCTTTAGTGATTGCCTCAGGCGCAAGTTCTGAAACTCAACATGCACTAGGAACAGGTGTATTTGGTGGCATGATTTCGGCGACGATACTCGCGATTTTCTTTGTCCCAGTATTTTTTATCTTTGTCTTAGGCGCAGTGGAAAAAATATTCTCGACAAAATCATCAAAACCAGACACGCAACCTTAATACAGCGGAATAGATCAGAAGAAAACATCAGTTTTTTTCTGATCTTGCTGATGTTTTCACCTTTTATGAATGGGTAAAAATCATGCCTAAATCAACACTCGTATTTCGTGGATTGATTTCCTCCACACTGTTCGTTGCTTTGACCGCTTGTATGAGTATGCAAGCACCAAAGCCTGCTATTCAATCCAATATTCCTGAAAATTTTACTCAAAACACTGTTCAAAATCGCTCAGAAATCTCAATTGCGCATCAGGGTTATACACGTTTCTTTTCAGATGCACGTTTATTGCAAGTCATTGAAATCAGCTTAAAGCACAACCGTGATTTGCGTACAGCAATGCTCAATATTCAACGAGCACAGCAACAATATCAAATCACTAAAAATGATCAACTCCCGACCATCGGAGCCAATGGCAGTGCACTCAGACAAGTCAATCCAACGATTAATCCCAATAATCCTTACTCATCATACCAAGTTGGACTTGGCATCACAGCGTATGAGCTTGATTTTTGGGGACGTGTAAAAAGCTTGAGCGATGTGGCTTTAAATCATTATCTTGCTACTCAAAGTGCACAGCAATCCACACAAATTAGCTTAGTCAGTCAAGTGTCTCAAGCTTGGTTAGATTATGCTTTTGCACAATCTCATTTAAAATTAGCGGAACAAACATTAATCGCCCAACAGGATTCCTACCATCTAAATAAAAAGCGATTTGATGTAGGAATTGAGAGTGAAGTCCCTTTGCGTCAAGCACAAATTTCAGTGGAGACGGCTCGTAATGATGTTGCTACTTATAAAACACAGATCGTACAGGCTCAAAATCTACTGAATTTATTGGCAGGACAAAGCGTTCCTCAACACCTACTTCCCGATCAAGCTGTTGAACATATCAGTTCACAAAATACTTTCGCTACGGGTTTGACCAGTGATCTATTAAATAATCGACCAGATATCAAAGCAGCCGAATATCAACTTCTTGCCGCTGGAGCCAATGTCGGTGTGGCAAAAGCAAGACTGTTTCCCACAATTAGCCTGACAGGTTCTGCGGGATATGCATCTACTGATCTGCAAAATTTATTTAAATCTGGGGGCTTTGTTTGGTCGATTGGGCCTAGTCTTGATCTACCTATTTTTGATTGGGGCACTCGAAAAGCCAATATAAAAATTTCTGAAACAGAACAAATGATTGCACTTGCAGATTATGAAAAAGCCATTCAATCGGGCTTCCGTGAAGTTAACGATGCTTTAGCAGCGCATGCTCATATAGACGAACGTTTAGATGCTCAGCATCGACTTGTCTCAGCAACACAAACCACTTATCAACTCTCTTCGTCTCGTTTTAAAGCAGGAATCGACAATTATCTTTCAGTCTTGGATGCACAACGTTCTGCTTATACTGCTCAACAAAGTCTACTCACACTAGAGCAAAGCAAATTAAATAATCAAATCGAATTGTATAAAGCTTTGGGTGGAGGATTAGATCAAAAATAAATAAGATTGGCTTGACTAAAGTACCCAAACAAAGCATGAGAATCATCTCTTTAATTTTATAAAGTCTGCACGACTCAAGTCTTATTTCATCAATAAGGCTTGAGAAAAACAAAGACTTGATGAATTGGTAAAATGCATGGCACTTTATATGTATAAAAACCTAAATTTATCGACGCTAATATTAGTGATCATTTAAATAAAAAATTTATTTCACCTATAAAACTCTCAATTTAATTTTTAAAAACATCAGCTTTGCTGATAATCAATAATTTTAAAAGCAGAAAAATAAATGTTACAGTATATCATAACATCAAATTTCATCTTTTCTTATGTCAACTACACCTAGTCAGCGCCTTCAAGCCATTGATGCATTAAGAGGTCTAGTCATCTTAATCATGATGGTTGATCATGTCAGAGAAACCTTTTATCTGCATCATCAAGTTCCAGACCCAATGCTTATTTCAGCAACTGAAGAACCCTTATTTTTCAGTAGAATTTTGGCTCATTTATGTGCACCTGTCTTTGTCATTTTAACGGGATTATCCGCATATCTATACCAAGCAAAAAACAATAGCATCCAGATGACCCGTGAATTTTTAATTAAACGTGGGCTTTTTTTAGTTTTTCTAGAACTGATAATTATCAACTTTGCATGGACAGGGAAATTTCCGCCAGATGTCATATATTTACAAGTCATTTGGGCAATTGGCATAAGTATGCTTGCTTTGGCAGCGCTGATTGGATTACCGCAAAAACTGCTGTGGTGTATCAGTTTGATGATTATTTTTGGTCATAACCTACTCGATCAAATTTCCTTTGAAAATATCCCAGTTTTACACCAACTTTGGCTCATCTTACATGAACGTGGATGGATCGAAATTGGAGACATCGTTCGTTTAAGAACCTCTTATCCTGTTTTGCCTTGGATTGGTGTTATTACACTGGGATATTGTATTGGTCATCAGGTTTTTTCCCCGTCTAATGATACGGCAAAAAGAAATCAGATCTTGCTCCGTTTTGGTTTATCCAGCATTGCACTATTTTTCATACTGAGAATCATCAATCTCTATGGTGATCAAGCATGGCAAGTTATGCCAACATTCTCAGAAACATGGATGAGCTTTATGAACCTCACCAAATACCCACCTTCGTTACTGTTTATTCTTTGGAATGCAGGTATGGGGCTTATTCTTTTGGTACTTTTACAAAAAGTTGAAACACAAAAATGGGTTAAACCATTAATTATTTTTGGTTCAGTTCCTATGTTTTTCTACATCGTTCATTTATATCTTTTAAAAGCGTTGTATCTGGTTGCAGTACAAATTTTCGGTACGACACAAGGTCAATATTATGGTGTAGATCAGGTCTCTACCTTATGGTTAATCTCCATACTATTAAGTATTTTGCTCTATCCATTGATGCTCAAATTTTCCAAGTTTAAGCATAAAAACAAACACATCCCCATTTTAAAATATTTATAAAATGGGTTTAGGCTAAATCAGCAGATATACACCCAACAGACTGATGTTAAATAATTTTAGCATCAGTATTTTTTAAAATAGCACTAACTCCTGAGAACTATAGCATCCCTTAAATATGGGACTCATCATGTTTAAGTGTCGGTTCAGATTTTAATTTCTGTGCAAGAAATTGAATGAATACCTCTATTTTAGGGGCTAAATAGCGTGTCGGTGGATAGAGTAACCACGCATCACCACTATAGTAAGTTTTAAAATACCATTCTGGTAAAACTTGCAGCAAAGTATGGTTTGCCAAAGCCTGACGGGCAACGAAGTAAGGTAGGCTTGCAATTCCCATATGATTTAATGCTGCATCTAAGCGTATACCTGTATGATTTGCAGAATAACGTCCTTTAACAACAACATTGGTGGTTTTATTGCCTTTTTGAAACTTCCACTTTGAGTCGCTGGCTTGCTCACCCAAGTAGATACATTGATGATCTACTAAATCCTGAGGCTTTCGTGGAATGCCATAACGTTTTAGATACTCTGGTGTTGCGACAAGCACATGATCAATCTGAATTAATTTTCTTCCTTTTAGTCCCAATGCTGGTTCATTGGTAATCCGTATGGCTAAATCAATCTCATCATCAATAAAATCAACAAAGCGATCTTCCAATAACATTTGAATATCGACTTTGGGGTATCGCTGTAAAAATTCAGCAAGATGTGGATGAATCATATAGTGGCCCACTGCTTTGGGTACGCTGATCCTTACTGTACCACTGGGTTCACTGTTTAATTTTCCTGTGTTGTCGATCACGGCCTGAGCAGCATTGAGCATTTCGAGACAATGTCCATAAATTTGCTGGCCACTTTCACTCAAACGTAATTTTCGTGTAGTTCTTTGCAACAGTCTGGTTTCTAGTGCCTGTTCAAGTCGAGTAATGGCCTTACTGATCGCAGAAGGTGTATTGCCCAGTTGACGTGCTGTTTCTGAAAAACTTCCTGTCTCCACAACCTTGACGAAAATAGCCATTTCCTGAAGTAATGCAATGCTTTGATTTGTGCCCATGAGGAAAAAGTAAATTCATTTTTTATTAGATTATCATCAATAGGATTGCTTCATATAATTCTTTCTTAGAAATTTACGTAGAAGTTTATATGACTCAGGCTTTATATTTATCTGATTTAACTAATGCAAATGTCGATGTTTTATCCTGCGAATTAAATCAAGATGGCTTATTTGCAGTTCGACTTGCACAGACACCTTTTCATCCTCAAGGTGGTGGGCAACCCAGTGACTTAGGTACAATCAACGATGTAGATGTGGTGCATGTTGTACAACAGGACGGTGACATTATTCATTATTGTCAGCATGAAATTAGTCTGGGGCAGGCTTTTGCCCAAGTTGCCCAGAATGAAAGACTTTTTTATAGTCGCCTCCACTCCGCAGGACATTTGATCGGGCATATCATGCAAGGCTTTGGATGGCATCCCGTGAAAGCGCAGCATTGGCCTGAAGATGCAAAAGTGCAATTTACGCAGTCAGAAAACGCTCAAGATATCGATCAAATCCATCTTCAAGCGATATGTCAGCAATACATTCGCAGTAATTTGCCCCGTATTACACAACAAAATGAGCAAGGTTATCGTGAAGTAGGTTTTGGAGACCTACCTAAATTTCCTTGTGGTGGGACACATGTGCAATCGTTGTCAGACATTGGCAGTATCGAAATTACTGCCTGTAAAATCAAAAAAGCTAAGCTCACTGTGAGCTATAAAGTTACAGAGATCTGCCTATAATATTTAGGCAGATCTCTTCATTTTTTGGAAATATGTTAAAAATGACTAAGATCAGAAGATAAAACTTTAAATGAATTACACTGCAAAGCAAATTAAGTCATCAAGATATACATTGGAATAATTAGCCAGCACGATTAATCATCTTTTGGGCGAATTGAAACTGTTCCATTTTTACAGAAAATATTTTGCATGATTTTGTTCAAATACACATTCAACTCGCGTGAATAACCATAGATACCACCATCTATTTGTCTATTTTCCAGATATTTTACCCCGTCGTAATCAAGCAAGATTGATTGCAAATTAGCGCTCAAGCGCTGCAAGTCGTTTTAACTGTTTTCTGGCAATGACAATTTTATTTCTTGTGGTTTTTAGCTGTTCTGCAATCTGCTGCATCGTCATGTTTGAATTGGTGATTAGGTCTCGATTAGCCAACAACCATCGCTTATTTTCAATACGTTGTGGATGTGGTTTTTGGACTTTTGCATAACATCTTAGATAACGGGCATAACTGCTCACTAATGCTTTGCTTAAACCATATTGCAGATGTAAATCCTCAAATCCATCGCCTAGTAATTCATTTTTGTGTTCAATCGCCCATTGGTGATTTAAAACCAATTTTTCACGCTGAATATTCATTTCTTTTCGAAGTCGAGAAACTTTAATACCTGAGAAATTAAGCTGTTGCATCACCGTTTGTCGAGAATTCTGCCGAATGAAGTCTGCTAGCTCTGGGGTTAAGATACAGGCATAACTACCACGGGTTGTGGTATAGGGTCTGCCTTTATAAATGATTTGACCAATCCCTGTCTTATATTCTTCATAGACATCCCAGTCTTCCCCCTGCCAATCTTTAATTACTCTGATCGGAACAAGTTTAGGTTTATAGCGATATGTCATCATGAAGGACCATCCATTTGTTGCTTTGATAGCACTCTTTTTATAAGTTTATCTTTATAATTTCAAGATAATTTAACACTATTTGGGTTTTTATTTAAATTTTGTTTAACAATTTCTCATTTTGATTTGAAATTGCAATGAAGCGCAATAGAATGATTGAGCTTATTTATCTACTTTAGATCATCAATTTATTTCGATTATTTTTGCTCTCTACTGCCTAATCAAACTAAAAAACAGGCTGATTTTTTCTAGCACCACTCAACTCAACGAATACCTCGATAAAATAGGTGATGAATTTATAGATTGATCATCACCTGATAAATCTGTTGAAGTTGTTGGCAGAACGCCTGCATATCTGATTCAGACATATCGGCTGTGCTGACTCTTATTCCTGATATATCTTGATTGACGCTAAAATCCTGCCCAGAGCGTACTCGCCAACCTCGCTGCAATAAAATTTTGCTGATCTTGTCTGCATAAGGCAAATCAAGCCATATATTTAGACCATCATACTTTATGTCACAAGGGATATTAACTTGCTGTAAATACTGCACAATTTTTTGATTTTGGTGTTGATAGTACGATTTAGCCATTTCTAAAGATTCTGGAAATTGTTCAGCACTAAGCAACTGGAACACCATTTCTTGGATCATATGACTGACCCATGTGGAGCCTGCATTTAATTTACGTCGTAATTTATCTGAGGTTTCAGCATCACAACAAACAAAAGCAAAACGAAAATCAGGTGACAAATATTTAGACACCGAACGAATCACAGCCCAATGTTTAGTCGATGTCGGAATAATATGTTGGTAAATTGCTTGCGAAAGCAAAGAAAAATGATCGTCAACAATCACCAATACATGTGGGTAGTTTTGCAATAACTGCGAAATTTTTTCAGCCTGAAGCCTATCTAGACTGTATCCAGTTGGGTTTTGCGCACGTGGCGTAATCACCAGCGCTTGAGCACCTGCATGTAAGGCTTTCTGAATTGTGTCGAGATCGAAACCATTACTCGTGACTGTAAAAGGCTGCATTTTAAATTGCTGATGTTCAATTGCAGATATGCTGGTAATAAAACCGGGTTGTTCAACAGCCACTAAATCTGATGGAACAAGATATGCAGTCAGTATTCGCTCAATAGCATCGACTGCACCATACGTAAATTCAATGACAAATGGCTCAGGAATATCAGCAAAAATTTGCTGTTGTGTAATCTTTAATAATTCTGGATGATAAATCGTTTCGCCATACAGACTACTGTTTAAATGTGCCAAATTAATTTGTTGCAGTGCAGGTAATAATTCACGTTTAGGATTGCCATGAGCTAAGTCCACGGCCCCTTGTGTTGAGGGTTGAAACCCTTCCATTACTCGAGAGGATTGATGGGATTTTATTTGAGTTCCCAAACGTCCCTTAGACACCACGATTCCCATCACCACTAAACTTTTATAGGCAGCAGCTACCGTATTTCGGTTCAGCCCAAGCTGTTCTGCAAGTTCACGAACACTGGGTAAAAAGTCACCTTCATTGAGATGACCTTCTTGAATCAGTGTGCGGATATTGTCTTGAATATCCTGAGCGCTGTTGCCTTTAATTTTCATAAAAAATCTATATTGAGTGTTATACAGGTATCAGTTGATTGAGCCAGTCACGTAACAACAGCTTAGCTTTGTCCAGTAAGGCTTGCCCATATAGTACATTTTCTTGTCGCAACTTTAAAATATCTATCTTGGCTTGATTGAGTTCCGTAGCGTGTCCGATTAACCAACGCTCCAACGATTTCGGGTCAACTTCAACATGGAACTGCAAGGCCAGAATATTGAGTCCCACAGCAAAGGCTTGGTTGGGATAGTAAATGGAACCTGCTAAGCGTTTTGAAGACTCAGGTAAGTCAAAGGTATCACCATGCCAATGCAAAACATGTACATGTTCTAAATGTTTTAAAGGAGAGGCCAATCCTTGACTGGTAATGGTCAGTCTGCTCCAGCCAATTTCTTTCACATGCCCCTGATACACCTCGCCACCTAAAGTTGTAGCAATCAACTGTGCACCTAAACAAATTCCCATAGTCGGATAATTTTTTGCTAAACGTATGCCTAAAGCATTAATTAAATCCGATAAATAAGGGTAGCTTGCTGTTTAATATACACCAATCGGGCCACCCAACAAGATAACGGGATGTTTTGATGCAAGTGCTTCGTCTACTGCATCAATACCGAGTTGCAAATACTGAATGTGATAATTTAAATCATCCAGTGTCTGCGCAAAGCTGCCTAAATCTTCAAAAGCCAACGTCTGAATTGCATAGATTATTTTCATTGTAGTCACTCTACTTCTCACTTGGATAGCTGGCTTTCAGCAAGCCGTATATTTGCTGGGCTAAATATTCAATTTATGGATCAGTCATGATCAAAGGAGGCAGTAAACGAATAATTTTTCCCTGAGTAACATTGAGCAATAGATTAAACTGTTCACTGGCAGTTTTCATTAGGTTTTCAATAGGATGAATCAATTCAATTGCGATCATCAACCCCACACCACGTACAGACTTGATGTTGTGTAACCCTGTTAATTTAGATTGCAATAAATCCAATAATTTATATCCTTTTGCAGAAACTGACTGTAAATACTGCGTTTCGAGTAAATCCAAAACACGATAAGCCACTCGACATGCCAACGGATTCCCACCAAAAGTTGAGCCATGTAAGCCAGACTGCAATAAATGTCCTAATTTGGAATGGGTCAGGCAAGCACCTATCGGTAACCCATTGCCTAAACCTTTTGCAATGGTGAGTACATCTGGACAAATTTCAGCTTGTTGATAATAAAACCATGTTCCTGTACGCCCTAGTCCACATTGGATTTCATCTAACATCAACAACCAATCCTGTTGATCACATAGCGCTCTGAGTTGCTTGAGATAAAGCGCTGAAGCAATATTCACTCCAGCTTCTCCCTGTATCGGCTCAAGCAATATCGCCACAACATCTGGATCATTTTGATAAGCTTCGATTGCAGCCAAATCATGAAATGCGACAAACTCAAAACCTGTCAATAAGGGACCAAAAGCTTGACGATAATCTGGCTTAGCTGTTGCAGATAACGCTCCCAATGTCCGCCCATGAAATGCGTGTTGCATGACAATAATTTTGGGACATTGAATCCCTTGTTGATGTCCATATGAACGTGCCAATTTGATCGCTGTTTCATTGGCTTCTGCGCCTGAGTTACAAAAAAATGTCTGGGTTAACCCTGTAATCTGTGCCAGTTTTTCAGCAAGACGCTCATTCCAAGCGTGTTTAAATAAATTGGAGAGATGTAAAAATGTTTGCGATTGTGCCACGATTTCAGTATGAATATCTGGATGTGCATGTCCAAGCAAGGTAACACCGACGCCAGAGATCGCATCCAAATAACACTTATCTTGATCATCCCACAGATAGCATCCTTGACCCCGCTGAAACTCAATGGTTAAGGGTAGATAAACTGGCATTAAATAACTCACGCTATCTCCTGCGCTAAGATACTCATTGAACAGGGTTTATAGATATATTGAGTGCCTAAGAGCTGCATTACCCCATCTTTCTGCATAAGATAACGTGCATCTTCAATCACTTGATGTAACTCATAGCTCAGCTCAGATGTGTGCTGTAAATAACTCAATAAGCTGTTGATTTTTGCTAAAGCGTGCATAGATTGGCTTTGAAAATGCCCCAATAATTTACCTTGTTGATAAATGGTTAATTGATAGTGTTGACTCATCTTGACTTACTCCGCCCAGTAATAATGATCAGGCAATGTTCTTGCACCAAAAATAGCTTGCCCAACCCGAATATCCGTAGCGCCTACTTCTATGGCGATTTCGAAGTCTCCCGACATTCCCATAGATAAACGTTGCACTTCAGGATAAGTTTTTTGAATTTGATCTCTTAAAAAACGTAAAGTCTGAAAGCAACGCCTTACCTCAACAGCATCTTGACTATGAATAGCAAGGGTCATTAACCCAACTATTTTGAACTGAGTAAACTGCTGACACTGTTCGATCAGGGCCAAGGCTTGTTCGGGTGCGACACCAAATTTACTGTGTTCATTAGAGGTATTCACCTGAATAAACACAGGTATTTTGCGTTGTTCAAGCTGTAAACGATGATTCAGTTTTTGCGCAAGTTTTAAACTGTCTAAGGCGTGAAACTCGTCAATAAATTTAGCAACATATCTCACTTTATTGCTTTGTAAATGTCCGATTAAAATCCAATGAATCGCGAGGTGTTGCAATGCCTCGTACTTTACCTTCGCCTCTAACACTTTATTTTCACCAAAACTGCAAAAGCCCAGTTGATACGCCTGCTCAATTTTTTCAGTGGCTAAAGTCTTGGTCACAGGCAGTAAGCGAATCTCTGCTGGATTGCGTCCTATTCTTCGACATACTGCTTCGATGTGTTGCTGAACCTCATCAAAGTTTTGCTGTAATCCAATGAGATTGCTTGGCGTATTAAAGCGAGCCATATAAAAATCTATGACAAATTAATTTTGTCCTATGACAATAATATGATTTAAATAATAGCGCAAGTTTTTTTAACCTTTCATATAAGAGTCTGTTGAAATCTCAATTGTTGCCAATATTTATGAAAGGTCAACATAGCTTATCTAACAGGTATGCTGTTGTAGACCAAATTAATATTTATTGATCAAAGAAAAGCCGTGGTGATAGTTTTCCACGGCTTTGTTGTTATTTTATTGAGCAGGTTTCCAAACAAATTGGGTCGCTTCAAAATGATTTGGAATTAACTTTTGAGCATAGAAAAGGTCAGCAATCTTTTGTTGAGATTGGATTGCCTCTGGACTTAAAATTGCAACAGGATTGGGAGTTGGCTTTTTCGCAATAACTTTTTGAGTCACATTGATATCTAAACCCGTGCTCTTCGCTAAAATTTCCGCTGCTTCTGATGGATGAGCATTAATCCATTGATCACTTTGATTTAATACAGCCAGTACTTTTTCGGCATCCTTTGGATGTTTTTTTACAAAATCAGGCTGTGCCAAATAATAACTATAGGTCTTAGGTAGATCAGTAGATTCAAATAAAATTTTCGCATTTCCATCAATTTCAGCAGCGCTGATATAAGGATCCCAAACAGCCCAAGCATCAATAGCCTTTTTATCTAAAGCGGCTCGTGCATCTGAAGGCGTCAGCCAAACAGGTTGGATATCTGTCCAAGATAAATGTGCTGGTTTTAAGGTTTCAGCCAAGAAGTTATGTGCGCTTGAGCCTCTGGTTAATGCAACTCGTTTTCCCTTTAAATCTGCAAGGCTTTTGATATCACTTTGATTCGGTAATAAAATGGCATGAGCTTGACGAGATGATTGTTCATAGCCTAAATAGTTCAATTGCTTACCCGCAGACAAAGCAAAAACAATAGGCGCATCTCCCGTATAGCCAAAATCAATCGAATTGACGGATAAAGCCTCTAAGGTCTGCGGGCCTGCAGGGAACTCTTTCCACTCAATTTTTACATGCGGAAATTCTTTTTCAAAAAGTTGATTTTGTTTCGCTACAATCAATTTTAATGCTGCTTTTTGATAACCAATATTCAATGTACTGATCTGATCATTTTCTACCGCATTTTTTTCCGTTGGGGTTTGTTTTGAGCATCCCGAAAAGACTAAACCACTGCTAAAAATGGCAATTAAACCAAAACCCAATAATTTGTTCATATTCACTCGACCCTCTTTAAAGAGTATTGAGTGTATACAGACAATAAAACATTGATAAATATCTAATCTTTATATGATTATCAGATAATGTTCACTACATAGGGATAGACATCCAGCAAACTATTTTTTATAACGTATACAATTACGCCCTTCTGCCTTAGCCATATATAAATACTCATCAGCAGCTTTAAAGACTTTATGAATATCTGTTGAAATTTCAGGCCAGTGTGCAATTCCAATGGATACAGTCACTGCTGGAATATTGTCTATTGGACTTTTCTCAAGGAGTTGGCGAACCCTTTCTGCAATGTTAATGGTTAAATTTTGGCTATCTATTGGACTCAAGATCACAAATTCCTCACCTCCAATTCGACAACAAATATCAATATTTCGGACACAGTCTTTGATATGCTGTGCTGTATGCTTTAGCACCAAATCCCCCTTTTCATGCCCATATTGATCATTGATCTTTTTAAAATAATCAATATCAACAGCAATAATGGCAAAGGGTTTATCCGCTTTCATCAAGCGTTCAATATGTAATTCCATTCCTCGTCGGTTATAGAGTCCAGTTAAAGGATCAGTATTCACATAATGGTTTAATGTTGAAATTCGTTTGCTAAAATTTGAAGAACTTTGCAGTAAAGAACGTTTAAAATTCCTGACTTCATAATACAAGGCATCAACATCCTTGATTTGATTGGCTGTTTCAGGATTGTTTAAGTGACTCGCCATAGTGGCCAAACGATTTAATGGTGCTGAAATATAATAAGAAATCTTCCAAATAATTAAAAAAATTAAAATATAAAAAACAAGCATATAAGCAATGATTTTATAGATAAGATTTGGAATCTTTTCGAGCAGTTTGTGTGTCGGTTGTTGTGAGACAATAATCCAATCGGTGTGATTTACTTTGGCAAAACCAGCAAGGTTATCAACACCTTGGCTATTGACCAAACGAATTTTCCCAATCGAATGACTTGCCATATAACTCAGCCCTGTGTTATCGGTTGCATATGTACCAATTCGATGAACATCAGGGTGAAATATAATCTTATGTTGACTATCCAACACATACATATAGCTGTCTTTATAGTTAAAGCTAATAGTCAACAACTCATTGATAATATTTCTTTCTTTTAAATAAATCGCACCACCAACAAAGCCTAGATATTTTTTATTTTGATCAAAAATAGGTTGTGAAATAAAAACAATTAGATTCTTTTTGACTGAATAATACGGACTCGTTATCACGGTCTTTTGGGTATCTAAAGACTCTGTAAAACCTAAAGTTCGATTGACTACATTTTTATTTAAGGCAATTTTAGAAGGTGAATAATTAAGAATTCGTCCCTCTTTATCTGAAATAATCACACTATCAAAAAAGTTGGATTGAAACTTGAGTCGATCTACTTCTGATTGTTTAAATTCTTCATCATTAAATGATTTCCCCAGTAACATCGCACTATAATCAAGTTGTTTTAATACGGTTTGAATTTGCGAATCAGTTTTCTGTGCAATCTTCGTTGCATATTCCATATTGACTGACAGTGAAGTATCTAATAACTCTTTTTTCTGAATAGAATAATTCACAAACAGTGAAGCAACAAATAGAATAACAATACTGAATACCGCTAAAAATAGAATAAGTTTTCTTAAGTTTAATCTTAAACAAAATATAAATTTTTTTAGTTTCATTGAATCATTTGCAAACAGCATTTGTTTGAATTTTATGCTCTTTTATAGATTTTTACTACAATATTTTTATTATTATTAAACTTATTTCGAACTAAATTAAAATAATATACACATAATATTATCAATAAATTATCACATCAACCCAGCATAAAAAAATAGGATATTTAAATATAACTCACTGTAAAAAATAATAAAAAATTTAAGATGCTGTTTAACAGCTATACTTAGGGGAGGTATTTTTCACATCTAAAATCTAATGTAAAAATATATTATTCTCATTCAACTATTTTTATCCATATATTAAGCTAAGCTGGGTATATTTTTTATACCAGATAAAATAATATTTTTTTCAATGATCACAATTGATCTGATGATCCAAACCTAATGCTCAGTCAAATAGATAAAGCATCAGCATGTTTTGATCGAGTAGAAATATTTGCCCCAAAATTACTTTGACCCACAATAACATTAACATTGATCAATCAAAAGCAGCCTATAGGTGACTGCCTTGGATATAAAGCACCATCGGAAATCAAAACCAATTTTGTGCTGATTTAAGCCATTTGCTTAAATGCTTTTAGAATCATTCGACTTGGACAGTATAGTATTTAAGTGTTGCTTCACAGCTGGCCATTCACTTTGCAAAATACTATAAACATAAGTATCCCTTAACACATCATCTTTCACAATTTGATGGCTGCGCAAGATGCCATCGAGTTTTGCGCCTAAGCGCTCTATAGCTGCTCGGCTTTTAAAATTAAATGAGGAAGTGCGTAACTCAACTGCAATACAGTCCAAGTGCTCAAATGCATAAGCAAGCATTAACTTTTTACATGCTGTATTGACATATGTACGCTGTACAGACTGTCGATACCAAGTTGAACCAATTTCCACACGGCGATGTGTCGCTTCGATATTCATAAAACTGGTCATGCCCAACACCTTAGCACTATGTTGTTCAATAACGGTATATGGCAACATCTTTCCCGATCTCTGTAAATCCAGTCTTCGCTGAATCTCAGTCTCCATTTGCTCAGGTGTTGGGATATGCGTAAACCATAAATTCCATAGTTCACCATCGCATACAGCTTCAACCAGTGCGTCCTTATGTTGCATTTCAAGTGGTTTTAAAATGATAAAATCATTTTCCAAAACCTGTGGGCTTAACCAAGTCATTAAATTCTCCTTTATGCTGATGTAGAGATGAGTATTTATTTATTTTTCTCTGCCACAACCTGATACATTGCATCAGCAATCACACCATGCTCCGTCTGAGATAATGCATTGGCAACTCCGACAATATCTCGATGATCTTTATTCTGACCGAGTTTTGATTTTCCTTGAAGCCGTGTATTTTCAATTTCGATACCAACAATTTCCTGAAGCATCGGTTCCAAATAATCTTTAGGAGCATCAGACATTTTCCAAGGCGTAGTTTGAGTTGCTTCATGTGTCCGAGTTAAACGTGCAACTACACCACGTACATAACGCTCGTCATCATGAATACGGATTTTGCCATGCGCATGTACAACCCTGTAGTTCCATGTTGGCACCTGTCGATGATGTTCATGTTTACTTGGATACCATTGAGGTGAAATATAGGCATCTCCAGCACGGAATACCACCAACACCTCATCACCGTCATGAAGCTGCTGCCAGATAGGATTCTGTCTTGAAACATGGGCTTGGAGTGTACCCAACTCTGACTGTTCTAATTGTAGTTCAAAAGGTAAATGGTTAGCATCTAGACCCTCTATGCCATGACTCAACAGTATTCCCAGTGGATATTCACACATCAGTTGATGCATCTCTTTCACTTCAGTGATTTCAAAATCTTTAGGGATATACATGGCCGACTCCTCTCACTCTCAATCATTAAAACAGTCATTAAACATGAACTTTCTGTTGTAAATTTTCTGATTTAATTGGATTATTCAAAAGCACCAGTTTGTATTTATTTAAGTAGTCCAGAATTATGGCGAGAATGGCAAAAGTGGTTGAGCTTCCTTCAATTTCGAAGCTCAACAAGCAGCAAGGCAAAGTGACTGCACAACTGATACAGACCCTCAGAGAAGCTGTACAACAAGGAGATTTAAAGGCAGGTGATCCTTTGCCCTCGTCACGTGAATTGGCGCTCAGCTTAAGTGTTTCCCGTGGAACGATAATTGAAGCATATGATCAATTACTGGCAGAAGGTGTTTTAGAGGCACATCCACGTAAGGGAACCTTTGTTGCACAGTCTTTAATCACTACGCCACATCAACAACAAAAAGACATGATTAACGATGCATTTAAATCAAATCTGACAGCAGCTGCACAAGCCTATGCCGAAATATTAAAAGAATTTAAACCTTTGCCCCATTTACCCTTTGCGGTGTCTGTTCCTACCGGACGCACTCAACCCAATGATGTCTGGCGTAAATTTTGCAATCGCTATCGTGCTCGAGGAGAAGGCTTACCCTCAGGCTATGATGATCCTCAGGGCGTATGGTCATTGCGAGTTGCAATTGCAGATTATGTTCGTCGTTCCCGTTCAGTTCATTGCCAACCTGAACAGATTGTGATTACCAATGGAATACAACAAGCTTTATATATTTGCAGTCAAATTTTATTTGAACCAAAGGATCAAGTATGGCTTGAAGATCCTGCTTATCGTGGAACATCAGCCATTTTAGAAAACGCTGTACAAAAAATCCAAATTGTCCGTGTTCCTGTTGATGAGGAAGGATTGCAAGTCAATACAGCCATCAACCTTGCTCCTCATGCACGAGCAGCTTTCGTTACCCCTTCTCATCAATACCCGATGGGTATGCCGATGAGTTTATCTCGTCGTCATACCTTATTGGCATAGGCATCACAACAACAAGCATGGATTATTGAAGATGATTATGACAGCGAACTACGTTATCACGGGCAACCTTTTCCAGCCTTACAAGGTTTAGCACCTGACCGTGTCATCTATTTGGGTACTTTTAGTAAAGTGCTTTTCCCCTCACTTCGACTGGGTTATGCGATTTTGCCGCAAGCATTGGTTGCACCTTTCTGTGGTTTAAGAGTGTTGATCGACCGTCACCCTGCTTCTGCAGATCAACATGTGCTCGCCAAGTTTATTGAGCAGGGATATTTAGAGCGACATATCCGTAAAATTCGTCATGTTTATGCCGAAAATCGTCAACATTTGATCACGATAATTGCACGACATATCCCTGAGCATCTCGGTTATTTAGAGTCAGGAGATCAAGGCATGCATATGGTGCTTTGGCTCGCAGAACATATCAATGACCTTGCCATTGCCCAAGCAGCTGTAGACATGAAAATTACAGTGAAAGCCATTTCTCCAACTTTTTCAGCACAACGAAAACGTTCAGGTTTAATTCTTGGTTTAGGTGATTTTAATCTCAAGCAGATGGAAAGTGCGGTCATGATTTTAGCTGATCTCATTCAACGTGCTGATGTTAAATCAGTATCCATCTAGTCAATCAGATAAAATCATATATCGCAAAATCGAGTTTCTCTGGATCAATATGAATCTGCGTATATCTATCTGCACAGACAGACCAGTTTAGCGCTAGATCTAACTGCAAGGAGACAATTCCTTAGAGTTTAGTGCTGTTCTTCTTGATATTCCTGAATAGCTTCTTTGGCTATACGAAAACTATCAACTGCAGCAGGTACACCACAGTAAATTGCAACCTGTAATAGCACCTCACGAATTTTCTCTTTTGATACACCATTTCGTAATGCACCTTTAACATGTAATTTTAGCTCATGTGGACGATTTAATGCAGAAATCATGGCAAGATTAATCAGACTACGCTCAGGTTTGCTCAGTTCTTCACGTCCCCACACTGCACCCCAACAATACTCAGTGACTAACTCCTGTAAGGGTAAATTAAAGTCATCTGCATTGTTGATCGATTGATTGACATAATCTTCACCCAGCACTTGTTTACGAATCACAAGACCTTTTTCAAATTTTTCATTACTCATCTGTTTAATCCTCCAAATAAGGTGTATTTAATTTCAAGGTAATCTTCAATGCCATACTTTGAACCTTCACGCCCTAAACCTGATTGTTTGATTCCACCAAATGGTGCAACTTCATTGGAAATCAATCCCTTATTGATACCCACCATGCCGTATTCCAATTGTTCACTCATACGCCAAGCACGTCCAAGATCTTTGGTATAACAGTAGGCTGCTAAACCAAACTCTGTTGCATTGGCCATCTCTAACGCCTGTTGCTCGGTTTCAAACTTAAATACAGCGGCAAGCGGACCAAAAGTTTCCTGAGTTGCTACATCCATTTCTGCGGTCACATCTGCAATAATGGTTGGCTGATAAAACAACTCTCCTGCACTGTGACGTTGCCCCCCTGTCACCAAACGAGCAGCTTTAGATAAGGCATCTTGTACATGGGCTTCGACTTTCTTCACAGCATTCAGATTAATCAGTGGACCAATTTCACTATCATCATCCAAGCCATTGCCAATTTTAAAAGCACTGACTTTTTCACTTAATGCATTGATGAATTTATCGTAGATGCCTGCTTGAACCAAAAAGCGATTTACACAAACACAGGTCTGCCCAGCATTTCGATATTTTGCAATCAATGCGCCTTCAATGGCGGCATCCAAATCTGCGTCATCAAAAACAATGAATGGTGCATTACCACCCAATTCCAAAGAGACTTTTTTTAAGGTTTGTGCTGAACGTTGGTAAAGCATTTTTCCCACAGGTGTAGATCCTGTAAATGTAAACTTTCGCACCGCATCACTTTCAAAAATAGAATCTCCAATCGTGACTGCATCCCCTGTAATCACACTGAAAATTTCGGCAGGAATCCCAGCTTGCACAGCTAAATCAACCAAAGCTAAAGCTGTAAACGGTGTTTCAGGTGCAGGTTTAACAATACAAGGGCAACCTACCGCCAATGCAGGTGCGACTTTTCGTGTAATCATCGCTGCTGGAAAATTCCACGGCGTAATCGCTGCAACGACTCCGATCGCTTGTTTTTGTACCACAATACGTGCATCTGGATATGGGCTTGGCACGATATCTCCATATACACGCTTTGCTTCCTCAGCAAACCACTCCACAAAACTGGCAGCATACAAAATCTCCCCTCTCGCCTCTGCCAATGGTTTGCCCTGTTCACTGGTGAGAATAAAAGCGAGTTCATCTGCCTGCTCAACCATCAATTCAAACCAACGTTTTAAAATGATTGAACGATCTTTTGCTGTTTTATTTTTCCAAGCTGCCCAAGCAATTGTAGCCACTTGAATTGCTCGTTCTGCTTCAGTTTTCCCCATATTGGGTACAGTCCCAATGATTTCTTGAGTTGCAGGATTATAAATATCCGTTCTTTGAAGGTTGTCAGCATCACACCACTGCCCAGCGACAAAGGCTTGTTGGTGAAAGAGAGACATGTCTTTGAGTTGCATATGGATCATCCTGTTTAGATACAAACATCTGTGTGTGCTTATACCGCTATGGTTTGTATAAGCACACACTTAGTCTTGTATTATGGCATACCAAGAAAATTATGAAAAAAATTTTCGGTTGCCCGAATGTTATGATTCAACGTTAAAAATAATAGAATAAAGTCAAATTCAATAACTTATTCCACTTATTATCATCACCCAATGCTAACGATCCCGCATGACCACCGATAAAAGGATCATTTTTACTCATGATATATTCAGCAACCAAAGAAAGCTGTTTATGATCAATGGAGACACCCAAAATATTTCGGATGGAATCCTTGGCATCAGCCTGATCTTTGTTGTAAAGGCTATACATCATATAAGGGGTAATATTGCCAATTTTTCCAACATCTTTAAATGCATATCCCAGATCAGCCGTGTAATAACTGGCTTTGTTGGCGACAGCATATTCAGTGTCATAAGATCCCATGAGCGAAGTATCAGGTTGAATTAAATCTTTATTGTTGACATCATTTTTGCCTCCAGTCAAAGTCAATCCAAGCTGCCCATAATTGACCTTGGTAAATACTGACCAAGCTTGACGTCGCCCAGTCTGGTTGGTTTTCTTATTGTCTATTTGCGAGATCCAGTAAGATGCACCAAGTTGCGTATCTAAATCCTCGATACCCAAGGGAATATCTTGACTTACTCGCCCTACCCACATATTTTTCTCTTGTAAGTTGGTTTGTGTCACATCATCAGAACGAACGTAATTTGCCGTATAGCGACCCGAATCTGGTGTATAAGTACCAGAATAATGACCACCATCAATCGCAAAATAACCCAGATCAAATTTGGTCGCTGACGATAATTCAGCATGATAATTCACACCAACATTATGTACATCCTCTAAACCGACAGTGGTGTTGATACTTCCATACAAGCTATTGCCCCAGAAACGTCCAGGTCCAAATGGAATGGCTTGCATACCCACTACAATTTGATCCGTTTTATTCAAACGATAACCTGCATAAGCATCAATCATGCTGGAGAAGTCACAAAACCGCTCATACTGATAACAACGATATTCTGCGTGTCCAAACAGATTGCCACGTTCATAATCCAATTTCAGTTGTGCTGCATCGAAACGGATTTTTTGATCATCGGCATTTTCACCATAGTCTTTAACTTGGTAATTACCCCTTACATAACCAGAAACAGTGAGCTGACCAGTTTCACTATTGGATTCACCAAAACTCATTCCAGCATTGCTTGGTGAAATATACGCAGCAAAAATTGCTGCCATAACTCGTTGTAAATTCTTCTTTTTCATCGTGAGGATTCCTTTCTCATCACATCTCATTTTAGGCTTCAATTTTCAAAGCTGAATGCGTACATTTAATCTTTCCTAGATTAAACAGGTAATACACCGCAAAGCTGACCAGTAAACCAATTACCCAAGATACATCAACATCAGGAATCACATTGGCAAATGGTCCTGTAAAAAAGGCATTGGTCAGGAAAGGAATTTGTATGATAATTCCAATAAAATAAGCAGTGAGTGCTTTGGCATTGAACTTGCCATAGATACCACCATCTTGGGCAAAAATAGACTGAATATCATAAGATTTCTTGTTGACCACATAAAAATCTAACAAATTGATAGACACCCATGGCACCAAGATGAACAGTAAGGCAAAAATCACGTTCAGGAAGAAACTGATAAAGTTGCTCGAAGCCCATAATGCAGTGAAAGTTGCCAGAATCAATACCACAACTGCACCGTATAGATTCATGGCATTGTGACCAATAATATTGCAAAGAAATAAAATCATCAGGACATAGCCAAATAATCCTGTGCCTGACTTGACCGCCTCCATAGCATCAGTTGTCGAACCAATACTGACCGCTACAGTTCCAAAACCCATTGCGAAGATTGTGCCGAGTGATGCACCCAAATAAGTGAAAATAAATGGTTTATAGATGCCAATACTTTTAGGCAGGTATCTTGAATAATCTGAGGTATATGGAGAAAAACTAATTTGCCAAACCGCACATAAACCAAACATGGCAAACCAGCCTTTCAGGTTGAAAGTTCCTTTTGCCAAAACCTCAGCATTGATATGCGGTAACATAATGATTAGACCAATCAACAACGAACCACCCATAAACCAAGTTCCAATCTTATTGAACTTATGAATCAGATGATAACCAACAATCCCAATGGTCGTTGCGGCAATTGCTCCGATCACGGTTGCTGTAGGTACAGGAATTGCAGGCACAACCGTGTGTAAAGTTTTACCCGATAAAATAATATTGGAAATAAAGAATCCAAGGTAAATCAGGGTAGTAAATAACACCACCAACAATGCACCGTAGCGACCAAATTGCGCACGGCTTTGAATCATTTGTGGAATGCCCACTTGCGGTCCTTGTGCAGAGGTCAACGCTAAAATCGCTGCGCCAAAAAAATGTCCTGCACAAATCGCAAGCAAAGCACTGATTAAGCTTAGCTTAAAAGTGAGCATAGACATTGCCATTGCGTTCAGAGGGATCTACATAATCAATCGAATGGCTTTCTATCGCAAAAGCATTTTTTTCATTTTGACTCATATCCTTAATCTCTCTTTGAGGAATTCATTTCCTCAATAACCATGTATTTGTAAGCGTAAACTTAGGTTTCACAACCTGCCCTGTCAGTGCCATACCCTGATGACCTGACCTCAGTTTCTACTTTTACGGAGTGCTGATATTCAATCATTTGAATAGATTCAGCTTAAAAAAAGATAAAAAGCTCCTCAAGCGAGACTTTATGAAAAGCTCAACAACACCTATCTTTTTCAATTTCAGTAAACTTTATGGAATTTCAAGGTTCTGCATATATCTTCATCCTTGAAGTTAAATTCCTTAAATTAAAATGTGATCTGCTTCAAGACCATCATTTATCTCATGACCATCACTTATCTCATGATAAAAGGATCATCAATCGGTTGATCAGAGGTACGTAACCAAACCGTTTTGGTGGTGGTGTAGTCAAATACCGCCTCAAAACCACCTTCTCGACCATGTCCAGATAAACCATGACCACCAAAAGGTGCAAGTGGTGACACTGCACGATAAGTATTGAGCCAAACAATTCCTGATTGAATCGCTTTTGTCATGCGATGTGCGCGACTTAGATTTGTAGTAAAGATACCTGCGGCAAGACCATAAGCCGTATTGTTTGCTGTGTGTATTGCCTCAAGCTCTGTTTTAAAACTGACCACAGAAAGCACTGGACCAAACAACTCATTCATTACACAATCGGCCTGAGTCGCATCACTACAATCCAAAATAGTCGGTGGATAGTAATAGCCTGCACGGTCAATGCTCTCTCCACCTGTCAATAGCTTTGCCCCCTGCTGAATTGAACTTGCGACAATCTGTTCAATTTTTTGCCGTTGGCGTAAAGTACACAATGGACCAAACTCAGTTGCCATATCCTCAGGCAGACCAATTTTGATGCTTTGCACACGTTGTACCAAGCGTTGTACAAATTCATCCTTGATGCTTTCTTCGACCAATAAGCGAGAACCTGCCACACAACTTTGTCCAGTTGCAGCAAAGATCGCTGCGACTTGAGCATTTACAGCACTTTGTAAATCAGCATCTGCGAACACAATAAATGGAGATTTCCCTCCTAACTCAAGAGATACTTTGGCAAGATTTTCAGCAGAATTTCTGACTATATGCTGCGCTGTCTCAGGTCCACCTGTGAACGCCACATGTGCAACCTCAGGATGACGGGTTAAAACAGCACCACATTCAGCCGCAAAACCTGTAATCACATTTACTACACCCGCAGGGAAACCAGCTTCATGTACTAAGCGTGCAAAAGCCAGCAAAGGTGCTGGACCTTCTTCCGACGCTTTTAAAACTACACTACAGCCTGCTGCCAAAGCAGGACCAACTTTAACTGCGGATAAAAATAACTGGCTGTTCCAAGGTACGATTGCTGCAACAACACCTACAGGCTCTCGAATGGTCCAAGCTTGCATATCAGGCTTATCAATCGGCAAATATCGGCCTTCAAGTTTGTCAGCAACACCAGCATAATAGCGGTAATACTCGGCTACATATGCAATCTGGCTCGACGTTTCACGGATAATTTTACCGGTATCTTGTGTCTCATACAGCGCCAACTCTGGTGCTGATCGTTCAATCAAATCCGCAAGTTTATATAGCAACTTACCCCGCTGAGATGCGGTTAAATCGGCCCAAGCTGAATCTTTTAATGCTTGCGAAGTAGCTGCAACCGCACGATTAACTTCATCTGTACGTGCTTCAGGCATTTTTGCCCAAACTTGCCCTGTTGCAGGATTGATACTGTCAAATTGTGCAGCACCATCCTCAAACTGGCCATTAATATATAACTGAAATGGAGAAGTCATGGTCTTCTCTCCTATGCAAAAGCTGGCATCACTTCGTTGATCATACGTTCCAATGAGGCTTTTTTACGTTCAAAGCTCATTCCTGTATCGATCCAGAATGAGTATTCGTTATAGCCCATTGCCTCATAAGCTTTTAAACGATCAATCACTTCTTGCGCTTGACCAATCACGTTATTTTTACGCATAGCTTCAGGACTATAGAAAGGATGTTGTGCCATTTCTTCCTTGGTCATCGGTGCAATCAGCCCTTGGCTAATTTCACGCTCATTTTTAAACCATGCACCAAAATAATTATAGAATGTATTGATTTCATCTGCGGCGAGTTGAGCATCTTCCTCACTGTCAGCGACATAGGTATGACGAAGTAACATAATTTCAGGACGTGGAATATCTGTAAATTTCTCACATGCTGCATTAAAGTTGCCCATCAATTTCTCAACTTCTTCATCGCCCATATGTAATGGGGTCACTTACACATTACAGCCATGCTGAACTGCAAATTCATGACTATTTGGATCACGTGCCGCCACCCAAATCGGTGGATGTGGCTCTTGTAAAGGTTGAGGAGCTGAAGTAGTTTTCGGAAATTGCCAAAACTCACCTTGATGCTCGTAATCGCCTTTCCACAAGTTTTTAATGGCAGGAATCATTTCACGCAAACGTTGCCCTGCACTCCATGCATCCATACCTGGGACCATGCGCTCATATTCAAAAGAATAAGCTCCACGGGCAATACCAATATCCAAACGACCATTGCTGATAATATCGGTCATTGCTGCTTCACCAGCCAATTTGATTGGATGCCAAAACGGCGCAACGACTGTGCCTGTACCTAAGCGCACATGTTGAGTTTTGTTGGCCAAATCAGCCAAATTGATAAATGGATTAGGCGCAATCGTAAAATTCATCGCATGATGTTCACCTGTCCAAATCGCATGCATTCCGCCTCGATCTGCAATCTGACAAAGTTCAACCATTTCATCATAAAGCTGTTTTTGTGTTTGCTGATCAGAAACACGTTCCATGTGTACAAATAATGAAAAACGCATAGTTAAACTTCCTCTTTAACAATTTGACGAACTGTACCTGTTGTTTGATTACCGTAATACACCCCATATGTTTTGAGGTAATTTTCTTTACGATAACGCATCAACATACTTTCCAAGGCGCTATCAACAAAAGTAAGCTGCTCAAGATCATTCAAATCTATAAACTGACCCTTATGTGCTTGAAGTACTGGGGTATTACATAAGAATGCAATATACTGTTGCTGTGTGGTGATATCGTCATATACAGAATATATAAAGCTTGGCGATGCCTCAGGTTGATAGACACTGAAGATTTTTTCGAGCGCTTTTTCCGCACCGTCTTTGTCGACAAGCAAATGTGGTAAAGTCCATTTGCCGTCAGCAGTTTGTTCAAGCAAAATCTGGTTTTCATGACCGATTAAGGCCATCATCATGACTTTCATACTTGAAATCACATCTGTCGAAGACTTAGCTGGTGTGAAATAAGCTCCACGATAATAACCAAGACCTGCAAAGCCTGCTGAAGCAAAGTTTTCTACTTGACCAATCAAAATAGCATGGTCACCTGCATCTACAATTTGATAAGTGGTGCAATCAAACCATGCACTCACGTGGTCAATAATTGGATTTTGATATTGACTCGTCTTCCAAGACAGATTTGCAAAACGATCATCACTTGGTCGTGCAAAAGTATTGGAAATATCTTTCTGCTCTTCGGCCAAAATGTTAATTGCAAAGTGCTGAGCCTTGGCAAAATGATGATAATTGCTCGATGTCTTGGCAATGCTGACCAGCAGCAATGCTGGGTCCAAAGACACGGAAGCAAAAGAGTTTGCAGTAAAACCGAGAGCGGTTCCATCATCTGTACAGGTTGTGACTACTGTAACGCCGGTCATAAATGATCCAAAAGCATCACGCAGTTCACGTATTTTATTTATCGTATCCATTTCACTCATTGCTATATTCCTTCATCAAGCAATTTAGACGCTGGTTTCCAACCAAGCTTGCATTGCATTATTCACTTTGTCTGGTGCAGTTAAATTCACCATATGCCTTTCATTTTCAATCACAATTGCTTTTGCATTTTGTGCTTGTTGAGCCATTTGTATTGCCATTTCAGCGGTTGAGTTGGGATCACCTGTTCCTGTTAAAATCAAAGCAGGACATGTGATTTTTGACCAATCATCTGCATAGGTTGAATCTCCTTGGGCAAATGCTGAATAAGCTGTAGCGTAGCCAGACATATCCACGGCCTGTAACCATGACTTCACTTTCAATGCCGCTAGACGCTCTGCATCGCTGTCACCAAACCAACGTTGCAATGGTGTATCAATGTCGATCTTTCCTGTTTTCAGTGCTTCAGCGCGCTGAAGCACTGCATCTTTGGCTTTTTCTGTGCGTTTATAAACACCATTTAAAACAGCCATTCGTTTAACTAAATCAGGACGTGTTGCACTCACGCCTGTGGTAATCAAAGAACCCATTGAGTGCCCTGCTAAATTCACAGCACCCACATTCAGTTGGCATATAAACTCAATGGTCCAGTCAACAAATGCCTGTAAAGGAGCATCATTGGCCAATTGGGTGCTCTGTCCATGACCTGGCATATCCACCGAAATCACACGATAGTGTTTCGAGAAAAATTCTATTTGTGGATACCACGCTTCAGCTTGCATACCCACACCGTGAATAAGCACCAATGGCTCGCCTTCACCCTGCTCAAAATAATGAGCAATCCGATTATTTGACAGCTGCAGGGTTTTTGAGATCATGACCTAACTCTTCCAAATCTTGATAACGATCACCAATACGATGATGTGGACGACCACCTGTTGCGGCACCAATCACCACAACCAATTCATCTGCTGCAGGTGCATCAGGAATAGCAAATTGTAAAGTCAGATAATGAGAACGACGACCTTCATCATTTTTATCCATCATCGGGATCAAGATCGGTGCATTGGCAGGGCCACGGGTATTGTTAAATGCCAAGTAAGATTTTGCACCGACCGCACTACGGTACGTATTACCAAAATGTAAGGTGTGAATCAGTGCAGAAGCATGCTCAAGCTCACCGTTTAAACCCACAACCGCACTCTTACCAAATGCTTGTACAGCTTCACCTGAACCGATCTCATCCAAAATCAAACGAGTTAAATGCTCACTTAAAATAGGTGCAATACGGCGAATTTCTGGCGCCAAGTTTTCAACATAGCCCTGTCCTGCCCATGGATTTTGAATTACAGCTGCTGCTGCAACCATTTTTAAAGGTATTGCTGCTTCTTTACCACCATCGACATAGGTCGTTTCAACATGCAGTACAGTTTTACGGATTAGATTCATTGTTCTTCCTTGTGAATTCAACTTACCATTCGTATTATGGCATACCATAATACATAATGAAAAAAAAGCAAGAGTTTGCTATGCTAATTTTGACAAAGAAACATGTAACAAAATTGTGCATGATTAAAATTGGGAAAGTTCAATCACCATGAATCTTAAAATAGAAAATCCACCTGTAACTTTACGTGAGTTGTGTTTGAACAAACTTCGTAATGCAATTATTACGGGATACTTCCCCTCTGGAAAAAGATTAGTTGAAAGAACCTTGTGCGAAGAACTTGGTGTAAGCCGTTCAGTGGTTCGAGAAGTCATTCGTTATTTGGAAGCAGAAGGTTTGGTTGAAATCCTGCCGAACAAAGGCCCTATTGTGTCCTTGTTGGATTGGGAACTTGCATCACAAATTTATGAAATTCGTCTGTTACTGGAACAAAGTGCAGTTGCTGATTGCACCAAGAACCTCACCGATGAAACGACAACTCAACTCAAACTTTTACTCAACGAACTCGAGCAAGCATTCGCTGCTGATGATATTGATCTGATTATTTCAACCTCAGCAAGACTTTACGAAACCATTTTTACCACAGCCAAACATTTTATCGCTTGGGAAGTTGTGCAACGTTTAAATGGACGTATCAGCCGTCTGCGTGTCATGACCATGAAATCAACCAAACGACAAATTTCTGGTTATCAACGCATTAAGAATATGTGTGAAGCGATCTATTTACATCAGGATGCTGAAAAAGCCAAACAAGCAGTTGCAGAACATATTGCAGAAGCGGCCTCAGTGGCAAAAAATATTTTGAATGCCTGAAAGCATAGATCGTGAAATGATTTAAACCTCAACAAAGGAATGAAAAGATGTCTGCATATTGGATTTCTCATGTGACTGTTCATGATTTAGAACAGTACCAACAATATATGGCCTTAGCGCCATTGGCTTTTGATAAATACGGAGCAAAATTTCTTGCACGTGGTGGAAAATCAGTGGTGATGGAAGGTTCTGAATATGCAAGGCATGTCATTATTGAATTTGTAGATTTGGCCACAGCTCAGGCTTGTTATCATTCCGAAGAATACCGTAAAGCCAGATTGGCACGTGAAAATTGTGCTGATGTCATGATCAGTATTGTTGAAAGCTTAGACTAAGTATCTGAAATATTTTAAGATAGCGCTTGCTCAATACCGTTGTTCAATAGATTGAAAAGAGCAGTTCTACTCTTTTCAATCTATTCGCTGACTGGTTGCTCACTGTTTGGAAAAACTTAGACAAGACATATTAAAAGTCCAAAGAAACTGACAGCATATATGTCCGTGGAGCGCCCAGTGCTAAACTAGATAACTGCGGCATTCCCCAATAAGCTTTATTGGTGACATTATTCACACTGGCACGTATGGTCATTGGAAACTGTACTAGCGCTGATTTATACCTTGCGCCCAAGTCAAATAATGTACGACCTGAAGCAGATAATGTATTTTCCTGATTGATATATTGCTTAAAAACCGCAGTAGCATTTGCTGTCAAAGTCAAGCCATCTAAGGTCGGCGTATCCCACTCTAACCCTAGCTTAGCTTGTTGTTTTGCAACACCTGTTGCGGTATTGCCCTGATTTTTTCCGCCTGCTGTTTTGGTTAATTCAGGATCAATATAAGCAATCCCCCCCAGTAGACGAACATGCTCAACAGGTGTCGTTAGAAAGCTCCATTCAACACCTCGGTTACGCTGTTCGCCATCCGCAGTGAAAATATTGGTCACTGGGTCGGTATAGCTACTTGGTTTTTCAATTTCAAACACGCTTAAAGTGTTGCTGAATTGACCGATATCAACTTTTAATCCCACCTCTTTTTGCTTGGTTTTAAAGGGTGCAAATACCTCCCTAGCATTTACAGCAGTATATGGAGCGGTTGTTCCTTGGCTTAATCCTTCAATATAGTTTGCATAGAGTGACAAATAATTCGTGGCTTTAAATAAAATTGCTGCGCCTGGTGTAGTCGCACTTTTGTCATAACGAGAAATTCGATTGCCTGTGACAATATTAAACGATTCGCTTACCACCTCCTGTTGTCGTACACCCACGGTCAGTTGCACCTTGTCTTGGGCAAAAGATAAAGTATCGGCAATACCATAACTACTGAGGCGTGAAGAAGTTTTTGAGATATGTGGCGTATTAAATGGTACTGGTTTTCCCCATACTGGATCATATAAATTTGTGATCCATTCAGCACCAGCAACATTTCTGACCCCGTAATCATTTTGATCATGTTTATAATAGGTCGCATTGGCAACCCACTGGTGGGCAACTACACCTGTATTCAAACGCCCTTTGAAGCCAATATCTGCCGATTTTTTTTCAAGATCAAATGCCAATTGACCCATTTTGGTTTCTAGAGTCCCTTGTTGATCAAGCACTGTGGCGGACATTGCACCATTATATTTATAATCCGTTTTGCTCTGTCCATAACTTGCATAAGCCATCAACTGATCATTGACATCATATTCGCCACGGAGCATTGCACCCTTATCTTTGGTTTCAACAAATGACCAGTCTGGATTGAGTAAAGTATCTGGCTTAGGCGGTTTTGGAATACCTACCCCTGGCGCAAGGTTAATTCCTCGATTCACACCATCTACACGATCCTGTGCACGATATAAATCTGCAGAGATACGGGCATTTTCTCCACGCCAATCGAGCCCTAAAGAAAATTGTTGGGTCTGCTTATCTTGATCTTTGATTGCTCCATTTCCATCACGATAGACACTATTGAAACGCACACCAAACGCTTTATTTTCTCCAAAACGTCTCCCCAAGTCCAGATGTCCCCCCCATTGGGAGTCTGACATATACGTTGCCGTGAAACGGTTTAATGCTTCATCATCCGCCCGTTTGGTCACCAAGTTAACCACACCTCCTACCGAACCTGCTGGAGGCATTCCATTTAACAAAGCCGAAGGTCCTTTCAACACTTCAACTCTTTCAAACATCTCTGGGGAGGTGCGATAAAAAGGTGTAATTCCAAACATTCCATTCATCGACATATCACTGGTACTCGATGAAAATCCACGAATGTAGTAATTTTCACTCCATCCACCACTTGCCCCATTGGTAAAAACAGAAGGATCAGTTTTTGCAATCACCTCAGTGATATCTTTGGCTTGTTGGTTTTCAATGTATTGATCTGTATAGCCAATACTATTAAATGGCGTTTCCATGAAGTCTTTATCACCTAGAAAACCCAAGTTACTTTGCGATGAAATCTGACCTGCAAAAGTTGTGGTTTTATCTTGTAACGCTTGTACATTGATGGTCGGTAATTGTGGTGATGCGGATTGAGACAAGTTTAACTTTTGAATATCTTCTGCATGTGCGAAAGAAATCGGAATGCTTAATGTAAGCCCCAAACCCAACATCATTTGTGCAGAATTCAAGTTTTTAAGCTTAAATTTAGACTGTAAACATCTGAATAATTGTGTTTGACCAGTCGATACAACGCTATTGAAAAATTTCATATCTGTATATCCATTGATTTTTTAGACACAGCTTTCCTGAGCACACTTTTTTCAATAAAAGTATGCGATCTGAATATCTGAACGGTATGTTTTTTGGCTAGATGTTGATCTGGCTATAAATTTATCGTAGAAAGACTTAATTCATAGTCGATACCCCTTGAGAACATCATTCATTAAAATTTGCATAGAACTCGGACTTGCTGCCGTGGTGTACCACGCATCTGCATCAACAAAAACAACTTTGCCTGTTTTCCATGCTTTGGTCTGACGCAACAATGGATTGCTAACATTTTGTGCATCAATTGTTGGGCGATGTTCCATAACTGCAGTACGATCTACGATATACAAAATATCGGGATTCGCCTGTTGAATGAATTCACTCGAAATAGGTTGCCCATGCAAACTGGTATCTACCATCGTACTGGCAGGTTTTACGCCCAAGTCATTAAAAATAAAGCCATAACGTGACTGAATACCAAAATTACTAAATGCGCCATTGTTATGTAGAACCACCAATGCTTTTTCTGGACGAGTAGCAGTTATCTGTTGAACTTGTCTAATTTTTTTATCTAAATCAGCCACTTTTTGTTGAGCTAAAGCTGTTCGATCAAAAATTTTTCCTAAACTCATCAAATGGGTTTTGATCGTGTCTATATGATGATGCTGACTGTTATTAAAGTTGATGTCATAGTGTAAAGTCGGTGCAATTTTAGATAGCGCTTGATATTGATTTGCTTGTAATGGCGTCATCAAAATAAGATCTGGTTTTAATGCATAGATCTTCTCCATATTCGGCTGAACAATAGCACCTAGATCTTGAACATTTTTATCTTGTTTATACTTGCTTAAAAAGTGTGGTACATAGTCCTTTGGCATTCCCGCTATAGGAAAATCCAATTGGTCGAGAAAATCTGCCTCATTCATATCCAATACAGCAACACGTTGCGGTCGATAATCCAGTTGTGTTGTACCAAGTTCATGTTTAATCACAATAGGCGTATCTAATTGAATAATCTGTTGTGCTTGGTCTTTGGGTTTCATTTGATCTTTGGATTCTTGGCAAGCCGTGAAATTAAATACGACCAACATGGCAACCACAAGGCGTTGAGATTTTTTTTTCCAATTCATAGATTCAAGCTCCTGATGAGTTGAAGTAGTTACACATATAGCCATACTCACTATAACTATAGCTAATGTCAAAATTTAGCTCGTACAGATCACTTAACTGTGCCGCAGTAATCACCCTTTGAGTTGGTCCACTCAAATAAACGGTATTGTTTTTCAAGGCGACAATATGATCTGAATAATTTGCAGCGAAGTTGATATCGTGAATCACTAAAATCACGGTTCGCCCCTGTTCATCACACAATCGACGTAAGGCCTGCATAATATGAACAGCATGTTTCATATCAAGATTATTGAGAGGTTCATCCAATAACAGCACTTCAGTTTGCTGAGCAATGGTCGCAGACGGCTGAAAGGTCTACAATTAAATCATGCATCATTCACGGCAAATGGCGATCTGATTCATCTATTGAAATATGGTAAATATAATTCAATCAGAAAAATTATTCTGTTGTTATCTATTTTTATAGTAATTTATTGAATAATATAAATTTTTATAAATATTCTTTTTATTCTATTTATCCTAATAAGTAGATGAAATAAGCAGAAACTTAACCTAAATGAATAGATCAAGTTTCAAGCGCATATCGTATCAATCACAGATCATTTTTACATGACCAAAACAAGAATTAAATTATTTCCATTCCATTTCACCTGTGAGGACCTTAGAACTCAACTCCAAAGAACTTTCTTCAGCTAAATTTGGATATTTTTCCTTTAATGTAGCAATAACTGATGCAGAATCTTTATGATCTTTTAAAACTTTATCGACATCCACAAGATATTGGTATGTGAAATCAATGGCTTGTGTTGCCTTTGGAATATCACCGATATAATGTCCAGGAATAACAGCACTTGGGCTTAAACGCTTCATTTGCTTCAGTGTTTTTTTCCAAGCATTTCGCTCTTTTTCACTTTGTGCATCTGCTGTCCACAAATGAATTCCCGAAGAGACACCTACTCCACCAAGAATCGTGCGATTACGTGGAACCCATAAATAAGAAGCATATTTGCCAGGTGATTTAATTTCTATTTTTTCACCTTCTAATTCAATTGATTTTGCTTCAGTGGCATTCGGAACAATCACTTGAGTCGGTGCAGCATCTTTTAAAATCGGTCCCCAATAGGCGAATTTACCAACTTTTGTGGCTTCAATATGCTTAACCACTTCTGGTGTAGCAATGACTTTGGCATTTGGAAAGGCTTGAACCAAAGGTTCTAAACCAAAGTAATAATCTGGATCACCTGCGGTAATCACAATATATTGAAGATTTTTACCACTGTTTTGAATCAACTTGACTAGGTTTTTAGCATCATGCGTGCTAAATTGTGCATCAACCAATATTGCATCCTTTTCCCCCGAGATTAGAGTCGAAGTTACAGGAAAAATACCTTGAGTTTGAGGGTTATACACTTTATAGGTGAGTTCTGTCGCAAATGCTGAGGCACTTAAAGCAACTGAACTGACTAGAATAGATTTTAAAAATAATTTCATTGCCTATCTCTCTTTAGAATTAAATGAAGTTTTAAGTAATTGTTGCTCTACAAAACGTACTAAGTCCTGTGGTTTATTATAAAAACCATGAATAGGAAGCTGACCAATCTCAGCATGTTGGTTTTCAAAAACCACTGTAGGAAAACCTTGTCCTCGAACACGTGATAACAGTTGACGTGTTTGATCTAGGTGTTGATCTCGCTGATTTTGATCCACAGCATCTAAGTATTTTGACCACTGTTCAGGGCGAATACCCAGTTCAGCAACGAGCTGAGCAAGCACACTATATTGTGTGACATTTAAGCCTTTCAGATAGTAAGCTTGTTGTATTAAATTTAATAATGCAATCATCGAATCATGACCCAGTGCCTGCTTGATACTTAACAATGCATGTGTTGCAGGAATTGAGTTCATCTTCAAGGTGCTGTCTTTGAGTAAGCCATTTTTATAATCGTCACCAAAGTTTACGCCAGTGAGTTGATGGATTTGCTCATCATAATGAATAATTTGCGCGCGCATTGCAGCCGTCATTTGCGGTTGATGATCTTCACTATATAAACCACCTAGATGTAAGCGTTGAAGATTTGGAAAACTTTCTTCGATTGCATTGATCAAAGGCAATGCACCATAACTCCAGCCACAAATCGGATCAATAATCCAGTGTAGAATCGGAGACGCCATAAACTTCCTCTTAGAAATAGATAGACTTTCGAAATATGCAAAACACATTTCAGCTGATATTTGTTATAGTAAAGAAGACAATTACTTTTTGTAAGTACTTACAAAAAAGTAAGTGACTTGATACTGGAAAATTTATGAATACTGACGCGTCTTGTTTAGCTGCAAATGTTTTATCAAAAAATTGCCCGTCTCGAATGCAGTTGATGCATTTAACCAATCGTTGGGGCGTACTGGTGATGTTTTGTTTAAGAAGAGGAACGCATCGTTTCAGTGAATTGAGACGAAGAATTGATGGCATCAGCGAAAAAATGCTGACCCAAACTTTACGTGATTTAGAAAATGATGGTTTTGTTGTGCGTAAAGAATTTCCTGTCATTCCACAGCATGTTGAATACTCATTATCTGAAAATAAAGGCATTGAAGTCGCTGAAAAAATTTATGACTTGGTGAATTGGATTGAGCAAAATAGTAATTAAGTTGCTTGCATAATGATCCTAACGATCCTACAACGAGGATCATTGATTCAAAATTATAAATTAATTTTAACAGCCACGTTTTTGCTCAGGGTTAGATGTGGCGAGATGACACGCTTAACGTTCACATTCTTTAAGATCTCACGTTTAATTTGATGTCATACATGGAACCATTTGCAAAATCTAAAATCATTTCTTGGCTGAATAGCGCAAATACTTTTAAATTCCACAAAAATTTGACTGCTTAATGAATTATCACATTCAATATTACAGTACAAATCAATGCGAAGTAATTTATACATTTTCACTATCAAACCCTTTGATTTCATAAGGTAAACCGACATAGTTTTCTGCCAATGTGGTTAATCCTGCATTTGATTCTAAAATATAACTGAGTTCAGCCTGTTTAATTCTATGATCAAACTCACTTTCTGAATCAAAACGATGCAGTAAGTGGGTCATCCACCATGAAAAGCGTTCCGCTTTCCATACTCGCTTCAAGCATTTTTCAGAATACTCTTCAATGCCTTTCTCCGAGTCATTGTGATAAAAATCAATCAAAGCATGGGCTAAATATGCAATATCAGAAGCTGCTAAATTTAAACCTTTTGCGCCTGTAGGCGGCACAATATGTGCGGCATCACCAGCCAAAAATAATTTTCCAAATCGCATTGGCTCTGTCACAAAACTGCGTAAAGGCGCAATACTTTTCTAAATAGAAGCCCCTGTTACTATTTTTTCACGACTTTCTTTATCCAAACGATTTTTTAACTCATCCCAAAATCGTTGGTCAGTCCACGCATCGACATGGTCGCTGGCTGGAACCTGTAGATAATATCGACTCCGTGTTTGAGAACGCATACTGCACAGAGCAAACCCACGTTCTGACTGGATATAAATCAACTCATTTGAAACAGGAGGTACATCTGCAAGCACACCTAACCAACCAAATGGATAAAGCTTTTCAAAGGTTTTAATCTTTTCTTTTGGCACACTTGCACGGCAGATACCATGATAACCATCACAACCTGCGATAAAGTCACATTGAATACGATAGGATTGACCGTTTTGCTGAAAAGTGACTATTGGATGCGTTTCAAAATCATGAATTTGTACATTCTCAGCCTCATAATAAGTGCATAAACCCGCCACTTCACGTGCCTGCATCAAATCTTTTGTGACTTCTGTTTGTCCATAAACCGTCACTTTCTTGCCCTGTGTTAATTCAGCTAAATCGACACGATACTTCAAACCATTGGTTAAAATTTCAATACCATCATGTGGCAATCCAAACCTCTTTAAGTTCTTATCCACTCCTGCTTGGGCTAATAAATCTACAGAGACCTGTTCAAGTATGCCTGCTCGAATACGTGAAACTACATATTCAGCACTGCGTTGTTCAATAATCACATGGGAGATGCCCGCTTTAAACAACAGTTGCCCAAGCAATAATCCTGCTGGGCCTGAACCAATAATCGCAACTTGTGTGGTTAAATTTTCCATAATGTTTTCTCCATACCCTGACATTTAAATTAATTTTTTTGATGTGTTTTTGATATGCTCAACTTTGGATAATCACCGTATAGTGGTCAAAATGACCGTATATCGGTCAAAAAAGCATAATCGAGAATGGAACAACGATGAGATACGATTTAATCGAAAATAAAATTTCAGGCGAAACCATTAAACAAGATGATTACATTGCTGGACTTGCCAAAGGACTGAGTTTACTGGAAGCTTTTGGAATTGATCGTCAAAAACTCAATTCGACTCAAGTTGCTGAACGCACTGGATTAAGCCGTACAGCGGCTCGAAGATATTTAAGAACTTTAAAATATTTAGGTTATTTAGAAAGTGATGATCATTATTTTTGGTTAACACACAAAGTGTTACGCTTATCGAGCTCCTATCTCAACTCTGCTCATCTGCCTAAAGTTGTACAACCGATTTTAAATTTATTGAGTGCACAAACAGGTTTGACTTTTTCATTGGTGGTTTTAGATGAACATGAGGTTGTGCCCATTGCACGAAGTTATTTACCCCAACAAGATAATCTACGGCTAAGTCCATATGGCATGCATTTGGGTAATCGCCTACCAGCTCATGCAACCTCTACAGGTAAAGTCTTACTGGCAGCCTTACGTCCAGAGGAGCAAAAACAATGGCTGGGCAAATATGGTTTAAAACGACTCACTGCGTATACCATTCAAGATGAAATACAGTTTTATCAAATATTAAACCAAGTACAAAAACAAGATTATTGCGTATCAAAAGAAGAGCATGAATTCGGTGTTATTGCGATCGCAGTTCCAGTTTTAAACGCGCAAGGCAATGCTGTCGCCGCATTAAACTGTATTGCACAAACTCATCGGATTACGGATGAACAACTGCTTCAGCAAGTTTTGCCATTATTGAGAAATACAGCTTATGAATTAAGAAGCATGATTTAAGATGAAATCATCAAAAATTTCATGGGTGAGTTAAAAAATAGCATTCAGTATCCATGTGTAATACTTACATCGACTCTTTTGCTTTTGTATTGATGAATAATAGATCGTTTTTGATCCAAACAAAGACATGGATATGGTTAGAACGAGGAATCTGAATCTGTGAGACAACTAAAATTTAGTCATCTTTTGATTAGAATAAAATCAAAATATTGCTTTGTTTTCTGTGCAAGACTCTCTATATCAAAACTTAAATTTAAAAATGGCATAGTTTCATCACTTAAGAATTATGTCGCTTGGCGATCATTGAGAATTAGCCTCATATAAACTACTGAAAAGCTTATTTTTTAGAGATCTATTATTACTATACACTGCTTCAAATGATGATTTATCTAATGATTTTCTTAATAATTCCGTCAATTTATTTTCATCAACACATATTCAATAGACTCAACTATTTATATTCGTCACAGTTTTATAGCAGTCAAGATTTCAAACCAGACCAATTTTAAAATTAACTAAAAATTAAATAAGCCAAACTTTTGAGCAGATAAAATTCGATTTTAAGCTACAAAAAATGCCACTAAAAAAAACAAAGAAACAGTCACATATTGCTTTGTTTAATTTAATAAGAACACATATTATCCAAATAAAGCAATAAAACGCTCATTCCATCAAAAATAATAAATATTGATATCGCATAATATTTTAAAATTAATTTTAGAAAATTATAATTCACCTCGAATACAACTTGCTTACCAAAGGTAAACATTAAATCAACACCATCAAAACAAAAAGAAAAATTATATAAATAGTATATATTTTTTAATAACTTATATTACCTCCAACCAATATAATTTTACTATGATTAAATAATAAAATTTATTAATTTATTTTAATATCAGTTTTAATTAATCTTAATTATTAAATATGACTTACTAAAGACTACACCATCAACAATAAATTGTTAGACAATTAAAACTTTAACAGCTATTAAAAGCACAGTCCTTTAAGAAGAATTTTATATTCATAGTATTTTTATATTTGAAAAAATCAATAAAACAAATAATCAAAAACCCAAGCCTCAAAACCCATAATTTACATCACTTGAATTGATATAGTATTTTCAGAGAACGTAAAAATTTGAACATCTAATTTCTCATAATCAAATATAGATTCAATAATAAAGGTGGGCCGTAAAATGATTGAATGGCTACAAGGCGAATTAAAACATAGTCCAGAAATTCTATTATTCTTATCTTTAGCAATAGGTTTTTGGATTGGTCAATTTCAATTCGGTAAGTTTCAATTTGGGGGTGTTGCAGGATCATTGCTGGTTGCAGTCATTCTGAGTTTGATCGGCGTTCCCATCGACAATGGCGTTAAAGCCATACTTTTTGCTTTATTTATTTATGCGGTTGGCTTTGAAAGTGGTCCGCAATTTTTTAAATCGCTGGGTCCACAGTCCATTAAAGAAATTCTCTTGGCGATCTTTATGGCTGTCTGTGGTCTGATCACAGTTTTAGCGATGGCCAAAATCTTTGATCTGGACAAAGGTTTGGCTGCTGGACTTGCCGCTGGTGGAATGACTCAATCCGCAATTATCGGTACAGCAGGAGATGCGATTTCTCGCCTAGATTTACCACTTGCTGAAATCCAGAAGCTCCAAGCCAATGTTGCGATTGGATATGCTGTGACTTATATTTTTGGCTCATTGGGCGCCATTATCGTCTGTGTAAATCTTCTACCTAAATTCATGGGGCGAGAAATTCATGATGATGCATTGAAGGCACAAGCAGAACAGTTAAAAGGCGCTTTTGAACTGGCACCAGGTCAAGAACTGGCAATGCCTGAAATTGTTGGGCGAATCTACAAAGTCAAACAAGCAGCAGGACAAAGCATTGCAGAATTTGAAACCATCGCTCCCAGTGTGACCATTGAACGATTAAAACGTAAAGATCAGTTTATCGATGTAACACCTGACACCAGCTTACTAAAAGATGATGTTGTGCTCGTAGTGGGTCGACGAGCAAGTATTGTTTCCATCGCTGCGTCTATCGGATCTGAATTGCAGTCCTCGCAAGGCATGGAAATGATCATGGATACCACAGACGTTATTTTGCGAAATTCAAAGTATGCCAACCGTACGCTTGGAGACATCAAGGCCAATACGCCAGATTATTTAAAACATGGCATTTATATACTTGCAATTAAACGTAACAGTGAAACTCAAATTTTGAGTGATGACACTGTCCTCCATCAAGGCGATGTCGTAACAGTTTATGGAACAAAAAGTGATCTTGATCGTTTGGTCAAAGAAGCAGGAAAAGCCTTACCTGAAAGTTTAAAAACTGATTGGATTTTTCACGGCGCTGGCTTAGTCGTGGGTTTGGTCATTGGTTTATTTGTTATCCGAATTGGTGATGTGCCTTTAACACTTGGCGCGGGTGGTGGTGCTCTGCTTTCAGGTCTACTCTTCGGTTGGCTTCGTAGTCGAAACCAAGTGCATGGTAACATGCCTTTGGCCGCTTCACAACTGCTTAAAGATTTAGGTCTAGCAGGCTTTGTGGCTGCTGTTGGACTGCAATCAGGATTACAAGCCATTCAAACTATTAAAGAAAGTGGCTTATCGCTCTTTATGATTGGGGTTGTGGTTACCCTAGTCCCACTTATTCTTTCCATGCTCTTTGCCCGTTATGTCCTCCGTTATGACAATGTTGCGGTGATGGCGGGTGCTTTAACTGGCTCACGAAGTGCCAATCCTGCCTTTGGTGGGGTTTTAGATAAAGCAGGAAATTCGATTCCAACTGTTCCATTTGCAATTACCTATGCACTTGCAAATGTATTTTTGACTCTGCTCGGCCCACTGATTGTGGGTTTAGCATAAATACATTTATAAATCCCAAACACATAGATATCCATAGAATGAAGGAGACTTCCCATGGGGAACGTTGATTACTCAAAATACGCAAAACTCAGCCCATTTGAACTTAAAGATGAATTGATTGCTTTGGCTCAAAGCCATACAGATCGCATGATGCTCAATGCTGGACGAGGCAATCCCAATTTTCTCGCAACCGTTCCACGTCGTGCATTTTTCCAACTGGGCCTATTTTCTGCCACTGAATCAGAATTTTCATTTTCATATATGCCTGAGGGTTTAGGTGGATTTCCTCGTGCAGAGGGGTTGCAGTCACGCTTTGACCATTTTGTTCTAGAAAACCGTGATAAGCCCGGTGTTGTTTTTCTGGGGAAAGCAATATCTTATGTCCGTGACCAATTAGGACTCGACCCAGATGCTTTTTTACTTGAAATGGTCGAAGGTATTCTCGGCTGTAATTATCCAGTCCCTGATCGAATGCTCAAAGTCAGTGAAAAAATTATCAAAGAATATGTTTTAAGAGAAATGGGCGTACAAGGTATGCCGAAGGAGCAGCTTGATTTATTTGCAGTCGAGGGTGGTACGGCTGCAATGGCTTATATTTTTAATTCATTAAAAGAAAATAAAATCATTTCTTATGGGGATCGTATCGCCATAGGTTCTCCTATCTTTACCCCTTATCTTGAAATTCCAAAACTCAACGATTACCAACTCGAAGAGGTGTTGATCAAAGCTGACCCAAATCTGAATTGGCAATACCCTGAATCAGAACTACGCAAGTTAGAAGATCCATCAATCAAAGCCTTTTTCTTGGTCAATCCAAGTAACCCACCTTCGGTAAAAATGAGTGATGAAGGCTTAGCCATTCTGGCAGATATTGTCAAAAAGCGTCCTGATCTAATTATCTTAACCGATGACGTTTATGGAACATTTGCTGATAATTTTAAATCTTTGTTTGCGATTTGCCCTGACAATACTATTTTGGTTTATTCATTTTCAAAATATTTTGGTGCAACCGGTTGGCGATTGGGTGTCATTGCACTGAGTCAACAAAATATCTTGGATAAAAAAATTGCAGCGCTTGCTAAGAAAGATAAAAAAGAACTTGATGAGCGTTATTCCTCTCTCACCACCGATCCATCGAGTATTAAGTTTATTGATCGTCTGGTCGCAGATAGCCGAAATGTCGCATTAAATCATACTGCTGGTTTATCTACACCTCAACAAGTACAAATGGTTCTGTTTGCATTATTCAATATGATGGACTCTCGCCAAAGTTATAAAAAAGCAGTGAAATCTGTAGTAAGAGAACGTGATGCTGCACTGTATAGGCAGCTTGGTGTTGAGGTTCCTCAAGATCCAAACACAGTTGACTACTATACATTGGTCAATTTAGAAAATACTTCACGCACACTATATGGGGATGCGTTTGCAGATTGGATTATGAAAAATAAAAATCCAACTGAATTACTTTTCCGTGTTGCTGATGAAACAGGTGTAGTACTGCTTCCTGGTTCAGGTTTCGGTGTCCAACATCCTTCTGCACGTGCCTCGCTTGCCAATTTAAATGAGTTCCAATACGCTGCGATCGGAGCTTCATTACGCAAATTTGCCGAGGAGGCATATGAAGAATATAAAAAAATCAGCAAAAAGAAAAAATAAACGTTGATGCTTTATAAAATTGTTTAAAAAGAAAAAGATCGCATTCATGCGATCTTTTTTGTTTGGAATGAAATAGCCTTGTTAACGCTGTTAATCTGTAATGATTAAAGCTTATAACAATATTCAAAAAGCTTAATTTTGCACTTTACATTTTATTGCCTTTGCTGGAGTAATTTTACTCGCTGAAACCAATTGAGTTGCATCATAGCCTTCTGTTTCTTCTATAAATAACTGATAGTCTTTAATTTGAATCGTTGCCTGCCCTTCATATTGGCAATAACCTTTTTTAATATTGTCTGGTAACTTAAAAGTCTTTTTGGCCGCATCAAAGTTGCTAAAGCAAAACCACACATCACGTGTATCACCTTTTGGACGTGGTATCAGTGCAGCTGAGGTTTTATTGGGTTCAAAGCAAATATCATCGCCCATATAATCCACATATTCAGGGTCTAAATTACGTGAAAATTTTCCTGTTAAAGTAGCTTGACCCTGATAATTTTTAAAACCAGACTCCGTATTTTTGTATTTGAAGCTTTGTGCTTGTGCTTGTGCAAATACTGGCAATATTACTAAGGCAATCACTAAAATTTTGTTCATCAATCTAATGTCCATTTTATAAAGTGCTAAATTTGCTGTAATTTTACCCAATCTTAGGGAAGAAAAAAACCACTTAAACATCTATTAGAGCAGCCTTTTCCTTAACGGCTTGGCTTATTCTATTTATTGAGTACTCACAACGTTTTTTGGACTTTCGCCAAATGAATGGATAGAAAATGGATTTTAAATTAGACTCCTAGTGAACTCCCCCCCTTAAGTTGAGCATCAGCCAATAGAGGGAGTTCTATATCAAAACACTAGTCTTGTGAGTCAGGGTACAAAGGGCGATTTCCAGGACTAATTCGATTGATATGTAAAAAGGTCATATGACGTTCGTACTTATCGAGAATGTCATTAATCACCTGCTCTTTGGTGTATCCGACCAAATCATTGTCCTGTGAACCTTCGTATAAGAAAGTTTCTAAACGATAATAATATTGCATACCACGTTTACCACGTTCACTAAAGGTTGGCGCGATATAACGTACAGGCCAGATCTGATAAACAAAGTTAAACTCTTCTTCGATGTAGATGGTTAAATCAAGATGATACAAGGTATCACTATCTTCTACTTCTCCTTGCGTTACTTCGATGCTCATGCCACGTTTAACCAACTCATCCGCAACCGTCTGAACCGCTGGTTTACACACGCTATCGAGCATACTCAGTGTTTCTCTGCTGCCAGGATGGTACATGACGCGAGACAAACGTTGCTTCCAATTTAGAATATCAACATTACCAACAACAGGTGCGGCATTTGGGCTACGACTCGCTTTGCGATAATCTTCCAGTCGTAAGGATTTATACAAACCTGCCATCACTAACAACATGACAAAACTAAAAGGTAATCCCATGATGACTGTTGCACTTTGCAAAGCAGTGATTCCGTTCGCCATGAGCATGGCTACCGTCAGTAAGCCAATTGCAGTGGCCCAGAAGATACGCAACCAACGTGGGGCATCATGATCAACACTAGAAAATTTGGTCGTAAAGTTCCCGAGTACCAAAGCGCCTGAATCTGCTGAAGTAACGTAGAAAAGCAAACCTGTAATGGTGGCAATACTGGCAATAAAGGCAAAGCCTGGATACTGAGCAAGTAAGTCATAAAAGCCATGTGCAGGATTGGTCAATACAGTTTGTGCCAGTGTGCTATTACCCTCAAAGATCACACTATGTAAGGCACTATTACCGAAAATAGACAACCATGTGATAGTGAACAACAGAGGAATAATCAAAGTACCACAAACGAATTCACGGATTGTACGACCTCGAGAAATCCTCGCCAGAAATAAGCCGACAAATGGAGACCAAGCTACCCACCATGCCCAAAAGAACAAGGTCCAGCTATTCATCCAATCTTTTGGCCGATCAAAGGCAAAACTTTCTAAAGCTAAACTTGGGAAGCGACTAATATAATCACCAAAGTTTTGTACCAGTGCATTGAGCAGAAATTCGGTATTTCCTAGGAACAATACAAAGAGCATTAATCCAATTGCGGCATAGATATTAATTTCCGACAGGACCTTGATGCCTTTATTTCCCCCTGCTGTCACCGAAATAATGGTCACAATCACAGCGACTAAAATCAGCGCAATCTGAATCCAGAGATTCTCTGGGATATCCAACAGCACATGTAGACCGTAATTGATCTGAACTACTGCAATACCACAGGTGGTAGCAATACCAAAGATCGTACCGATCACGGCAGCAATATCAACAGTATGCCCAATAGGGCCATCAATTTTTTTACCAAAGATTGGATAGAGTGCAGAACGAATCGTTAATGGCAAATTATAGCGGTAACTAAAATATCCCAATGCCATCCCCACCAAAGCGTACATCCCCCACCCTGTTAAGCCATAGTGGAATAATGTCCAAACCATGCCCTGACGTGCGGCTTCATAAGTCTGTCCTTCACCTACGGGTGGATTCATATAATGCGATAACGGCTCTGCAACAGAGAAGAACATTAAGTCGGTGCCAATTCCAGCAGCGAACAGCATCGCAGACCAACTCAATAGACTAAACTCAGGTTTCGAGTGCTTTGGGCCAAGTTTGATATCGCCATAACGTGAGAAAGCGATAAAAATCACAAAGACTAAATACAATGTTGCAGCTAATAAATAATACCAGCTGAATTTATCACTGACCCAAGCCAACACGACATTCAATAAATGATTGGCAAATTCGTTAAATAAAATCGTAACAAGTGCAAATGTTAAAATAAGTAGAGCTGAAATATAAAAGACCACACGATTTAAATGGTCTTTATTTGCTAATGCAGCATCATCAACTGCTCTTGGATTATCTGTTGCCATACAATCCTCAGGGAGTTAGAGAAGAAAAAGAAAATACTCATCAACGTCTTTCCATCGCTCAATCAATGAAAATAAATATCTGAATAGAAAATGAAAAACAAAAGTTATTTGCCCAATTTAAAATGTTTCTGATTTTTCAGTGATGTCGTGATGTGATAACTGAGTTAGCTTCGTGATCACTCGCATTGCTAGAGGATTAAATTGATCCTGTTTGAGTGTATTGGCTAAGCCAAACATAAACAGCAAAATGATCATGGAGAATAATAAACCAAAGCGCATCACTGCCCTTTGTAAGCCGAAGCTTGCTATTAAGAACTCTCAGATAAAGACGATACTGATCACTACAGACCAAAAATGAATAATCAAATTGCTTAGGCACTTTTATTACTTCCCCTTTCGAGGAAAGATTTGCGCCCTGAGTATAACAGAACCTATAAAGTCAAAAACAATACGAAACAAATCACAACACCCCATTAACATAAGAGTGAAAAGATAGATTGGACAAGCTTAGATAAAATGGAATGAATGAAGGTTGATCTTAACCAGCATCGTGGTCAGTATTTCCGTTTAAGCTCTTAAGATATGTTAATGTTGCTTATTGGTGAATTCTAAATACCAAATCGTTTACCCCTCAATCACTATTTTCAATTTTTGTAAAAATTTCTCCATGTCCAAAATAACAAGGTTGAGATTTGTTTTCTGGACTCTAGCAATATGCTGTTCTTGGGCAAATTTGTTCTGCAAAACCTTTTAAACTGTCAATTTGGATCATTTCTGCTGAACCACCATCATCAGCAATTCTTTCGATTAATACCCAATTCGCTTCAGCATACAATGTTTCATCTTTCTCTAAATCGTATCCAACAGCAATAACGCTTGCTACACCATTATCCTCTTCTTCGCTTGCCGCCATAAATTCGATACGTTCCTCTATTTCATGGCATATAGATATCTATTTTTGCTAACTTTTTATTAAAATTAACCATTATTTCGGGATCTATAAGATAAATTGGATAACTATTTGGCAAATCAAGAATAATATGATTAAAGATATCGATTTTTTTAAAATCATAAATAAGTATATCCATATCCCAATATGGTTGGATATATTTGTCCTTAACTAAAGCATAATTTGAAGCGGCTTTGTTGCATAAAGGATTTAAAGGCAAAGTTCTCCTAGGCGCCTCAAATTTAAGTGACAACTTGAGTATGAGGTCGGCCTAATTCTGTAAATTTATTTAAAATAGCTATACGGGCATGTACCTCATTGACTTGGCTTTGAAAGTTCCTAGCACTGAGTTTATCGCCTAATAATTTGATGCAATGCATCTTAGTTT